>CANHBC010000192.1 GCA_947458835.1 Betaproteobacteria bacterium | reverse complement strand
GGTGGCCGACGCGCGACCGCTACCAGACCCGGGCCGGATCGCGCCGCCGCCGCCGGCGGTGCGGCCGGTGCCGCTCCAGCGCTGGGCGGACGACCGGGCGGCACTCGTCGACAGCCTTACTGATGCGGTCACCTGGGAGCTGGACAACCAGACCGGTGAGCAGCTCGCGTTCAAGCGCGACGGCGTCTCGCCGATGGTGTTCCGCAAGCTGCGCCGCGGCCACTGGATCGTGCAGGGCGAGATCGACCTGCACGGGCTCACGCGGGACGAGGCGCGGCTCCACCTCGCCGGCTTCCTCGGCGAATGCGCCCGCCGCGGGGTGCGCTGCATACGGGTGATCCATGGCAAGGGGCTGCGTTCGCGCAACCGCGAGCCGGTACTCAAGGCCAAGGTCGCGCACTGGCTTGCCCAGCGCGACGAGGTGGTCGCGTTCTGCGAGGCCACGCCGCGCGACGGGGGCAGTGGCGCCGTATTCGTCCTGCTGAAGGCGCGCGACCGCGGCTGAGGCCACGCGGGCCCGGACCTGCAGCGCTGCGGTCAGATCGCCGATTCGCCGGTCTCGCCGGTGCGGATGCGGATCGCCTGCTCGACGTCATAGACGAAGATCTTGCCGTCGCCGATCTTGCCAGTGCGTGCCGAGCGGGTGATCGCCTCGATCGCCGCCTCGAGCATGCTGTCGGGCACGACCACCTCGACCTTCACCTTCGGCAGGAAGTCGATCGCATACTCGGCCCCCCGGTAGAGCTCGGTGTGGCCCTTCTGCCGGCCGAAGCCCTTGACCTCCCCGACCGTGAGTCCGCTCGCACCGACCTCGGACAGCGCCTCGCGCACTTCCTCGAGCTTGAACGGCTTGATGATCGCTTCGATCTTCTTCATCGCTGGCTCCTGTCGATGGTTCGGAGGGGGGACCGGGCGGCCGGCGGATCAGTGCCGGAAGCGGTTGGTGATCGGGTAGCGCCAATCCTTGCCGTAGCCGCGCGGAGTGATCCGGATGCCCACTGGCGACTGCCGCCGCTTGTACTCCGCGAGCCGGATCAGGCGCACCACCTGCTCGACCGCCGCGCGGTCGAAGCCGGCAGCGACGATCTCCTCGGGCGACTGGTCTCGCTCGACGTAAGCCTCGATGATGCCGTCGAGCACATCGTACTCGGGCAGACTGTCCTGGTCGGTCTGGTCCGGGCGCAGTTCGGCGCTCGGCGGCCGGTCGATGATCCGCTGGGGGATTACCTCGCCATTACGGTTGCGCCAGCGCGACAACCGGTACACGAGCGTCTTCGAGACGTCCTTGAGCACCGCGAAGCCCCCGGCCATGTCGCCGTAGAGGGTGGCATAGCCGGCGCTCATCTCGCTCTTGTTGCCCGTGGTCAGGACGATGGAACCGAACTTGTTCGACAGCGCCATCAGCATCGTGCCGCGGATGCGCGACTGCAGGTTCTCTTCGGTGGTGTCCGGGCGGGTGCCGCGCAGTTCGGGCTCGAGGGTCTGCAGGAACGCGTCGAAGACCGGCCGGATCGGCAGTTCGCTGTAGCGCACGCCGAGCGTCTTCACCATGGTGCGCGAATCGTCGACGCTCATGTCGGCGGTGTACTGCGAGGGCATCATCACCGCATGCAGGCGGTCGGCGCCGATCGCATCGACCGCCACCGCCAGGGTCAGTGCGGAATCGATGCCACCCGACAGGCCGAGCAGCGCGCCGGGAAAGCCGTTCTTGCCGAGGTAGTCGCGCACGCCGAGGCAGAGCGCACGGTAGACCTCTTCCTCGAGCTCGAATTCCGGCGCGCACGGCCCGGGCTGCATCGCCGCGCCGTCGAACTCGACCACACCCAGGCGTTCCTCGAACCAGGGCAACTGCAGCGCGAGTTCGCCCGCCGCGCCAAGCACGAACGACGCACCGTCGAACACCAGTTCGTCCTGGCCGCAGACGTGGTTCACGAACACCACCGGAAGGCCTGTCTCGGCGACGCGCTTGCGCAGCACCTCGTAGCGAGCACGCTGCTTCCGGACATGGTACGGCGATGCATTGAGCACCAGCAGGCACTGCGCGCCGGCCTCGCGCGCGGCCAGCGGCGCCGGCGCAGGGCCGGATTCGCTCGCCACCGCATGCTCGCCGTGGAACGCCCGCGGCTCGCCATGCGCCCTGCCCTGCGGCCCCCAGACGTCTTCACAGATGTTGATGCCGAACCGTACCCCCTCGTGCTCGAACACGCACGGGGTGGTGTCGGCATCGAAATAGCGCTGCTCGTCGAATACGGTGTAGTTGGGCAGGTTGCGCTTGTGGTAGCGGGCGATGACGCGGCCGCCGCGCAGTACCGAGGCCGCGTTGTAGCGGCGCCCGTCGACCGCGCATGGATGGCCGACCACGATCGTCACGTCCGGCGCCTCGCGGGCAACCGTCTCGACCGCCTCGTCGCAGCGCCGGTAGAAGTCCTCGCGCAGCAGCAGGTCCTCGGGCGGGTAGCCGCAGATCGCCAGTTCGGGGGTCACCAGCAGGCTGGCCCCGGCCGCCTGCGCCTCGCGTGCGGCACCGACAATCCGGGCGGCATTGCCGGACAGGTCGCCGAGGGTTAGATTGAGTTGTGCAAGTGCTATCTTCACGACGAGGACTATATCATCGAGCCTACGCCTGACCCGCGCCCGGCCACGCTGCCGGGGTCCGGGGGCGATGCACCGGTGGTCGAGGTCCACGCATCCATCGGCGACATCGACGCCCGCGCCTGGAACCGGCTGGCGGGACGGCAACTGTTCCTGCGCCACGAGTTCCTCCATGCGCTGGAGGCGACCGGCTGCGCCGTACCCGAAACCGGCTGGACTTCCCGCTTCCTCACGTTGCAGCGTGCCGGCAGGCTGGTGGCGGCGATGCCGCTCTACCAGAAAGACCACTCGTACGGCGAGTACGTGTTCGACTGGGCCTGGGCCGATGCCTACCGCCGCAGCGGACTGCCCTACTTCCCCAAGCTGCTCTGCGCGGTGCCGTTCACACCGGTGGGCGGTCCGCGACTGCTGGCCGACTGCGCGGACGATCGCGAGGCACTGCTCGCCGGCGCGCTCGAACTGGCCCGCCGGCTGGACGTGTCCTCGCTGCACGTGCTGTATCCGGAACCGGCCGATCGCACCGCGCTCGCCTCCGCCGGACTGCTGTCACGCCAGGGCGTGCAGTTCCACTGGCACAACCGGGGCGGTGCTCCGGGCGGCCCGGCCAGCGCTCACGGCACCAGCGACGCAACGCTCGAAGCACAGCCCGACTTGCTGCCCGACTTACAGCCCGACTTACAGCCCTACGCCAGCTTCGACGACTTCCTGTCGACCATGAACCACGACAAGCGGAAGAAGGTGAAGCAGGAGCGGCGCAAGGTGCGCGAGGCCGGCATCACGTACCGCTGGAAGCGTGGCACCGACATCACCGAAGCCGACTGGGCCTTCTTCTTCCGCTGCTACGCGGACACCTACCAGCGGCACGGTCAGCAACCCTACCTGAGCCTCGATTTCTTCCTGCGCGTGGCCGAGGCGCTGCCCGACCATTTCCTGCTGGTGCTGGGCGAGCGCAGCGACGCCGGCCGGGTCATGCCCGTGGCCTGCGCGCTGGATATCCACTCGGGCGACCGACTGTACGGCCGCTACTGGGGCGGTACCGAGTGGCATTCCGGCCTGCACTTCGAGACCTGCTACTACCAGTCGATCGAATACTGCATCGAGCACCGGGTGGCGGTGTTCGAGGGCGGCGCGCAGGGCGAGCACAAGCTCGCCCGCGGACTGGTACCGACTGTCACCCATTCGGCCCACTGGCTCGCCCATCCGCGCTTCGCGCGCGCGGTCGAGGACTTCCTGGCGCGCGAGGCACGCGGCATCGCGCACTACGTGGACGAACTCAACGAGCACGCCCCGTACCGCAACGCCGTCGCCGACGGGCCCACCGGCCCCTGACGGCGGTGGCGATGCGATAATCGCTCCCCCGCTCAACGGTCGAGACGATGAATTTCTGCAGCCACTGCGGTGCACCTGTGGGTCTGAAGGTACCGGCCGGCGATTCGCTGCCCCGGTTCGTCTGCGACGACTGCGGCACCATCCACTACCAGAACCCCAAGATGGTGGTCGGATGCATCCCCGAATGGGAAGACCGCATCCTGCTCTGCCGCCGCGCGATCGAGCCGCGCCGAGGGTTCTGGACCGTACCCGCCGGGTTCATGGAGAACGGCGAGACCACCCTGCAGGGCGCGGCGCGCGAGACGCTGGAAGAGGCGAACGCTCGGGTCGAACTGCTGCACCTCTATGCGCTCTACAACATCCCGCACATCAGCCAGGTGTACCTGCTGTTCCGGGCTCGACTGCTCGACCTCGACTTCGGCGCGGGCGAGGAGTCGCTCGAGGTGAAACTGTTCTCCGAGGCGGAGGTACCGTGGCATGAACTCGCGTTCGCCACCGTGCGCAACACGCTGACGCACTACTTCGAGGACCGCCGGCGCGGCAGCTACGGCATGCACATCGGCACGATCGAGCCGCCGCAGCGGCCACCGGCGGCCTGAACCGCCGGCAGCGGAGGCGCGGCGGCGCGGGCCGCCGGCCCCGCCCTCACATCCGCAGCAGCCGCTTCGCGTTTCCGTTGAGGATCTTGATCCGGTCCTCGGTCGACAGCGGCACGTCCTCCATCCACTTCGTACCCGGAGCGTTCTCGCAGTACGGGTAGTCGATGCCGAACAGGATGCGATCGACGCCCATCTCCATCATCGTGCACAACAGCGCGGCATGCGAGAACGCACCGCTGGTGGTGAGCCAGAAATTGTTGCGGAACACGTCGCGGAAGTAGAGCGGGCTGTTGCCCGAGCGCGACATCGTCATGTCGATGCGCCAGAGCAGGAACGGCAGGCCCTCGCCGAGGTGGCCGCAGATGATCTTCAGGTTCGGATAGGTCTCGAACACGCGCGAGAGCACCAGGCGCAGCGCCTGGGTGCCGGTCTCGACGCCGAAGCCCCAGCCCGCGTTCGTGATCGAGGGGAACTCCTGGACGTAGTCCTTGTAGTAGGCATCGATCACCGCCGGGTGCGGCCGGGAGGGGTGGATGTAGATCGGCACGTCGAGCGCCTGCGCACGCTCGAAGATCGGCCAGAAGCGCTTGTCGTCGATGAACAGGCCGTTGGTCAGGCCATGAACCATCGCGCCCTTCATGCCGAGCTTGGTGACCGAGCGCTCGAGTTCGTCGGCGGCGGCCTTCGGGTCGACCGCGGGCAACGTGGCGAAGCCCGCGAAGCGGGTCGGGTTGCGGTCGATGATCTCCTTCAGGCGGTCGTTCACCCGGCTCGCGATCGGCACCGCGGTGGCAGCGTCCAGCCGGTGCGTGGCAGGGGCACCATGCGACAGCACCTGCACGTCGACGCCGGCCTCGTCCATCAGGCGGATGCGTTCGTCCTCGATATCGAGCAGGCGCTTGCCCATCTTGGGCTGCGACTCGTGGCCTTCGAACAGCTTCGACAGTTCGGCGTCGAAGTAGTGCTCCTCAAGCGCGATGACCTGCGGACGATCGGGTGTGGACATGGGCGCGGCTCCTAGGATGGAATGACGGCGCGAACATTACACCGACTGCGCGATCGCTGCCGGCCCGAGCCGGCGCTCAGTGCGGCCGGCGCGGCGCCACCGGGGTGAGCAGAAGCGCCAGCACGAGGCTGACCCCGGCCAGCGTGAGCGCTCCGGAGAAGCCCCCGGTCCAGGCCACGATGCGCTCGGCCACCAGCGGCCCGGCGACCTGACCGAGCGCGAACCAGGTCGTCATCAGCGCGAACAGCCGCGTGGCCAGCACCGGCTCGACCTGCCGGGCCACGCGCAGCGCGGTCAGGGTGACCAGCACGAACGTGCCGCCGACCAGCACCGCGGACAGGGCGATCGACAGCGGATGTCCGGACAGGGCGGGCGCGGCGACCCCGACCGCCTGGGCGAACAGCGCGGCACGCAACTGCCGGTCGTCCGGTGCGCGCAGGCGCAGGGTGAGCAGCGTGGACGCGGCCGCCGCCAGGCCCGCGAGCGGCCAGAACGACGCCCAGGCCCAGGCC
>CANHBC010000191.1 GCA_947458835.1 Betaproteobacteria bacterium | reverse complement strand
TGAAGCCGTCGCACTGTTTCAAGTCGGGGCAGGCAAGCAGTCGCCCGAGCCCCTCCGGGTCGGCCGCGGGAAATCCGCCGGACGCTCCGGTGTGCACCCGCACCGAGGTGCCGTCGCGCATCGGGACCATGGCCGCGCCGGCCGTGGCGTCCATGCCCACCTCGACGTAACGGTTGCGCACTTCGTTCACGCGCAGCTTCAGCCGCTCGGCGAAGTCGGAGGTCGCGGCGACCGTGACTTCCGACTCGGCGCTGAACAGGCGCGGGATCGCGGTCAGCAGCAGGATGCCCAGCACGGTCACCGTGACCATCAGTTCGACGAGGGTGAAGCCTGTGCTGCGGCCATGTCCCCACGACACGGCGCATCGGCCACCGGTCTTCGCCGCCACGGACCGAACGGGAACTGCCTGTGCATCGTGCCTGCCGGTCATGACGTCTTTTCGCGTGCGCTGTTGGCGATTCTTCAGTTTGCGCTATCTGGTCAAAATCGTCAAGCCGGATACCTTGGCTAACCTGCACGCCCCGGGCATCGGCGCGCCCGCCCACGCATCGATACGTCGCCGACCGGCGTGTCAGCGACGCCCCTGCACTCGCGTCAACGCTCCATCACGACTTCCGGAACACCTTCGCTACCGATGTAGACCGCCAGCAACCGGACCGGGGTCGTTCCGCGGTTCATCCCGCGATGCGCCACATCCATGGCCTCGACCATCGCTTCGCCCTGCTTGAACGTCTTCACGCCATGCGAGCCGTAATCGACGGTCACCTGGCCCTCGAGGACGTAGACCACCAGCGGCGTCGGATGGCGGTGGATGGCGGTCGATGCCCCGGGCTGGATGGTGACGATGGCCACCTTCACCCGCGGCTGGGCGCCCGACGGATAGCGGATGTCTTCCCCGACGACAGTGCGGGTGGTCGACAGCAGCTGCTGGGCCGGGTAGGAGGGGGACTGGGCTGCGACGTTCGACGCAGTCAGTCCCATGAGTACGGTCAGGATGCCTCTCATGCACGACATTGTTTTCCCCTTCTGGGTGGTGTGAAAGTGTTGATTGCCTGCTGCCTGCAGGACCGCGCTGGCCGAGTCCGTCAAGGCAAGGCTGGCGCGGGTCTCACGCCTGCAGACCCTCTACCCACGCGAGTTGTCGCGGCAGGCAGACAGCCTGGAGGTCGTAGCGCTCGACCGCCCGCTGCCGCGCCGCCGCGCCCAGTCGGGCCCGCGCCGGTGCATCGTCGAGCAGGTCGGATACCGCGTTCGCAAGCGCCTGGCTGTCGAAGAAGTCGACCATACGTCCGGTCACGCCGTCTTCGATGACTTCCCGCAGCGGCGCAGTGTCGCTGGCGATGATCGCGCAACCGATGCTCATCGCTTCGAGGAGGCTCCAGCTCAGGACGAAGGGATAGGTCAGGTACACGTGCACCGTCGAGACCTGCAGCAGCGCCACGAGACGGTCGTAGGGCACGCGGCCGATGAAATGGACCCGCGCCCAGTCCGCGTCGGAGATCGCGGGACGAACCTCTGCCGCAAAGATGTCACGCCAGGAGGCTGCGCCGTGCCTCTCCCGGTCGGGGGCACTGCCATAGCTGACGCCGTCGCCGCCGACGATCACCACCTGCGCACGGGGCCGACGGGCCAGCAACCGTGGCAGCGCACGCATGAACACGTGGTAGCCGCGGTACGGTTCCAGGTTCCGGTTGACGAAGGTCACCACCTCGTCGTCTCGGCTCAGCACCAGCGGCTTGCCACCGGCAGCTTCCAGATGGACCGCAGCGTTTGCGTCCGGCCGCAGCCGGCCGGTATCGATACCGTCATGGATCACCGAAATGCGGTCCTGGACCCGCGGCGGGAAGGTGCTGGCCTGCCAGTGCGTCGGACTGAGGCCTGCATCCAGGCTTTCGAACTGGGCGAGGTTGTTCAGGTTCTTCATCGCCAGCCGACAGCGGTCGGCATGGACGTTGCGCACCGCAAACTCCGGATCGAAGCCCGAGTCGGCGCCCTCCGGTCGGTAGAAGAACTCGCAGTAGGCGCCCAACCGTGCCTGCGGCCACAACACCTTGAGGAACAGGCTTTCTCCCCAGCCCGGATGGGCCACGATCACATCCGGCTGGAAGCCGCCTGCGTGAAGCCGCGCCGCGGCCGCCAGGCAGGCCTCGCCGCGGATGACCTTGGTTTCCATGTCCGCCAGCCACGGATGGATCTGCTGCGACGAACCCCGCGTCGCGGCATACCGGACCACGCGCACACCCTGGACAAGGGCGTCCGACGCCGCGCCCCAGCCCAGCGCGACGACCTCGTGTCCGCGCTGCGCCAGCGCAGGCGCCAGGTGCTTGAACTGGCCGGGAAAGTTCTGATGGACGAAGAGGATGCGCATGGATTCACAGAAAAAGGAAAGGCGGAGCGGGGGACGACGGCCCCTGCCCCGCCACTCGGGACCCGTATCGCTCGACGCGTCAGCTGGTGATCGTCAGCACACCTGCGGACAGGTCGATGCCGAACACCGAGGTGACGCCGGACAGCTGCACGACGACATCGTTTCCGGTGACGCCCCCAGTGCCGTCGGACACCATCATCCAGTAGTTGCCGGTCTGGTTGACCTGGAACAGCGCGAACTCGCCCGCCGTCTGTGCACCATCCGCACCGAAGCTGGTCGCGACGTCGGCCAGCGCATCGGCCAGCGTGGTCCCCGACCCGGCAGCGAAGGTCGCCACCCCGGTGCTCTGGCTGATCGCTGCCCGAGTACCCGTCGCCGCGGTGACTACACCACCGATGCGCAGCGCGCTCGAGTACTCGATCGCATCTGCGGTGCCCACGATGCCCTTCACATAGTCCGTGAGGGTATCGAAACCGGTCGCCTGGCCTGACGCCCCCGCCGCGAACACGAAGGTGTCCCGACCTTCCCCGCCGGTCAACTGATCCGCACCGTTACCGCCAGTCAGTACATCGTCACCCGCGCCACCCGTGAGCACGTCGTTGCCAGCGCCACCGATCAACTGATCGACGCCGCTGCCGCCCGTCAGGGTGTCGCTGGCCGCGCCACCGTCGAGTATGACCGACTGCGTCGCAGCGCTGGCATCGAGCGCGTCGGTCCCGCCGGCGGCCTGCCACCAGCCGCCCGTGGTGATGGCAAGGGTGTCGTTCGCGCCGGTCAGCACGGTAGCAGCACCATCGTCGTTGACGATGGTGCCGCGCGCGACACCGCCGGCGATGACCAGCGGCCCCGCGGGATTCTCGAGGATGACCTGGAACGTCTCGTTCGCTTCCAGCGTGGTGTCACCCGCGAGGCCGATGCGGATCACCCCGGTCGTCGCGCCGGCGGCGAACACCAGCGTTCCGCTCAGCTCACCCGAGAAATCGGCGCTCGTCGCCGCATTGCTGCCACTCGACACCACGCGCCATCCCACCGACTGTCCCACCTCCGCCTGTGCACTCAGCGACACGGTGAATGCCAGTACCGGTGCGGCACCGACTGCACCTTCGTTGGTCGATGCATTGGTCGTGGTAAAGCTCGCGCTGGTCAGGGGCGCATTGATGACCAGCGCCCGGTTGCCGGCGAGGCTGTTGGCTCCGGTCGGAACGGTCGTCGACACCATGGCATTGCCCGCCACGTCCTGCACCGCGGTGGCCTGGATGGTGGTGACGTTCAGGTCTGGCGAACTGTCGCCCGATCCGACGACATAGGTTCCAGCGAGCGTAGTGCCGTTGGCCGCCGAGGTCAGCACCACCGTGTCTCCAGTGCTGAGCACGACCGTCATCTGCGAGCCGGCGCGCACGGCTTCGCTCATCGTCGCGCTGATGTTGATCGAGCTGGACGTGCCATACGTGCCGTTCGCCGTCGTGGACGTGAAGCGGTTGACGACGGGCGCCGTCGCATCGACCAGCAGTTCCCCTGTCGTCGTGTCCGCCGCCGTGGCGCCGGCGATATCCGTCACCCGGACCACCACGTTATAGGTGCCCGACGTCAGCACGACAGGCACAGGCAGCGCAGCGAGGTCCAGAGACCATTGACCGTTGCCTACGGTCCAGCCCGGAGCGCCCTGCGCATACGTATGGGTCACGCCAGCCACCGTCACCGTGAACACATCGAGCGGGTCGAGGACGACGTTGCCACGGATCACCGGACTGCTGCCAACGGCCGTGCCGGCCACGGTCACCGTCGGCGCGATCGGTGCCACCGTATCGACCGTCACCGTGTACGGCGTCGACGTAGCGCTCAGGTTGCCGGCCGCATCGCTTGACTGCACGGTGAAGACCTTCGTACCGTCGGCGAGCGCAATCCCCGGAGTGTAGGTGAAGAGGCCCGGTGTTCCCGTCGCCGTGGCGTTACCCAGGTAGGTCCCGTTGCTGTAGACGGTGACCGTGGTCCCGTCCTCGGCCGAAATAGCCAGCGTCGGCGTTGCATCGTTGGTACCGCCGCCCGGCGCGATCGTCGTCACCGGCGTCACCGGCACATTGTCCGAGACGCTGTTGAGGGTCGGCGTCGTCGGAGCCTCGGTATCGATCCGCAGATCCTTGCTGACCACCAGGCTGTTGCTTCCGCTGGGCAGGGTGAGGTCGGTCATCACGTTGCCAGCGATGTCCGTCGGAACCGTGCCACCGGTCAGGGTGAAACCGGTGATGCTGAGGTCGAGCGAGTTCTGCCCCGCGCCCACCACGTAGTTGCCGCGCAGGATGTTGCCCGCCGAGACCGTGCTGAGCACGACCGTGGTCCCGGAGTCCAGCGTAACGGTGATCGCCGATCCGCCCCGCAGCGTTTCGCTGACCGTGGCGCTCAGATCGATGGTCGCGCCAACCTTGTAGGCCCCGTCGGGCGTCGACGACGTGAAGCTGGTGATCGTCGGCAGCACCGTCTCGATCGTCAGTTCATCCGCCGTGGTATCGGAGGTTGCGTTGCCGGCTGCATCGGTCACCACGGCCGACACCGGATAGGTTGCGTTGACGGCGAGGTCCGGCAACTGCAGGGACCAGTTGTAGGTGGCCGTCGACCCGACTTGCACCAGCACCAGCGCGGGCGAGGTCGAGGTGGTGTACGTCACGTTGTCGACCGTGACGGCCAGTGTTTCGCCGCCCAGCAGCACTGCGCTGCCGGTGAGCAGCGGCGTGCTGTCATTGGTCACCAGCGTGTTGATCACCGGCGTCGTGGGCAGCGTCGTATCTACGCGGATGGTCGTCGTGCTTCCGGTCGAGTAGACCGGCGAGGTTTCGCTGTTGCCCGCCCGATCGGTGACGGTGACGTAGAACTCGTAGGTGCCGTCGCTGATCGGATCGGCAGGGATGAAGGTGTAGAGCCCGGATCCCGCGACGGTCTCGGTCGCCACGCCGAACAGGATCGGTGCAGACGGGTTGGCATAGACCCGAACCGTACTGCCGGTATCGGCGGTGATCGAGAAAGTGGGCGTGTTGTCGTTGATGTTGGCCGTGACTGCGCCCGTCGACGGCGACACGTCGTCTTCGATCAGCGTCAGCGACGGCACACCGGGCGCCGTCGTGTCGACCACGATGTCCAGGCCGGTGAAGTTGGCCTGGGGCATCGTCGCCGACGTCATCGGCGTACCCGCCAGATTCTTCGGCACCGAGGCGCTGACGCTGCCGTCGGTGAAGCTGAAGCTCTCGACCGTCAGGTCCGCAGACGTCTGGCCGGCAGTCACGGTATAGGTGCCGGTCAGGGTGCGCGAGGCAGCATTCAACGTCGGCGTGGTGAGGATCACGGTAACCGGAAGCGTCGTCACCGTATCAAGCACATTGAGCGTGACCAGAAGCTTCGAGCCGGGCAGCACCAGTTCGCTGAACGTCGCGGTGATCTCGATCGGCTGATCGACGCGATAGAAGCCGCTCGGGGTCGAGGCACCGAATGCGATCACCTCCGGAATCGTATTGCTGACGACCAGTTCGTTGTCAGTGGCGTCCAGACGGATATTGCCTGCCCGATCGGTGACCGACGCGGCCACCGGATAGGTGCCCGGATCGAGGTCGGAGAGCGCGACGTTCCAGGTCCGCTCGACGAGATCCACCGACAGGGCCGGGTCGGAGACGGTCAACAACCCGCCCGGCGCTGCCTGGCTGGGCAACTCGTCGACGGTCGCGGTGAACGTCTTGCCGGCCACGCTCACCGTCAGGACATCCCCCAGGCCAAGCACGGCTGTTCCGCTG
>CANHBC010000190.1 GCA_947458835.1 Betaproteobacteria bacterium | reverse complement strand
CCGGATACCGCGGGCTCGACGCGGGCCGCCGGGCCGGCCGCTGCAGCAGGTGCCGGTGCTGGCCGGCTGACCAGCGGCGTGGCGGCAGGCGGCGATCGGAAGCCGCGCTGGAACAGTCCCGAATGGTTGATCTGGATGTAGAAGTACGTGAACAGGACGAGGACGGCGCCCCCCCCGATGATGAGGATCCAGTGCAGCCGGCTCAACCGCGACAGCGCTCCGGCCCGAGCCGCCCCGGCGCCCGCAGCCAGTACGGCACTGGCGCGTGCGGGAGACGCTTCGGCCCGCAGCTGGCTGCGGCGCCATGCTGGTTCGCCATCGATCGTCGGGCGGTCGGCGGGCATTTCTTCGGTCTGGAGGTCACCGCTCCAGCGCGGCGCTGCACGCCGGTCGGAGCGCGCGGCGGCAGGGGCAACCGCGGCGGACGCCGCTTGCCTCTCTCGGACGGGCGGTGGTGCCGGCTCGCGCGGGCTGGCCATCATGCGGGCCGGCGGGGCGATCGCGTCCGGACCTGCGCCTTCTGCCGGCTCGACCGGCGGCACGGGCAGCGGTTCCAGGTTCAGTTCGGTGGCTTCCTGACGGATATCGGCGGACGCGGGGGTTCCGGGGGCGCTGCCGGATACCGCGGGCTCGACGCGGGCCGCCGGGCCGGCCCCGTCGCCGGGCGCAGCCTCGCCGCCCGTCTTCGCGCTGCGGTTCTGCGCTGCCTGCTGCAGCGCCTTCATGAGGAGGCTCATCCCGGCGCGGTACCGGTCAGTTTCCGGGTGCGACCCGCGCGGCCGCCGAGGCACCGGCCCGACCGGCGTCGCCCTGCGGCAGGAAGCGCTGGAAGAACTTCAGCTCGTCGCTCTGCAGCGACGGGTTGGTCACCACCGTCGGACGGATGAAGATCACCAGTTCGGTCTTGGTCACCCGTTCGTTGCGGAAGCTGAACAGGTCGCCGATGCCGGGCTGGCGCGACAACCACGGCACTCCGTCGCGGTTGCGCGAGATGTCGTCCTGCATCAGGCCGCCGAGGATCACCGTCTGGCCGCTGGTCACCTGCAGCACCGACTCGAGTTCGCGCGTCTGGATCACCGGCACCAGGTTCGGGATCGGGGCGTTACCGACGCGCAGGCTCGGGTTGGGATCGGCGACCGTTCCGGTGACACGCGTGATGGTCGGGCGCACGGTCAAGGTGACCTGCCCGCTCTCGTTGATCTGCGGCGTCACCGCCAGCACCACACCCACCGGCACGGTCTGCGCCGTGGTGTTGAACACCGTCGGCTGGATGGTGCCGCCGGCGGTCACCGCGCCCTGCTGCGCCCCGACCTGGAAGTACACGAAGTTGTCGGTGACGCGCAGGATGGATGTCTGGTTGTTCAGCGCCATGATCTTCGGGCTGGACAGGACCTGGGTATTGCCGAACTGCTGCAGCAGCTTGATCGCCGACACGACGTTGCCCGAGTCGGACGCGTAGCCGATCGACACCACCGGCGGAGCGCCGAGGTTGCTGCCGATCAGCTGCTGCTGGACCGTGAATCCGCCGAACCCGCCCAGCCGGCTCCAGTCTACGCCTGCCTGGTAGGCGTCGTTGAGCCGTACCTCGGCGATGGTGGCCTCGATCAGGACCTGCCGGCTCACTGCGCGCGTCACGCCGTCGAGGTACTGCTGGACGAGCTGGTGCTGGCGCTCGGTGGCCAGTACGTTCACCGTGCCCGCCAGCGGATTGACCACCACGCTGTCGCGCATGTCGTTCGGGTTCTGCCCCGCCTGTCCGCCCTGCCCGAATACCGTGTTGAACAGCGTAGTCGAGTCGGCGCCGGCCCCGCTGACGGCCTTGGCCTGGGCAAGCCGCTCCTCGCGCACCTGCCGCGCCTGTTCGGCGCGCTGTGCGCGGTCCTCGGTAGTCTGCGTCTGTGCCCGAGAGGACGACAGGATCGCGCGCACGTTGTCGCGCAGCGTCTCCCAGAAGTTGGTCTGGGACGTGGTGCGCACCAGCGTGGCCGAGGCATTCACGGCAGCGCCCGAGCCCGCCCCAGCGGTGCCGACACCTGGCGCGCCCCCGGCAGCGCTTGCGGTGCCGCCGGTCCCGCCCAGCTGGCCACCGATCTGCCCGGAGGCGCCGATGGTTGCGGTGGTGTCGCGCTGCATGTTGACGTAGTCGACGCGGTAGCCCCGGAAGAACGGGGTGTCCGGCTGCACGATGATCGTCGTGCCTTCGGTCCGCACCCGCATGTCGACCTGCCGCGACACGCGCTCGAGGATTGCGGGCAGCGTCTCGTTGATGGCGTTCAGCGTGACCCGGCCGGTGAGTCCGGGATGGATGTCGATGTTCTGGCGGGTGTCGCGCGCGAGCGCAAGCAGCAGTTCACGCACCGGGACGTCGCTGACCACGACGCTGTAGGTGGTGACCTTCTCTGCCGGCCTGGGCTGCGGCACCAGCCCGGTGATGCGTACCGGAGCGGGCAGGTCGGCGACCGGCGTCTGCTCGCGCGCCGCGCCGAGATGTCCCTCTGAGCGCGGCAGGTCCGGCGTGACCTTGACCGGGGTATTGCAGCCGGCCAGCAGCATCGCGGCTGCCAGCATGAGCAGCGGGGCGGGTGCGGAGCAGTGCGCGACCCTCGCGTCGGCGATCGCTGGCCGCTGGGGTTGGGTCGACGCGTTCATGCGATTCCTCGGGTCACGGACGTGCGGGCTGGGTCGACGGGCCGTACCGAAACCTGGGCTGCCGCTCCGACCAATATCAAGCCTACAGTCAATTCCGCTATCTTTCAATGGTTTGCTGCATTTAACTAGAAAGCTCGTCAAGTTCCTGCTGCAGCGATTTCATTCCGGATGCCCTGTACCGTCCGCAGGTGCGGGGCGAAGGTGCGCAACGCCTCCGGCAGCGTCTCGAGCGCGGCCCGGGCGTCGGCGCGGTTCGCGAAATGGCCGTAGAAGACCGTCAGCGAGGGCCGTTCGCCCGCGCGGGTGCGGACCACGAAGATCCGCTCCGGCTCGACCTGCCGGGCGAGCGTGCGCAGCTGGCGATCGAGCTGCGCTTCGCTGCGCGAGCCCATCAGCTGAATGGTGAACCGGGACGGGTCGGCCGCCTTCAGCCACTCTGCGGTCGCCGCAAGGCGTTCGACGAGCAGACCGGCGCCCGGCTCTGCCGCCGGGACCGGGGGCGCGGTGTCCGTCGAGGACGAGGCTTCCGGTACTGGCGTGGGTACCGTGGGCGCAGGCGGCTGTGGTGCGGCTTCGGCTTCCCCGGTGGCAGCCGTGGCAGCGGTGGGAGCGCCGTCGTCGTGCGCGCCGATTGCCAGCGCTGGCGGCGATGACCGACCGGCGAGCAGCCAGGTCGCGCCGGCCAGCAGCAGGACAGCCAGCAGCGCGATCGCGAGCACCAGCCAGCTGCGCCACACGACAGCCGGACCGGCGCCCTGCGCGAACTCGCTGTCACGGATCGCTGCCTTCACGTGGCGGGGGTCGACCGCATGCGTGGATTCTGAGAACGCGGCGAGCAGCGTCTTGTCCCCCAGCAGGTTGACCCGCCGGGTCAGGCCGGCGGAGGCGCGTGCGATCCGCGCGACGACCGCGGGCCCGAACACGTCCGGCCCGCGGTAGCCGGCGGCCCGCAGCCGGAAGTTCAGGTAGAGGCCGATGTCCTCGGTCGACAGCGGTGCCAGCGTGAAGCTGTGCGTGATGCGTTCGCGCAGTTGCCGGATCTCGGGCCGGCGCAACAGCGCGTCGAACTCCGGCTGCCCGAACAGGACGATCTGCAGGAGCTTGTGGCGGTCGGTTTCGAGATTGGACAGCAGCCGGATCTCCTCGAGCGTGGCGATCGGCATGCTCTGCGACTCTTCGACGAACAGCACCACCTGCTGGTCTGCCGCATGGCAGTCGAGCAGGAAGGCGGTCAGCCGCTGCATCGCCTCCAGCCGGCTGGACCCGGCCGGCATCGACAGCTCCACCTCGTGCGCGATCGCGTGCAGGATCTCGTCGGGCGAGACGCTCGGGTTGGCTAGGTAGACGCCGCGCACGTTCTCCGGCAGGCGGGCCTGGAGCATCCGGCAGAGCATGGTCTTGCCGCTGCCTACCTCGCCGGTGACCTTGACGATCCCCTCGCCCTGACTGATCGCGTACAGCAGTGCATCGAGGATCGCCCCGCGGTTGCCTCCCCCGAAGAAGAACTCGGTGTTCGGCGTGATGCGGAACGGCGCCTCGCGCAGGCCGAAGAAGTCGTGGTACATCAGTCGGTCCCGCGTCCGTTCGCCTGCATGCGGCTGTACAGGGTGGTGCGGCGCAGGCCGAGCATCCGCGCCGCCTGCGCGAGGTTGCCATGGCTCAGGAACAGCGCGGCCTGGATGTAGCTGCGTTCCCAGTCATGCAGCAGGCGGTCGAGGTCGACCTGGCGAGCGGTGGCCAGGTGGCGGCGCGCCGCGTCGATCGAGCCCTGCCCGGCCGGCAGCTCGTGCGCCAGCGACGGCGGCTCGGCGGTGGCGGCCTCGACGTCCATCTCGGCCAGCAGCTGTGCAGGCGCAATGCGCTGCCCGGGGTACTTGGTCGCCAGCCGGATCACGATGTTGCGCAGTTCGCGCACGTTCCCCGGGAATCCGTATTCGAGCCAGATGCGGCGGCTCTCGTCATCGAGGGTGAACGGTTCCCGTGCGGGCGTCCCGCCCGGCGCCGCGTACAGCGTCTGGAAATGCTCCAGCAGTCGCAGCCGGTCGTCGTCGAGGTCGCGCAGCGGTGGCACGGTGATCGCGAACACCGACAACCGGTGGTAGAGGTCGCCGCGGAAGCGCCCGGCCTTCACCTCCTGCCGCAGGTCGCGGTTGGTGGCGGCGATCACCCGGGCGTTCGAGCGCCGGGTAGTGGTCTCGCCCACGCGCTGGAACTCGCCGTTCTCCAGCACCCGCAGCAGCTTCGACTGCAGCTCCAGCGGCAACTCGCCGATCTCGTCCAGGAACAGCGTGGAGTCGGCCGCATCCTCGAAATAGCCGGCATGGGCGCCGGTGGCGCCGGTGAACGCGCCGCGGGCATGGCCGAACAGCGTTGGTTCGACCAGGGTGGGCGCGATCGCCGCGCAATTGAGCGCGACCAGCGGCCGGGCAGCATGGCCGCTGCGCGCATGCAGTGCATGCGCGACCAGCTCCTTGCCGCTGCCGGATTCGCCCTCGATCAGCACCGGGAACGGCGCGGCAGCGTACTGCACGATCTGCTGGCGCAGTCTTTCGATCGCGGGGCTGGCGCCGACGATCGCACGATCGGACGCGCTGGCCGATTCCGGCGCGGGCACCTGCCCGACCTGTGCCAGCAGGCTGCGCAGGCGGTCGGGTGGGCAGGGCTTGGCGACGAACTCCATCGCGCCGATTGCGCGGGCATGGCGTGCGTTGGCCTCGTCGTTCTGTCCGGAGAGCACGACGATCTTCATCGACGGCGAGGCGGCGAGCAGCTCGGAGATCAGCCGGAAGCCTTCGTCCGGCCGGTGCGGCGAGGGCGGCAGCCCGAGGTCGATCAGCGCCAGGCCCGGCATGCGCTCCACCTGGCGTAGCAGCGCGTGCACCTGGGGCCGCGACGCGGCGACCAGCACCTCGTATTCGCCGCGCAGGGAGAATTCGAGGGTGTCGGTGATCAGCGGGTCGTCATCGACGATCAGCAGGTCGGGCTTGGGCGAAGCGGCGGGCATCGGAATCCGGGAAGGGTGAGTCCTGCACGACTATCGTCTCATGCGCCGGGCGCGTCGATGCACCGGAGAAAGGCCTGTTCCAGCACGCTTGTTCCGGTGCGTTCGCAGAGTCCGGCCGGGGTCCCGGCGTAGGCGAGCCGGCCGCGGTGGATGACCGCCAGCCGGTCGCACAGCGCCGCGACATCTTCCAGCGAGTGGGAACTGAACAGCAGGGTCCTCCCGTCGCTGCGCAGTCCCGAGAGGGCGGCGCGCACCCGCGCCCGGGCCAGCGGGTCGAGGCCGCTCATCGGCTCGTCGAGGACGGTGAGCGGCCGCCGCGCCAGCAGGCAGGCCGCCAGCCCGAGCTTCTGCAGCATCCCCTTGCTGAAGGTGCGCGCCGGGCGTGCCAGCGCGGCGGGATCGAAGTCGAGGTCCTGCAGGCGGGCCAGGGCTGCCGAAGCGTCATGCGGCATGCCGCGCAGCGCCGCGTGGTAGCGCAGGTAGTCCTCGCCGGTGAGGTAGTACGGG
>CANHBC010000189.1 GCA_947458835.1 Betaproteobacteria bacterium | reverse complement strand
GACGGCCGTGCGGAAGCTGGCCGCGACCCGCAGCGCGAGGCGCGCGGGGAGCGTCCGCCCCGTGGTGATCGAGGTCGTGGTGGCCGCGATGGCGCGGCACGGCCCGAGGTGACGGCTGGCTCGGAAGCGGTCGCCGCCGATGTCCGCCCGCCGCGTGAGCCGCGCGAATCCAGGGAGGCTCGGCCTGAGCGTGAGCCGCGTGCGCCGCGCGAGCGTGCACCGCAGCCGGTGACCGCCGAGGGCGTCGTCGAGTCCGAAACGGTGCCGATGGCTGCCGACACGGGCGCCGAGCCGCGCGAGGGCCGTTCGCGCCGTCGGCGTGGCCGCCGCGGTGGTGGTGGCGAACGGCGCAGCGAGGGAGACATCGCCGTCGTCGACGGGCTGAACGGCAACGAGGCGCCCGTCGACGCTGCACCGGCGGCGGTTGCCGCGGCAGTGGTTGCCTCGGCGGCGGTCGAGTCGGTGCCCGCATCGGTCGAGCCGGCAGCGCAGCCGGCCGTGGCGTCCATGCCCGCCCCCGCCCCCGCACCAGCCCCGGCACCGGCACTCGAGGCTGCTCCGGTGCCGGGTCCGTCGGCAACTGCAGTGTCTGTCCCGGTTGAAGTGCCAGTCGCACCGGTTGCGGCGCCGGTCGTCTCGGCGCCAGCACCGGCGGCCCCTGCGCCCGAACCGGCACCGATGCCCGTGGCGGCTGCGCCGTCCGTCGAGCTCGAGGCCGCGGGCCTGCAGCAGGTGGAGTCGGTGACCCCGACGCCTGCACCGGTCGAGGCGACTGAGGCACCGCAGGCCGCGCGCCGTCCGCCGGTGGTTGCGCCCGAGCCGGTCGCCCTGCCCTCCGACCTGGTGATGATCGAGACCCGTGCCTCCGCGACCGTCGTAGCGCCCGTAGTCGAGCCGGAACCGGTGCGCCGCCGTGAGCCCCGGCCGCGGCCTGCCCCGGTCGCGCCGACCGAAGGCGATGCGCTGGTCCAGATCGAGACCCTCAAGTAGTCGGCGCATCCAGCGTTCCCCCGCGTCTGGTTCCGGAGCGTAGCCAGACGCGGGAGGCTGTCCGGGCTCCCCTGCGGGGAGGGGGCGCCGTTCTCAGCCGGCGTCTGCCGCGACGGGATTCCCATCGCGTCCGCGGCCGAACAGCAGGGCCTTCAGCGTGTTCAGCCGATCGCGGGCCTGTGCCGCCTTCTCGAACTCGAGGTTGCGCGCCCGCTCGAGCATCTCCTTCTCCACCCGCTTCAGCTCACGGGTGAGTTCTCGGTCGCTCAACAGTTCGTAGCCGGCGTCCTCCTGGGCAGCCTTGAGCTGCTGGTGGGCGTGCTCGGTATCGTAGACACCATCGATCAGGTCGCGGATCTCCTTGATTACCCCGCGCGGCGTGATGCCGTGCGCGAGGTTGTGCGCCTCCTGGCGCGCACGCCGGCGGTTGGTCTCCCCGATCGCCTTTTCCATCGATTCGGTGACCTTGTCTGCGTAGAGGATCGCGCGGCCATTGAGGTGGCGCGCCGCCCTGCCGATCGTCTGGATCAGCGAGCGCTCCGAGCGCAGGAAGCCTTCCTTGTCCGCGTCCAGGATCGCCACCAGCGACACCTCGGGCAGGTCCAGGCCTTCGCGCAGCAGGTTGATGCCGACCAGCACGTCGAACTGGCCGAGCCGCAGGTCACGGATGATCTCGACCCGCTCGACGGTGTCGATGTCCGAATGCAGGTAACGCACGGCGATGCCCTGCTCCGACAGGTATTCGGTCAGGTCCTCGGCCATCCGCTTGGTGAGGGTCGTGACCAGCACGCGCTCCTTCCGCGCGATGCGCAGCTTGGCTTCCGACAGCAGGTCGTCGACCTGGGTGGCAGCCGGGCGCACCTCGATCTGCGGGTCGACCAGGCCGGTCGGCCGGACCACCTGCTCCACCACCTGGCCTGCGTGGTCGCGCTCGTAGTTCGACGGCGTCGCGGACACGAAGATGGTCTGCGGCATCAGCTGCTCGAATTCCTCGAACTTCAGTGGCCGGTTATCCATGGCCGAGGGCAGGCGGAATCCATACTCGACCAGGTTCTCCTTGCGTGCGCGGTCGCCCCGGAACATGCCGCCCACCTGAGGGATGCTCACGTGGCTCTCGTCAATGATCAGCAGTGCCTCCTGCGGCAGATAGTCGATCAGCGTCGGAGGCGGCTCGCCGGGCCCGCGGCCGGACAGGTGCCGCGAGTAGTTCTCGATGCCCTTGCAGAAGCCCATCTCGTTGAGCATCTCCAGGTCGAAGCGGGTGCGCTGCTCGATCCGCTGGGCCTCGATCAGCTTGCCTGTCTCGGCGAACTGGTTGATCCGCTCATGCAGTTCGAGCTTGATCGCCTCGATCGCGCGCTGGGTCGTGCTGCGCGGAGTCACGTAGTGGCTCGACGGATAGACGGTGTAGCGCGCGGTCTTGCGCAGGATGTGCCCGGTCAGAGGGTCGAACAGCGACAGCTCCTCGATCTCGTCGTCGAACAGCGATACGCGCACCGCGATCTCGGCGCTCTCGGCCGGGAAGATGTCGATGGTGTCGCCACGCACGCGGAAGGTGCCGCGCTTGAACTCCATGTCGTTGCGGTGGTACTGCATCGTGGTCAGGCGCCCTATCACTTCGCGCTGGGCCATCTTCTCGTGCGCGCGCAGGTGCAGGATCATGCTGTGGTAGTCGACCGGGTCGCCGATGCCATAGATGCACGACACCGTCGCGATGATGATCGTGTCGCGCCGCTCGAGCAGCGATTTCGTGGCCGACAGGCGCATCTGCTCGATGTGCTCGTTGATCGACGAGTCCTTCTCGATGAACAGGTCGCGCGAGGGAACGTACGCCTCGGGCTGGTAGTAGTCGTAGTACGACACGAAGTACTCGATCGCGTTCTCGGGGAAGAACTCGCGCATCTCGGCGTAGAGCTGGGCGGCGAGCGTCTTGTTCGGAGCGAGCACGAGCGCGGGACGGCCGATGCGCGCAATCACGTTGGCCATCGTGTAGGTCTTGCCGGAGCCGGTCACCCCGAGCAGCGTCTGGAAGGCAAGTCCGTCACGGATGCCTTCGGTCAGCTTCTCGATCGCCGCCGGCTGGTCGCCGGCAGGCGGGTAGACGAGGTGCAGCCGGAACGGGCTGCCCGGGAAGGTGACCACCTCGATCGGGTCCTTCGCCGCCCGGGCCGCGGGCACCGCGACGGGCGTCTCGTCCACGGCCGCCGCCGCGGCATCACGGTCCTGCGCGGCGCGGCGCATGATCGGCGCCAGTTCGGCCATTGCCAGGTCGGTGCCGACGTCGCGCCCTCCGGCCGCAGGCCCGGGGCCGCGGCCGGGCTTCGGGGGATTCCGCCTCGAACGTTCCATTGCGGGTAAACTCTTCCTCGTGAATCAACCGATCATCATAGCCCCAAAGCAATCATGAACTCGCCCGCAACGACGTCGTTCCTCGCCGAAGTGTCCATGGCCCCGCGTGACCCCATCCTTGGGGTGACCGAGGCCTACAACGCAGACAAGAACCCGAAGAAGGTGAACCTGGGCGTCGGTGTCTACTATGACGAGGACGGCAAGGTGCCGTTGCTCGAGTGTGTCCGCCAGGCCGAGCACCGGATGGAGGCCGCGCCGGCGCCTCACGTGTACCTGCAGGGCGACGGCTTCGCCGACTACAACCGCGCGGTGCGCGACCTGGTGTTCGGTGCCACGAGCCCGGTGGTCACCGAAGGGCGGGTGGTGACGGTCCAGTCGCTTGGCGGCACCGGCGGCCTGAAGATCGGCGCCGACTTCCTGAAGCGGTTTGCCCCGGGCGCCACCGTCTACATCAGCGACCCGAGCTGGGAGAACCACCGCGGCCTGTTCGAGGCCGCCGGCTTCGACGTCGAGACCTACGCCTACTACGACCCCGCCACGCGTGGCGTCGCGTTCGAGCGCATGATGGCCGATCTCGAGCGGATGCCTGCCGGTTCGGTCGCTGTGCTGCATGCATGCTGCCACAACCCGACCGGTGCTGACCTGTCGCGCGATCAGTGGACGTCGGTGATCGACGTCGTCACGCGCCGCGGCCTGATCCCCTTCCTCGACATCGCGTACCAGGGGTTCGGCGATGGCCTGGACGCCGACGGCGAGGTCGTGCGCCGGTTCGCCGCGACCGGCCGTCCGTCGGTGGTTGCCAATTCGTTCTCGAAGTCGTTCTCGCTCTACGGAGAGCGCATCGGGGCGCTGTCGGTGGTCACCACCTCGAAGGACGAGTCCGATCGCGTGCTGAGCCAGCTCAAGCGGGTGATCCGGACCAACTACTCGAACCCGGCAGCGTTCGGTGCGAAGGTCGTGGCCAGCGTGCTCAACTCGAGCGATGGCCGGGCGCAATGGGACAGCGAGCTCGCGCACATGCGCGACCGCATCAAGTCGCTGCGTCGGCAACTGGTCGAGAAGCTGAAGGCCCGCGTACCCGATTCGGACTTCGATTTCGTGATCGAACAGCGAGGCATGTTCTCGTATTCGGGCCTCACCGCCGAGCAGGTGAAGCGGCTGCGCGACGAATACTCGATCTATGCCATCGACACCGGCCGCATCTGCGTGGCAGCGTTGAACAGCCGCAACCTCGATTACGTGGCCGATGCGATCGCGGCTGTGCTCAAGGGCTGAGACGCCGTCGGCGGCAGGTATGCCCCCGCCGCCTTCGCGGGGGGGGCCGTGTCGGCCTGATGGCGTCGCACCGAGGCCATTGACCACGCGCGCGAGGTTCGATATATTCAAGGGCTTGCCTGTTCCCCGATAGCTCAGTCGGTAGAGCGACGGACTGTTAATCCGCAGGTCCCTGGTTCGAGCCCAGGTCGGGGAGCCAAATCTCTGTTTGTGCCGAAAACGCCGTTGCAGTCGCCTTCCGGGTGGCTGCGATCGCAGTTGTTTCTGCAAACAGATCAAACGGTTGTCGGAATGTCGCGACAACCTTATCGTCCTGCCACGAGCAGTTCGATAGCATGAAGTTGAGCCGCCGCCTTTTCTGACGCGGTTCTTGGCTTCCAAAGAGCTTTTGCGCATTGCTCGCGAGTTCGAGAGTCCGCACGCCCTCATCCATGTAGGATTGGGTCGAGGTCTGGAGCCGATCGATCTCGCGCTGGCAGCGGCTCTGCTCCTGGCGCGACTGATTCGCCATCGTGTCGTAGAACGCCGGCTCAACCATACCGTCGAGCTAATCGACGTACATGGCGCGGATACGAGCATCAAGCCGCTTGTATTCCGACTGATGGCGTGTGATCGCCTCCTCGTGCTCCCGCCGTTGGTCGGCGTGGCTGGCGTGCAGCGCATCCCGCACCCATTCCAGCACCTCGTCGTCGAAGTGCAGCCGGCCCAAGAGTTCGGTGAACTGCTTCTCGACCACCTCCTCGCGGACATACTTGCGCCGACAGGTCCCCGGGTTGCCTTGGCACCTATCGGCGTGACCGGTGCAGTGATAGTAGACGTAGCGTTCCTCCTTGATCTCGCCAACCACCGCGCAGCTGCAGGTCGTGCAGGCGATCAACCCGGAGAATGCGAAGTCGCGTGTCATCCGGCGGTGCTTCTTGGCCAATCGGCCGTCCATCACGCCTTGCACCCGTTCCCAGAGTTCGACCGACACAATCGCCTCGTGACTGCCTTGGTATAGCTTGCCATTCCACTCGAATTGATCGCAGTAAAGCCGGTTGCGCAGGATTGTATTGACCCAGTGAAAACCTGCTCAGGTGTTAACGTTGAGAGGAAGACACCATGAGCCTGTTGATGGACGAAGAGATCAAACGCTGGACAGCGCGGCGCAAGACCGCGCTGGTCCTGGAAATCATCCAGGGCAAGACCACGATCGCCGAGACCAGTCGTGCGTATGATTTGCCTCCGTCGGAACTCGAAAGCTGGGTGGAGGACGGCAAGAAGGGCATGGAAAACGCCCTGCGGGCCAACCTACAGGACGTTCGCGACCAGTACGAGCGCCAGCTCAAGGAGCTGCAGGAAACGTACGGCGAGGCGATGCTGGAGCTACGTGCCCGAAAAAAGTTTAAGTCCCTGTTGGGCGAGGACGAGAAGTGATCGAGACGATCCGCCAGGGACTCAAGGAAGATGGATTCGATGTCTCGATCAGCAAGCTGTGCCGGTGGTTTGGCGTACCGCGACGCACGATGTACTACCGACCGGTGAAGGCCCCGCCGAATTTGCAGGAGCGCT
>CANHBC010000188.1 GCA_947458835.1 Betaproteobacteria bacterium | reverse complement strand
GGGACCTCGACGAGTGCGTCGACCGGGCCCGGGCACTGCTCGCTGACGACGAGGTACGCGAATGCATGGCTCGCGCCGGCCGCGAGCGAGCGCTGCGCGACCACACCTGGGACCGCCGCTTCGGCGAGCTGTTCCAGCGGCTCGGCGTCCCGAACTGACATGTGCGGCATCCACGGAGCCGTCTCGTTCGGCGCACCCCTTGACCTGCCGCCCCTGCTGGCGGCGCGTGACCGCCTCTCCCACCGGGGACCGGACGACGCTGGACACTGGCAGTCGCCCGACGGGCGCATCGTGCTCACGCACCGCCGGCTGTCCGTTGTCGACCTGTCTGCCGGGGGACGGCAACCGATGCAGGACGGTTCCGGCCGCTTCGTGGTCGTGTTCAACGGCGAGATCTACAACCACGCAGCGCTGCGCGACGAACTGTCTTCGCTCGGCCATGCGTTCCGCACGCGCAGCGATACCGAAGTGCTGCTGGCGGCCTGGGCTGCATGGGGCGTCGAGGCGCCGAAGCGCTTCAATGGCATGTTCGCCTTCGCCCTGCTCGACCGGGGCAGCCCTGGCCTGCCGGCCCGCCTCCACCTGGTGCGCGACCGTGCAGGCAAGAAGCCGCTCTACTACCGAGTCGGGACACAGCGGCTGGACTTCGCCTCGGAACTCAAGGCGATCGACGGACCGCATTCGATCGACCTGCAGGCGCTCAACGATTACCTCGCGCTCGGCTACGTGCCTGGCGAACACTGCATCGCAGCCGGCGTGGCCAAGCTGCCACCTGGCCACCGGGCCTGCGTAGACCTTTCCAGCGGACGCATCGAATGCAGCCGCTGGTGGTCGCTGCCCGAGCGTCGCCCGGACCCATCGATGACGCTGGCCGATGCCGCCGATCGCACGATCGAGATCCTCGAGGACGCGGTGCGACTTCGCATGGAAAGCGACGTTCCGACCGGGGTACTGCTCTCCGGGGGACTGGACTCGAGCCTGGTGACCGCGCTGGCCGCGCGCACGCAGGGCACGCCGGTGCAGACCTTCACCTTCGCGCAACCGGGCCATTCACTCGACGAGTCGGCGCGCGCGCGACGCATCGCGCAGGCTTTCGGCACGCGGCACCACGAGATCGACACCGCCGGCGCATCACTGGGATTGATCTCCGAGATCGCACCGCTGGTCGACGAACCGCTGGCCGACTCTTCGCTGATCCCCGCATGGATGGTCTGCCGACTGGCGCGGCGGCAGGTCACGGTCGCGCTGGGCGGCGACGGCGGCGACGAACTGTTCGGCGGCTACGGCGAGTATGGACGGGCACTCTCCGACATCCGGCGCATGCGACACGTGCCAGCCCCGATACTGGAAGGGGTCGCCAGCGTAGCCGCGCATCTGCCAGCGGGCGTACGCGGGCGCAATCGCCTGTCGGCGCTGCGTTTCGGGCCGGCGCGGGCGATCATTCACGGCTCGCCGTTCTTCGACCGTACGTTGCGCAGGCGCATGCTCGTACCGGACGCGGTGGCCGCCCTAGAGCGGCTGCCCGGCGGTCTCGACGGGCCGGAAGCTTCACTCGACCGGTTGTTCGACAGCGGCACCAGCACGCTCGACTCAATGACCCGCACCCACTTCGGCAGCGTGCTTCCGGACGACTTCCTGATGAAGGTCGACCGGGCGAGCATGGCGCACGGGCTCGAGGTGCGATCGCCCCAACTCGACACCCGGCTCATCGAATTCGCTTTCGGCGAACTGCCCGACTCGCTGAAGGTCGGGCCGGCCGGGTCTAGGCTGGTCCAGCGAGAGATCGCCCGTCGCCTGCTGCCGCCGGACGTCGACTTCAGCCGCAAGCAAGGCTTCTCGATCCCGATCGACGAGTCGATGCGGGCGGAGGGCGAGGCACTATTCGAGCAGTGGATGCCGCACCTGCCCGAAGGCATACGACGCTCGCAGGTTCGCTCCCTGCAGGCTGGCCTGAAGGCGGGCCGCGCCAACGGCTCCCGTCTCTACGCGCTGCTCATGCTGGCGATCGCCAACCACAACCTCACGGCTGCCCCGCCATGCCGCTGATCACCGTCTGCATCCCCTGCTACAACCGCGCATCGGTGCTGCCGGCCCTGCTCGACACCGTGCTCGGCCAGTCGTTCGAGGACTTCGACGTTCTGCTGCGGGAAGACGGTTCGCCGGAGCGGGACGCGATCCGCGCCGTCGTCGAAGGCTTCCAGGCGCGCCACCCGGGGCGGATCCGCTATGTCGAGAACGAGCGCAACCTCGGCTACGATGGCAACCTGCGTGCGCTCGTCGAGTCGGCCACCGGCGATTACTGCCTGTTCATGGGCAACGACGACCTGATGTGCGAGGGCACACTGGCGCACGTGGCGGAGGTGGTCGGCAGGCACCCCGGCCTCGGGGTTCTGGTGCGCAGCTACGCCGCCTTCAACGGCACGCCGGACAACATCGACCAGACGTTCCGCTACTTTCCGGACGAGCGCGTCTACCCGCCTGGACCGGACGCCGTCGCGGTAGCGTTCCGCCGGTCGGTGGTCATCCCGGGCATGGTCCTGCACCGCGCGCACGCGCTGTCGGTGGCCACTGACCGCTTCGACGGCGTGCTTCTGTACCAGCTCTATCTGGTGGGGCGCATCGCGGCGCACCGGCCAGTGGTGTTCACGCCACGTGTGCTCACACTGTACCGCAACGGCGGCGTGCCTGACTTCGGCAACGCAGAGGCCGAACGCGGCAAGTTCGTGCCCCGGGAGCACACGCCGGAATCTTCGTTGCACTTCATGCAGGGCATGGTCGATATCGCGCGACACGTCGAGCAGGTGGAGGGCATTGCGGTGAGCGGGCGGATCGTCGCCGACATCGGCAACTATGCCTACCCGATCCTGTCGATCCAGGCCGACAAGCCGCTCGGGGTCTTCCTGCGCTACAGCCTGGGCCTTGCGCGGCTCGGCCTGTGGCGCTCGCCGCTGTTTCCGGCCTATTTCCTGTCGCTGCTTTTGCTCGGTCCGCAACTGAGCGAGGCACTGATCCGCTGGATCAAGGGCCGGCTGGGCTACACGCCGGCCTTCGGCGACGCGCGCGCGCGCAGGCCACCGCGGGACCGCCTCGGCTGAGGCCCGGCTACGATGCGCATCCTCGTCGTCGGCGACTGGCACAGCGAACTGCACGAGCAGGCGGTATTCACGGCCCTGAGCGAGCTCGGACACTCGGTGGAGGCATTCGCCTGGCACACGTACTTCAGTGTGGCCGCACGAGGCGGCCTGCGTGCCCTGGCAGCCCGGGTACAGAACCGCTACCTGTTCGGCCCAGCGATCGTTCGTCTGAACCGCGACCTGGTCGCGCGCGCACGGGCCTTCGCCCCGGACCTGGTATTCGTGTACCGTGGCACGCACGTGTGGCCGGCAACCATCGATGCACTGCGTCAGGCGCGCGGCGCGGATGCGCCGCCGGTCGCGGTGCTGGGTTACAACAATGACGACCCGTTCGCTCCCCGACAGCCAGCGTCGGTCTGGCGGCACTTCCTGGCGGCGGTGCCGCGCTACGACGCAGTGCTTGCCTACCGGGAACACAACCTGGCCGAATACCGCCAGGCGGGTGCGCGCCGGGTCTACCTGCTGCGCAGCTGGTTCATGCCCGAGCGTAACCATCCGGTGGAGCTCGACGCAACCGACCGCTCTCGCTTCAGCTGCGACGTGGTATTCGTCGGCCACCACGAGGACGATGGCCGGGCGCAAGCCCTCGCAGCCATCGCCTCGGCCGGCATAGACCTGCGACTGTTCGGTCCGGGGTACGAATGGGATGCGATACTCGCGCGGTCAGAGCCGCTGCGCCACCTGGCCCCGGTCCGGCTGGTCTGGGGCCAGGATTACAACAAGGCCCTGTGCGGCGCGAAGATCGCCCTCTGCTTCCTGTCGAAACTGAACCGTGATACCTACACCCGCCGCTGCTTCGAGATACCGGCCTCAGGCACGATGATGCTTTCCGAGCATTCCGACGACCTCGCCTCGCTGTTCACCCCTGGCGTCGAGGCAGACTACTTCCGCGGGCCCGACGAACTGCTGGCGAAGCTCCGCCTCTACCTGGGCGACGAGCCACTGCGGGCACGGGTGGCCGCCGCCGGCGCACGCCGCGTGCGAGCTGCCGGCCACGACGTCGGCTCGCGGATGCGTGCGCTGCTCGATTGGGTCGGGACCTGGCACCCGGCGAAAGCCGCACGATGAGCGCCGCACCACACTCATCACGACGGCCGGATCCGGGCTTCGCTCGCGAATCCGGCGTGATGAAGCTGCTGCGCCGGCTCGGCTTCGACCGTCTGGCGTGGGCCCTGCGGCGCGTGCACTGCCCCGTTCCGAAGGATGCGCTGGTGCTCGAGGTGGGCTCGGGCGGCAACCCGTACGCGCGGTCTAACGTGCTGCTCGATGCGTTCGAGGACAGCGTCGAGCGTTACCACCAGCCACTGGTCAACGACCGCCCGCTCGTCTACGGCCTGATCGAGTGCATGCCGTTCCGCAGCGGTGTATTCGATTTCGTGATCGCCTCGCACGTGCTGGAGCACACTACCGATCCGGCCCGCTTCCTGAATGAACTGCAGCGCGTGGCCGCAGCGGGCTACATCGAGACGCCCGATGCTTTCTTCGAACGCATCAACCCCTGGCGCTTCCATCGGCTGGAGGTGTCCAACGATGACCAGGGGCTCCTTCTCACAGCGAAGGAGTCGTGGAAGCCGGACCCTGAAGTGGTGGAGCTTTACGAGCGCAAGGTCAAGCGCGACCCGGGGTTCCGTCACCTGCTCAGCCACTACCCGGAGTCTTTCTACGTACGCCATTATTGGCGGGGCACCCTCGCCTGGCGGATCACCAACCCGGGCGTACGCTGTGACTGGCCGCTGCCGACGGAACTCGCGCGCGATCCGCATTCGGGACCGGCAGCCGACTCCCCGTTGCGCGCCGGGTTGCGGAGCCTCGCCCGCGCGCTCCTGTCACAACGCACGCGCAACCGTCACATCGCCCTGGCCACCCTGTTGCGCTGCCCCGGCTGCGGCCACGAGGCACTGGAGGCTTCGGCCACCGAGGTTCGCTGCCCGTCGTGTGATGCGCGCTACGAAGTGCGCTCGGGCGTACCCGTCATGTTCCCGCCCGGCCACGTGCCGGCCGCGGGCTGATCCGCGATGCGCTGGCTGATCGACACCGCGACGTTGCTGCTCGGCCGCCTGCGCCGCGGCCGCCGCGTACCGGTTTCCGCCGACCCCACCGATGGACGGGTGAAAGTGAACCTCGGCTGTGGGCTGGCGGTCGCGCCGGGCTGGATCAACGTCGACGCCAGCCTGAACGCGGTGCTCGCGAACCTGCCGCGCGCGCTGCTGCCGCTCGCCTACCGCCTGTCCGGTTCGAACCGCTACTACTCGCGCGAACAGTACATCGAGCTGCTCTCCGGCCATCGCTTCGTGCACCACGACCTCGCGCACAGCCTGCCGTTCGCCGACGCCAGCGTCGACGTGGTCTATTCGTCGCATTTCGTCGAGCACCTGTTCCGTGACGAGGCGATCGTGCTGATGCGCGAGTCGCTGCGCATCCTTAGGCCGGGTGGCCTGGTCCGTGTCTGCGTGCCCGACCTGGCATGGGCGGTGGAGCGTTATCGCCAGGGGCACAAGCGCGAGATGCTGGAGCAGTATTTCTTCGTCGAGGACCGCTCGAGCTTCCTCGCCCGGCACAAGTACATGTACGACTTCGACCTGATGCGCGAGACGCTCGAGGCCGCTGGCTTCACTGAAGTGCAGCGTTGCACCTACCGCGAGGGCAGCGCACCGGACCTGTCGCTGCTCGACAACCGGCCGGAAGAGACGCTGTTCGTCGAAGCCGTCAGGCCGCTGGCTTCCCAGCGCATCGGTCTGCCGGTCACGGCCACCCGCTGACCGGGCCCGACGCAGCATGTGCGGGATCGCCGGACGGCTCGAGTTCACGGGCGCCACCATCGACCCGGCGGCGCTCTCGCGCGTCCGCGACAGTCTGCTGCACAGAGGCCCGGACGATGCCGGTATCTGGATCGAAGGCCCGGTCGGCCTGGCGCACCGCCGGCTGTCCATCCTCGACCTGTCGCCGCGCGGCCACCAGCCGATGCACCGAGGCGGCACCGGCCTGACGATCACCTTCAACGGCGAGGTCTACAACTACCGCGAGGTTCGCGC
>CANHBC010000187.1 GCA_947458835.1 Betaproteobacteria bacterium | reverse complement strand
GCCGTCGCCCAGCGCGGCCAGCGCCAGCGACAGGTTGCCGTGCGCGATCGCCAGTTCCGGACGCAGCCCGGCCGCCTTGCGCAGGCTGGCCGCCGCCTCGGCATGCCGCCCGGCCGCATGCTGGGCCAGCCCCAGGTTGACCAGGCTACCGGCATCGCGCCGGTCGAGGCGAACCGCCGCTGACAGACGGTCGATCGCCGCATCGAGGTTGCCCAGCAGGTACTCGACCACGCCCAGCCGCTGCAGCAGGGCCGGATCGCGCGGCATCGCCGCGGCGAGGTCGCGATACGCCGCAGCCGCCGCCACCAGGTCGCCGGCCTGCTCGGCGGCGGCCGCTGCGTCGCCGAGGTGCGCCAGCCAGCGCGGATCGGCACCGGGTTGTCGAAGGTTCGCCATCGGCCGGATGTTAACCTCAGCGGCCTGAAAGGCCCCACAAACCCGAAGGCCGCGCCGTGCAGCGTGGCCCGCCCCGAGGAGGAACCTGCCCATGTCCAGTCCCACCCCCCGCATCGTGTTCGTCGGCGCCGGCGCCATCGGCGGCTACGCCGGCGCCCTGCTCCGCAAGGCCGGCCACGACGTGACGCTGGTCGACGGCTGGCCCGAGCACGTCGAAAAGATCCGCCGCGACGGCTTCGCGATCGACGGCATGACCCCCGAGGAGTCGGTGGTGGTGCACGTGGATGCGCTGCACATCTGCGACGTGCCGCAACTGTCGAAGCAGCGTCCGTTCGACATCGCGGTGATCGCGATGAAGTCCTACGACACCGAGTGGGCAGCGCACCTGATCAAGCCCTACGTCGCGCCCAGCGGCTACTTCGTGTCGATGCAGAACTCCATCAACGAGGAGCGGCTGGCGAGCGTGGTCGGCTGGGGCAAGACCGTCGGCTGCTGCGTGAGCCTGCTCGCGGCCGAGCTCGACCGCCCGGGCCATGTGCAGCGGCACATCCACCTGGGGGGCGAGAAGCACACCGTCTACCGCATCGGAGAAGTGCACGGCCGCATCACGCCGCGGGTGGAGCAGTTCGCCGCGCTGATGCGCGCGGCCGACAGCGCGAAGGCGACCACCAACCTGTGGGGCGAGCGCTGGTCCAAGCTGATCATCAACGTGATGCGCAACGGCTTGTGCGCGGCGACCGGACTGGGCGGCAACGGACGCGACCTCGCGCAGCAGACGCGGCGCATCTCGATCAAGCTGGGCTCCGAGGCGGTACGGGTCGGGCAGGCGCTCGGCTATGCCATCTCGCCGCAGCAGGGGCTTGAGCCCGAGACGCTGGCGCTCGCCGGCGAGGGTCATGCGGACGCGCTGGCCGAGATCGAAGGGGTACTGATCGAACTGGCCGGGCGGCGCGGCGATGGCCAGCGGCCGTCGATGGCCCAGGACATGCACAAGGGCCGGCGCACCGAGATCGACTACCTGAACGGCCTGATCGCCGCCGAGGGCGCAAAGATCGGCGTGGCGGCGCCGGTCAATGCGCGGCTGACCGGCCTTGTCGGGCGGGTCGAGCGCGGCGAGTTCAAGCCCTCGCCCGAGCTGGTAGCGGACTGGAAAGTGATCGAGTAATCTGGCGGAAACGTTGATTTCGAGTCGGGCGGGTCGCCCGCGACGCTTTGACGATCGAGGCTTGAGATGACCGAAATGGATCCAGCCATGACAGACCTCGTACTCGAACACCTGCGCGCGATCCGCGCCGACATCCAGTCCACGCACGAGCGGCTCGACTCGCTCACACTCCGGGTGTCGTCGGTGGAACACAACGTCGCATCGCTACATGGCGACTTTGCATCGATGCGAGTCGACATGGCCGCCATGCGCGCTGACATGGCGAACATGTCCTCGCGTATTGACAGGGTCGAGCAACGGCTCGACCGGATCGACCGCCGGCTCGAACTGTCCGAAGCCCCCGCCTGAGGCGGGACCAGCCCCCCCCTCAGCGGAAGGGCGCGGGCCCCGCTACTTCGCAGCCAGCGCGTCCGGGTTCAGCACGTTCTGCGGGCGGCCCGCCGCGAATGCCACCAGGTTGTCGAAGGCGGCGGCGAAGTACATCTCGTAGGTCGACTGCTCGACATAGCCCAGGTGGGGCGTGGCCACCACGTTGTCCATCTTCAGCAGCGGATGGGCAGCGCCGTAGATCGGCTCGTCCTCGAACACGTCCACCGCGGCGAAGCCGGGACGGCCGGCCTTCAGCGCCGACTCGAGCGCGCCAGCGGCCACCAGCGGCGCACGGCTGGTGTTGACGAACAGCGCCGTGGGCTTCATCAGCGCGAGGTCGGCCGCGGTGACGATGCCGCGCGTCTCCGCGTTGAGCGGGATGTGGATCGACAGCACGTCGGACTGCGAGAACAGGGCTTCGCGCGAGGCGGCTGCTTCGAAGCCGTCGGCCTTCGCCTTCTCCAGCGAGGCGCCGCGGCCCCAGCAGATCACCTTCATGCCAAAGGCGGCGCCGGCCTTAGCGACCAGGCTGCCGATCTTGCCGTAGGCGTAGATGCCAAGCGTCTTGCCATGCACGCCGACGCCAACCGTGGACTGCCACTGGCCGGCGCGCAGGGCCGCCACCTCCTGGGGGATGCTGCGCAGGGACGCGAAGATCAGGCCCCAGGTCAGCTCCGCAGGGGCATAGGGCGAGCCGACACCGGCCGCCACCACCGCTACGCCGCGCTTCGTGCAGGCATCCATGTCGACGTGCGAGACGTTCTTGCCGGTCTGGGCGATCACCTTCAGGTTCGGCATCCGGTCAAGGTGGGCCTGGGTGAACGGCGCGCGCTGCTGGATCAGCAGCAGCGCCTCGGCCTGCTCGATGCCGGCGGGCAGCTTGGACGGGTCCTTGATGGTCTCGGTGCAAACGGTGACGTCATGCCCGGCCAGCTTCGACCAGGCGGCCAGCTTCGGCGTGGCGGACTGGTAATCGTCGGCGATGAAGATCTTCATGGCGGCTCCTGGGGTGGCATGCAGTCCGGCGCCTGCGCGGGACGGCACGGCCGGACGGTTTCGATCGGAAGGGCGCGATTATGCCAGCGCCGGAACGCCCTCCGGCGGCGGGCTATCATCGGCGTCCCGAACGCAACGAAGCCACGGACGCCCGAGATGAAGATCGCGATCCCGCACGACCACCAGGACCTGGTGCGCAGCCTCGCCTGCTTCTCGAAGCTGGCCGACCACGACGTCAGCGTGTTCACCGAGTCGCCGACCGAGCCCGCCGCGCTCGCTGCCCAGCTCGCCGGTGCCGAGGCGCTGGTGCTGATCCGGGAGCGCACGCCGGTTTCGGCGGCGCTGATCGAGCGCCTGCCGTCGCTGCGCATGGTGAGCCAGCTCGCGCGCACCACGCACCACATCGACGTGGCGGCCTGCACCGCGCGCGGCATCGCGGTCGCCACCGGCAACAGCAAGTCGCCGGTGTCGCCAGCCGAGCACACGTTCGCGCTGATCCTGGCCGCGGCGCGCTCGATCCCGCTCGAGGCCGGCCGCATGCAGCGCGGCGAGGAACCCACCACCCTGGGCTTCACGATGCGCGGCAAGACGCTCGCGCTGCTCGGCTTCGGCACCATCGCCGAGCTGGTCGCGCAGATGGGCCGCGGCTTCGGCATGCGGGTGGTCACCCACGGTCGCGCCGGCTCGCGCGAGCGCGCGGCGGCCGCCGGCGTGGCGTTCATCGAGGACCGCGCCCGCTTCTTCGCCGAGGCCGACGTGCTGTCGCTGCACCTGCGGCTGACGCCCGAGACGCGCCATTCGGTGACCGCAGCCGACCTCGCGCGGATGAAGCCGACCTCGCTGCTGGCCAACACCGCGCGCGCCGAACTGGTCGCGCCGGGTGCGCTGGTCGCCGCACTGCAGGCCGGCCGGCCGGGCTACGCCGGCCTGGACGTGTTCGAGCAGGAGCCGGTGCCGGTCGACCATCCGCTGCTCAAGATGCCAAATGTCGTGTGCACGCCGCACTACGGCTGGGCGACGCACGAGACCTATGAGCAGTATTTCGGCGAGGCCTTCGACAACGTGGTCGCCTTCGCGCAGGGCCAGCCCACCGGCCTCTTCAACCCCGAGGTGCTGGCGAAGCCCTGACCGGGCGACCGGGCAGGACCGCCGCATCCGGCCGCTGCGCCTCGTCCGCGCAGCCCGGCACGGTCAGCCCGGACGAGGCGCAGCGGCCGCCGGTTTCTTGCTATCTTAGGCGACCGGTCGACGAACGCCCGCGCGTCATTGCGCACAGAGGCGGCAGGCGACCTCCGGAGGAGATTCGACATGCGATCACCGATGCCCGCGCCGGCACGGGCACTGTCCGCCCGCACGGCGGCACCGTCCATCCTGGCGGCGGCCGCGCTGCTATTCGCGGTCGTACCGTCCTGGGCGCAGGGCCAGTACCCTTCGCGACCGATCCGCATCATCGTACCGTTCGCCGCCGGCGGGCCTACCGACTTCAACGCAAGGCTGGTCAGCCAGCGCCTGAACGAGGCGTGGGGCCAGCCGGTGCTGGTCGAGAACCGCCCGGCGGCCGGCGGCGTGCCGGCCACCGAGTTCGTCGCCAAGGCACCGCCGGATGGCTACACGCTGCTCGGCGCCAACCCCGGACCGCTGACCGTCGCGCCGCACCTGCGCAGCAACCTCGGCTATGACCCGCTGAAGGATCTGATCCCGATCGTGCTGGTCACCACGACCACCAGCGCGACCGTGGTCCATCCGCTGGTCCCGGCCCGTTCGGTGAAGGAACTGATCGCACTGGCGCGGAAGCATCCCGGCAAGCTGAGCTTCGGCTCGCCCGGCGTGGGTACGGTCGGCCATCTCACGATGGAACTGTTCAACTCGATGGCCGGGCTGAAGATGGTGCACGTGCCCTACAAGGGCGTGGCTCCGGCGCAGGTCGACCTGCTCGCCGGGCATATCGACGTGATCACCATGTCCATCCCGAACGCGCTCGACTTCATGAAGCAGGGGCGGGTGCGCGTGCTGGCGGTGAACGGGCTGGAGCGCGCCCCGAGCATGCCCACGATGCCGACCGTGGCCGAGTCCGGGCTGGCCGGCTTCGAGTCGCGCAACTTCAACGGCATCATGGGGCCGACGGGCATGGCTCGCGACCAGGTGCTGCGGATCAACGCCGAGGTCAACCGGCGCGTGCTCTCGCCGGAGGGACGCGAGCAGCTCGTCGCGGTCGGCTACGACGTCGCCGGCGGCTCGCCGGAGGACTTCGGCGCCTTCCTGAAGCGGGAACACGAGAAATGGGGCCGCGTCGTTCGCGCGGCCAACGTCAAGGCGGAGTTCTGAGGAGGGGGCAATCGATGGCTGCAGCAGGCGAGGCGAAGAAGGATCCGCAGTACTTCATGTATTTCCCCGGCAACTACCGGTGGTCGTCGGCATTCATCAACATGCTCGGGTCGGCCCCGTACGGCGGCTCGGAGATCGGCGAGCTCGACCGCATCGGCCGCCTGCTCAAGGGCAAGGACGCCGAGGACGACCAGGCGTGGTTCGACGCGTGCAACGCGGTGGCCGACACCGTGACCGCCTTCGCCAACGAACGCAGCCAGTCCGGCCACCGCTATTCAGCGGCTGCGGCGTACCTGCGCGCGGCCAACTACTACCAGATGGCCGAGCGCTTCCGCACCCCGAAGGACGCCGCCGCGCTGGCGTCCTACAAGCGCGGCGTGGACTGCTTCCACCGCTACATCGGCGAGACCGACCTGAAGATCGAGATCGTCGAGATCCCGTTCGAGGGCGCGAGCCTGCCCGGCTATTTCGTGCATGCGCAGAACTCGTCCGAAGCGCGCAAGCCCTGCGTCGTCTACTTCGACGGCCTGGACGTGACGAAGGAGATCCAGTTCATGCGCGGGGTGCCGGAGCTGATCAAGCGCGGCATCTCCTGCCTGATCATGGACGGGCCGGGCACGGGCGAAGCCATCCGCTTCCGCGGCATGGTGCTGCGCCACGACTACGAGAAGGCGGGATCGGCGTGCATGGACTGGCTGGAGACGCGCGCCGACGTCGATGCGAAGCGCGTGGGCGTGGTCGCCATCAGCCTCGGCGGCTACTACTCCCCGCGCATGGCCTCGCTCGAGCCGCGCTTCGCCGCCTGCATCGCCTGGGGCGCGATCTGGGACTACTACGCCACCTGGAAGAAGCGCATCGACGCCGCGTTCAAGACCTCGCTGTCGGTCCCGGGGCACCACATCACCTGGATCCTCGGCGTCGACACCGTCGAGCAGGCACTGCAGAAGCTGGAGCCGTTTCGCCTGGACGGCGTCGTGCAGCAGATGCG
>CANHBC010000186.1 GCA_947458835.1 Betaproteobacteria bacterium | reverse complement strand
GTCACCCCGATGGCACTCGAGCCGCGCGCGCTGCTGGCCCGCTGGGACGAGGCACGTGGCCGGCTCACCGTGCACATGGGCACGCAGGTACCGTGGATGATGCAGGCGGTGTTCGCCACCGTGCTCGGCCTGCGGCCGGATCAGGTCCGGGTGGTCGCGGCCGACACCGGAGGCTCGTTCGGATCGAAAATCCACTGCTATGGCGACGAGTCGGCGGTCGCCGTGGTCGCGCGGCTCCTCGACCGGCCGGTGAAGTACGTGGTCGACCGGCTCGAAGCGTTCGTCTCCGACGTGCACGCGCGCGGCCACGAGGCGCGCGTGCGCGCGGCCGCGGACGTCACCGGCCGCCTCACCGCCTTCGAGGTCGACGATCTGTGCGGCGCGGGTGCGTTCTCGATCCACCCGCGCGGCAGCGTCAACGAGTCACGGCACGTGCTCGGACTCACCGGCGCCTGCTACGGTTCCACCGAGTACCAGGCACGCATCCGCGTAGCCCTGCAGACCAAGGCCATGTATGGCCAGTACCGCGGGGTCGGACATCCGCTTGCCTGCCTGTTCACCGAGGCGGCGGTGGACGCGATGGCGCGCCGCATCGGCGTGGATCCGCTGGCCTTCAGGCGCCGGAACCTGCTCCCCGACGACGGCTATCCGCACCGTGCACCGTCCGGCGCGCGCTTCGAGCGCCTGTCGCTACAGGCGTGCCTCGACGAACTGGCGCGGCTGATGGATTACGACGCACTGCGCGCCGACCAGCGTACACCGGCCGCGCCGCGCGCCGCTGGCGTGTACCGCGGCATCGGGCTGGCCGTGTTCGTCGAGAACTCCAATCATTCCTCGTCCAACTACGGACGTGGCGGCGCACCGATCGCCACCCGCGATGGCGCCACCGCCAGCCTTACCCAGGGTGGCGGCATCCGCTGCGCGGTCGGGCTCACCGACACCGGCCAGGGCGTCGCGACCGCGATGGCACAGATTGCCGCCGATGCGGTCGGGGCGGCGGCCTCCGACGTGCAGGTCGTCCTCGGCGACACCGACCATACGCCGGTCAGCGGCGGGAACTGGGGCTCGCGCGGCACCGGCATCGCCGGCGAGGCGCTCTGGCAGGCAGGCTGCGCACTACGCTCGCAATTGCTGGAAGCGGCCGCCGCGCTGCATGCGGGCAATCCGGCCATGCTTGACCTCGTCGCAGGGACGGTGGTCAGGAAACCCGGCGGCGAGCCAGTGTGCACGCTGCAGGCGCTGGCCGAGGCGATCTATTTCCGCCCGGAGCGGTTCCCCCAGGACTTCCGTCCCGAACCCGCGGCCCAGCGCCATTACGCACAGATGTCGTACGACGGCATCTACACGAACGGTGCCAGCGCGACCTGGGTCGAGGTCGACACCCGGACCGGCTTCATCCGGCTGCTCGGGCACTGGATCGTCGATGACTGCGGGACCGTGGTGAACCCGCTGCTGGTGGACGAGCAGTTGCGCGGTGCAGCCGTGCAGGGGATCGGACAGGCGCTGTTCGAAGGCTGCCTGTACGGCGCACAGGGCGAACTGCGCAATGCGACGCTGGCCGACTACCTCGTCCCGATGGCAGCCGAGATGCCGGACATCCACGTCGGGCACGTATCCACCCCGACCCGCACATCGGCGCTCGGCGCAAAGGGCGCCGCCGAGGCGGGCGTCACCGGCGCGGTCGCCTCGGTGGTCAACGCCGTCAACGACGCACTGGCACCGCTCGGCGCACAGGTGCTGGAACTGCCGGTGACGCCGGAACGGGTGCTGCGCGCCATCGGCGCGCTGGATGGACCCCGCCAGCACCGGCCAGCCAGCGCCACCTGACGCCCCCGCACACGCGAAAACCCGGGTCAGACACGCATTTCCCCTGAAATGCGTGTCTGACCCGGGTTTTCGCTCCGGTGGGCGTGGGGCGCCGCTGTTCAGGCGGTGACGATCAGCCAGTCCACCGCGACAGCGCCGTCGGCGCTGAGCATGATCGGGTTGAGGTCCAGTTCGGCGAGCCTCGGCCCGGCGGCAGCTGCCAGCCGGGACACCGCGCAGATGAGGTCGACCAGCCGCGCCCGGTCCACCGGCGGCTTTCCGCGAACGCCGTCGAGGATCGCGCGGCCGCGCAGGTCCTCGAGCATGCCGGCAGCCTCGGCCGGAGTGACGGGCGCGCGGCGGAAGGTGACATCCTTGATCACTTCCACCAGCACGCCGCCGATACCGGCCATCACCACCGGGCCGAACACCGGATCCTGGCTCACGCCGAGCACGAACTCAGCGTCGCCCGCGACCATCTTCTGGACGATGATGCCGTCGATGCGCGCATCGGGAAGGTGCCGCTTCACGTTGGCGTGGATCACGGCCCATGCCTCGCGCACCGAGGCCTCGTCGGCCAGCCCGAGTTTCACGCCGCGCACCTCGGTCTTGTGCAGGATGTCGGGCGACTCGATCTTCATCGCCACCGGCCAGCCAAGCGCGCGTGCCGCCTCGACCGCCTGCTCGACGGTCGTGGCAAGGCGCACTGGCGCAGCCGCGATCCCGGCCTCGGCCAGCAGCGCCGCGCCTTCGAGCGTTGTGAGCGCCCGCTTTTCGCCACAGAGCCGCTGCAGCGTGGGCAGGGCCGGGAGCACGATGGACTCGCGCGCGGTGCGGTCCGCCAGCCAGCGGCGACGCGCCTCGCTGAAGTGCACCAGCCCGGCCAGCGCATCGACCGAGGGCTCGGCCATCCGGATCACCGGGATGCCGGCCGCACGCAGCGCGAGCAGTGCCGGCTCGGGGATGCTGACCCAGCACACGACCAGCGGCTTGTCGTACTTCGCCTTGATCGCCTTGAAGATGTCGACGTTCATCTGCCACAGCTTCTCGGTCAGCGACAGCCACATGATCGCGACGTGCACGTTCGGATCGTCAAGCACGATCTCGATGCTTTTCTGGATCAGCGTCGGATCAACCAGACCCTGCGCGGTAACGTCGACCGGGTTGCCGATCGCGCCGAACACCGGCACCACTTCCTTCAGCTTCGCGCGGGTCTCGGGCGTGAACTGCGCCATCTCCAGCCCGAGCTCGCCCGCCCGGTCGGCCATGATCACGCCCGCCCCGCCGGAGCGGGTGATCACCGCCAGCCCGTTGCCCGCCGCCGGGGCGCAGCAGGACAGCACCTCGACCATGTCGAGCAGCTGCTCCTCGTTGCGCACCCGCAGCAGTCCGAACTGGCGCGCGACGCCGTCGAACACCGCATCGGCACCGGCCAGCGCCCCGGTGTGCGACGCCGCGGCGCGCGCGCCCGCCGCGGTGCGACCGACCTTGATCGCCACCAGCGGCTTGCCGGCGTCCATCGCATAGCGCGCGGTCTCGATGAAGCGCTCGCCGTTGCGCAGGCCCTCGATGTAACCAGACCCGACGCGGATCGCCGGGTCTTCCAGCACCGCGCGCATCGCCTCCGCCCATTCGACGTCGACTTCGTTGCCGGTGTTGATGAAATAGCCGAAGTTGAAGTGCCGGCGGCGGGCGGTGCTGTTGGTGGCGGTGCCGAGCGCGCCGGACTGCGTGACGAAGGCCGCCGGCCCCGGCGGCGTGGGGCCGCTCGCGAACTGGCTGAACGTGGCCATCACGTTGCGCTCGGCATTGATGAAGCCCAGGCAGTTCGGCCCGAGCATTCGCATGCCGGTCTCCTCGATTGCCTGCCGCACCTCCTGCTCGCGCTGCGCGCCCTCCGGTCCGGTCTCAGAGAAGCCCGAGCTGAACACCACCGCGGCGCGCACGCCGCGAGCGGACAGCTCACGCAAGGTCCTGGCGACGACAGCCGCAGGGGTCGCAACGATCGCCAGGTCGACTCCGTCGGGCAGCGACTGCACGTCGGGATAGCAGGTGAGGTCGGCGATGCGGTCGTACTTCGGGTTCACCGGATAGATGCCGCCGTCGAACTTCTTGTCGACCAGCGCACGCACGGTACGTCCGTTGAGCTTCTCAGGATCGCCGGAGGCACCGAGCACCGCGATCGCCCGCGGATCGAACAGCGGCTGCAGCGATCCCCGCGACGCGGGTGCCGGCAGGTTCGGGGTCGCGGGCGCGGAGCCCGGCGAGATGGACGGCTGCTTCGGATCTGGCACGGCGGTCTCGTTCGCGGTGGCTGCTCGGGGCGCCGACGATAGCGCAACCGCACCGCCCGGGCAATTTGCGCGGGCCGATATGGCACCATAGCCGCGGAGGATGACAACATGGACCATCAACGGCAACGATCAGGCGGCACGCAGTGCGGCTCACCCCTCGCGAAGCTTCGCACCGGCTTCGCGCTCGCGACAGCCGGGCTTCTGCTGGCCACGGCCGTGCAGGCCCAGCCCTTTCCCTCGCGACCGGTGCGCCTGGTGCACACCTTCCCCGCGGGCGGTCCGGTGGACTTCGTCACCCGCGGCGCAGCGGAAGAACTGGCGAAATTGTGGGGACAGCCGGTGCTGGTCGATCCGCGCCCTGGCGGCGGCGGCTCGATCGGCAGCGAGATCGTGCGGGTCGCGCCGCCGGACGGCTACACCCTGCTGACCGGTACCCATTCCGGAATGGTCGCCGCGCCGCTGCTGATCCCGTCGGTCAGGTACCACCCGCTGAAGGACTTCACCCCGATCACCCAGATGGTGAACAGCCCGTTCTTCATGATCGCCAACACGCAGTTCCCGGCAGCCAACCTGAAGGAACTCATCGCGCTGCTCAAGGCCAACCCGGGCAAGTTCAACTACGGCTCGGTCGGCCAGGGCAGTTCGACCCACCTGGCATTCGAGATGTTCGCGTTCACTGCCGGCGTGCAGGCACTGCACGTTCCGTACAAGGGCACCACGCCGATGGTCGTCGACCTCCTGTCGGGCACCCTTCAGCTCACGATCACCAGCATCCCGACGGTACTGCCGCACGTGAAGAGCGGCAAGCTGCGGGCGATCGCCAACGGCTCGCTGAAGCGGTCGTCGGCGCTCCCCGACGTGCCGACCTACGCCGAGGCTGGGCTGCCGGGCTTCGAGTCGGTGACCTGGTACGGCCTGTTCGGTCCGGCCCGGCTGTCGCCGGCACTGGTGAAGGAGATGAGCACCACCGCGCAGAAGGCGCTGGCAAGCCCGGGGCTGCTGGCTCGCTACGCTGAGGCGGGGCTGGAGACGATCGCCAGCACGCCGGAACAGTTCCGCAAGTTCATCGGCGAGGAGTACGACCGCTGGGCGAGGCTGGTCAAGGCCGCAGGGATCACCGCGCAGTGACAGAGGCCTGGCTCGAGCCGGGCCGTCGCCCGGGCCGCGGGGGCAACGACCGCGCGGCCGGGTGCGCCGCCAGCGCGATCGCGCTGCTCGGCATCGCCGTGGCGGCCGTGGTCGGGACGACCGCGCCGCGAGTCTTCGCGGCAGAGACAGGCGCCGCCTGGCCTTCGCGGCCGATCCGATTCGTCGTGCCGTTCCCCGCCGGCGGTCCGCTGGACATCTCCGCCCGGCTGATCGGCACACGACTCGCGGAGCGTTTCGGCCAGCCAGTGCTGGTGGACAACCGCCCCGGGGTCGGTGGCAGCCTCGGCGCGGCACTGGTTGCACGCGCCTCGGGCGATGGCCACACGCTGCTCATGGGCGCGCTGTCCACGCATGCGGTCAACCCGTACCTGTATCCGTCGGTCGGCTACGACCCGGTACGCGACTTCACGCCGATCACGCTGGTCGCGAACGTGCCCAACGTGCTGGTCGTGCATCCGTCAGTGAAGGCCGATTCGGTGAAGGCGCTGATCGCACTCGCACGCACGACACCGGGCGGCCTCGCGTTCGCCTCCGGCGGCAGCGGCAGCGGCGGCCACCTCGCCGGGGAACTGCTGAAGTCCACGGCGAAGGTGGAACTGGTCCACGTGCCCTACAAGGGTGCCGCCCCGGCGCTCGCCGACCTCGTGGCCGGGCAGGTGCCGATGATGTTCGACAACCTCGCCTCGGCGCTGCCACAGGTGCGCGCCGGCCGGGTGCGTGCGCTCGCGGTCACGACGCCACGGCGCAGCCCCTTCCTGCCGGAACTGCCCACGATGCAGGAGGCGGGCGTTGCGGGATTCGACATCAGCACCTGGTTCGGCGTGTTCGGCCCGGCCGGTCTGCCGTCCACGGTACTCGACCGGCTGCACCGCGAGATCGTCGATAGTCTGCAGGTGCCTGAAGTGCGCGACCGGCTCACCGCCTTCGGCTCGGAACCGGTCGGCAGCACCCCGGCCGCGTTCGCGGCCTTCATCCGGGCTGAGCAGACGAAGTACGCACGCCTCGTCAAGGCGTCGGGCGCCCGCGCAGACTGACCGCCCTGCCGCGCGGACTCAGC
>CANHBC010000185.1 GCA_947458835.1 Betaproteobacteria bacterium | reverse complement strand
GTAGCTGCCGCTGCCCAGCCAGCCGATGCTCCCGGCGAGCAGCGCCGAGCCGATCATCGCTGCGCTGACCAGCCGCCGCCGGCCCAGCCGGATCGAGGCCTCGTTGCCGGCGATGCTCGCCAGCGTGCCGGCGAGCGCGAGCAGGGTGAGCGCGGTGGTCGGTGCGAGCCACGGCGGTCCGCCACCGCCGGATAACGCCACGTAGCCGAGGAAGGCGACGCCCCAGCCACGGATCGCGTTCAGTTCCAGCGTATGCACGCAGTAGGCCAGCGCGTAGGCCATCGCAGAGCGGTTGGCGATCACCGGCCTGAAATCGAACAGGGTGCCGCCGTCGGCCGGCTTCGCGGGTGCCGCGTCTGCCTCGCGCGCCGGTACCCGCCAGGCGACCATGGCCCAGGCAAGGGCCGCACTGGCCGCCACCAGTACGAAGGCCATCCGCCAGCCGAACAGGTCCTCGAGCAGGTCGGCGCAGGCAAACGAGGCCGCACCCGACAGCCCTATCGATGCCGCATGGCCGGTGACCGCGCGCGACATCAGCCGGCGGTCGACGCGGTCGGCAAGCAGCTTGAGCCCGGTCATGTAGGTTCCCGCCCAGCCGACCCCGGCCAGCGCGCGCAGGGCCAGCGCCGACCAGAAGCCGTCGGCGACGAGCCCGAACAGCAGGTGCGCGAGCACGGTGCACCCGACCCCGAACAGGTAGACCCGCTTCGGGTCGACGCGGTCGGTCAGTGTCACCAGCACCGGCACCGACAGCATGTACGCGCCGTAGAAGGCTGCGGTGACCCAGCCGGCCTCGCTGTTGGACAGCGACCAGCGCTGCATCATGCCGGGCAGCAGGGCGGGCCAGAAGAACGCGCCGATCTGCACCAGTACCTGCGCCGCGCAGACCAGCGTCACCAGCCGCGCCAGGGCTGCGGGCGATGGAGCCTCGGGCGACGGAAACGACGCCGTCACCATTCCGGCGCACCGTGGACGGGGCACGAAATGGCGGAGAGAGAGGGATTCGAACCCTCGATACGGCTTTTGACCGTATACCCGCTTTCCAGGCGAGCGCCTTCAACCACTCGGCCATCTCTCCGCTGTCGTGCGGCAGGCCGGTGATGCAGGCCGCCACGCTCGCGACCCGGATCCGGCCGCGAGGGCGGATGATACGCCAGCCTTGGCCGACCTTGCTAACATCGGTGGCATGAATGCCATCGACGTCCACACCCACATCGTCCCGGAGCGGTTTCCGGCCTACATCGGACGCAACGTCGATGTCCCGTGGCCGTCCATGGCGCCGGCGCATGCCTGCCATTGCCACGTGATGATCCGCGGCAAGGTCTACCGCACGGTGCACCGGAGCACGCACACGCTGGAAGACCGGTTGGCCGACATGGACCGCACCGGCATCGCCCTGCAGTGCCTGTCACCGATGCCCGAACTCCTGTCGTACTGGCTGCCGGCCGAGGATGCGCAGGTGCTCTGCCGCTACCTCAACGACGAGATCGCGGGCATGGTGTCCCGGCATCCGACCCGCTTTGCCGGGCTGGGCTGCGTGCCGCTCCAGGACCTCGACCTCGCGCTCGCGGAACTCGATTACCTGGTCGATGTGCTGAAGTTCCCGGGCGTCGAGATCGCCAGCCATGTGAACGGCACGTCGATCGGCGACGCCCGCTTCGAGCCGTTCTTCGCGGCGCTGGAGGCCAAGGGCGCCTGCGTGTTCGTGCATGCGTTGCGCCCGGCTGGCAAGGAACGGATCGTCGGCAGCTTCTCGGAGCAGGCGGTCTGCTTTCCGGCGGATGTCGCGCTGGCGGCAGCCTCCCTGGTCACCGGCGGTATCGCCGAGCGGCATCCCGGGTTGCGCGTGTGCTTCAGCCATGGCGGCGGAGCCTTCGTCGGCATGGTGCCCAGGCTCTCCCGGGCGTGGAACCTGAACAAGCCGGCGCGCGAATCGCTGCCGCGCGACCCGCTCGAGTACGCGAGGCGGTTCTGGTACGACAGCATCATGTTCGACACCGCGCTGATCGAACTGGTGGCCGAGCGCTTCGGCGCGACGCAGGTGGTCGCCGGCAGCGACTATCCGTTCACGCTGGGCGATCCCGATCCGGTGAAAACGCTGAGCGATACCCGGGTGGACGCGGAGACCCTGAAGGGATTCCTCCGGGACAATGCCCTGCGCTTCCTGGGGCGCTAGACCGGGCCCCGCACGCCCGGTGCCCCGGGTGTGCGGGTTCCAGCCGATCGGCGTGGGCGTCAGCGCGCCTGCCTGAGCTGCTCCAGGATCGCCGGGTTCTCCAGGGTGGACGTGTCCTGGGTGATCTCCTCGCCCTTGGCGAGCGAGCGCAGCAGCCGGCGCATGATCTTCCCGGAACGCGTCTTGGGCAGGTTGTCGCCGAAGCGGATCTCGTCGGGCTTGGCGATCGGACCGATCTCGTGCCCGACCCAGTCGCGCAGTTGCTGCGCGATGTCCTTGACCGCGTCGCCCTCGGGCCGCTGGCCCTTGAGCACCACGAACGCGCAGACCGCCTCGCCCTTGATGTCGTGGGGCTTGCCGACCACCGCAGCCTCGGCGACCAGTGGGTTGGCGACGAGCGCGGACTCGATCTCCATCGTGCCCAGCCGGTGGCCCGACACGTTCAGCACGTCGTCGATCCGCCCCATGATCCAGAAGTAGCCATCGAGGTCGCGGTTCGCGCCGTCGCCGGCAAGGTAGTACTTCCCGTGGAAGTCGTCCGGGTAGTAGCCCTTTCGGAAGCGCTCCGGGTTGCCCCAGATCGTACGGATCATCGAGGGCCACGGGCGCTTGATCACCAGGATGCCGCCCTTGCCCTTCTCGACGTCGTGACCGGTCTCGTCGACGATCGCCGCCATGATGCCGGGCAGGGGAAGGGTGCACGAACCGGGCTTGGTCGCAACGACGCCCGGCAGCGGCGTGATCATGTGGCCGCCGGTCTCGGTCTGCCACCAGGTGTCGACGATCGGACAACGCTCGCCGCCGACCGTGCGGTGGTACCACATCCAGGCTTCGGGGTTGATCGGTTCGCCCACCGTGCCGAGCAGGCGCAGGCTGGACAGGTCGTACTTCGTCGGCAGGTCGCCGCCGGCCTTGATCAGCGAGCGTATGGCGGTCGGCGCGGTGTAGAAGATCGTGACCTTGTGGTCCTGGATCATCCGCCAGAAGCGGCCGGCGTCGGGATACGTAGGCACCCCCTCGAAGATCAGCTGGGTGGCACCGACGGCCAGCGGCCCGTAGCAGACATAGGTGTGCCCGGTGACCCAGCCTACGTCGGCGGTGCACCAGAACACGTCGTCGGCCTTGTGGTCGAACGTCCAGCGCATGGTCAGTGCGGCATGCAGCAGATAGCCGCCGGTGGCGTGCTGCACGCCCTTCGGCGTGCCGGTGGAGCCGGAGGTGTAGAGGATGAAGAGCGGGTGCTCGGCGCCGACCCAGGTCGGCTCGCAGGTGTCCGGCTGGCCCTGTTCGACATCGCTCCACCAGCGGTCGCGGCTCGCGTCGAACGCGACCGGACTGCCGGTGCGTCGGTAGACGATCACGTCCTTCACGCTGTCGCAGCCGCCCATCGTGAACGCCTCGTCGACGGTGGGCTTGAGCGGGATCTCGCGCCCACCGCGCACCTGGCCGTCGGCTGTGATCACCGCGACTGCACCCGCATCGAGGATGCGCTCATGCAGGCTCTTGGCCGAGAAGCCGCCGAACACCACCGAGTGGGTGGCGCCGATACGCGCGCAGGCCTGCATCGCCACCACCGCCTCGATCGACATCGGCATGTATACGATGACGCGGTCGCCAGCCTGGATGCCGCGCGACTTGAGCGCGTTGGCGAAACGGCAGACGCGCTGGTGCAGTTGGCGGTAGGTGACGCGTTCGATCGCGCCGTCGTCGGCCTCGAACACGATCGCGATCTTGTCGGGGATGGTGTCCAGATGCCGGTCAAGGCAGTTCCAGGAGGCGTTCAGCGTGCCGTCGTCGAACCAGCGGAAGAACGGCGGGTTCGACTCGTCGAGCACCCGGGTGAACGGGGTGCGCCAGCCGATGTGTTCCCGTGCCAGGCGCGCCCAGAACCCTTCGTAGTCGCGCTCTGCCTCGGCACACAGCGCCCGGTAGGCGTCCATGCCGGAGACCGTCGCGCCAGCGGCAAAGACCGCGGGCGGCGGAAACTGGCGATTCTCGTTCAGTACGGATTCGATCGTCGACATCGGCTTTCCTCCTGGACCGGCGTACCGCTGGGGCGGTGCCGGGTGCTGTTGTTGTCGAATGATGGAATCATTATTCGCCCGGGCTGTAAAGCGGTACACTTGACGCTCGATGGCGGGCCTCCCCGCATTGCAGCGTGGTGAATCTGGTCAGGTCCGGAAGGAAGCAGCCACAGCCGCTCACTGCAAGTGCCGGGGGTCAGGCTCGCCACCCCCCCCACACAGGGGTCCGGGCGTGGGCGCGTGGTGCGCCCCAGCGCAGGGCCTTACAGCGTATCGATGCAGCGCGTCTCCAGCAGGGCGGCGATCGCACGGTTCGCCGCCGCAACCGTGGTAGCCGGGCTTTCCGTGGCCGCGGTCACGACGCCCGGTCGCGCCGATGCGGTCGACGGGGTATCGATCGAACTTGGCGGTTCGACATCCAGCCTCACCGACCTGCAGGTATCTCGCCTCGGCATCCAGTGGAAGTGGAACCGGCGCCTGCTGGAGTCCGGCGGTGGATACCTCGGCGGCTACTGGGACTTCTCCGTGGGCTACTGGCGCAACGAATCCGATCCACGACTGCGCACCTCGAGCAGCCTGCTCGACATTGGCCTGACGCCCACCCTGCGGTGGACTCAGCAGTGGCGGCCTGCCCTGGCAGGCTTCGTCGATTTCGGAATCGGCCTGCACTGGCTGAGCGAGGATTCGATCACCACGCTGCGCGACCTTTCCAGCCCGCTGCAGTTCGGCAGCGTATTGGGGCTGGGCCTGCGGTTCGGACCTGGGGGCGAGTACGAACTCGGGTACCGGGTGCAGCATCTGTCCAACGGCGGGTTGCAGCAGCCCAACAGCGGGATCAACCTGCAGTTGATCCGATTCCAGTACCACTTCTGACTTCGAGCGACCGATGACCGGCATGACGCAGGCACTGGCGCGCAAGTGGCGCCCGCGGAGTTTCCCGCAACTGACCGGGCAGGAACACGTCGTGCGTGCGCTCGGCAACGCGCTCGACCGCGGCCGCCTGCACCACGCCTGGCTGTTCACCGGAACCCGCGGCGTCGGCAAGACCACCCTGGCACGCATCCTGGCCAAGGCGCTCAACTGCGTGCAGGGCGTGTCCAGCACGCCGTGCGGCGAGTGCGATGCCTGCCGGCAGATCGACGCCGGCCGCTTCGTCGACCTGATCGAGCTCGATGCTGCCTCGAACACGCAGGTCGACAGCATGCGCGAGCTGCTCGAGAACGCGATGTACGCGCCGACCGCCGGGCGCTACAAGGTCTACATCATCGACGAAGTGCACATGCTGTCGAAGTCGGCCTTCAACGCGATGCTCAAGACGCTGGAGGAGCCGCCCGAGCATGTGAAGTTCATCCTCGCCACCACCGACCCGCAGAAGATCCCGGTGACGGTGCTGTCGCGCTGCCTGCAGTTCAACCTGAAGAACATCACGCCCGCGCTGATCGCGGAGCGTCTCGCTTTCGTCCTTGGCGAGGAATCGGTCGGCTTCGAGCCCGGCGCGCTGGTGCTGATCGCGCGTGCGGCGCAGGGCAGCCTGCGCGATGCGCTGTCGCTCACCGACCAGGCCATCGCCCACGGTGCCGGACGGGTCGAGGAGGCAGCCACGCGCGAGATGCTGGGCGTGGTCGACGAGCGCTACCTGTTCGACCTGCTGTCCTCGGTGGCGGCCGCTGACGGCCCGACGCTGGTCGCCGGCATCGAGTCGCTCGCCGAGCGCGGCATCAGCTTCGAATCGGCACTGCGGGAGCTGGCGGGAGTGCTGCACCGGCTGGCGGTGGTACAACTGGTGCCCGAGGCGCTGCGCGACGACGATCCGGACATCGCGCTCTGGCGCGACCTCGCGGGCCGGTTCAGCCCGCAGGAGGTGCAGCTCTGCTATCAGATCGCCGTGCAGGGCGTCGACGAGATCGGACACGCGCCCGATGAACAGGCCGGGTTCTCGATGGCGCTGCTGCGCATGCTGGCGTTCGCTCCAGAGCGTGACGTCACCAGCCGCGCTGGCGAGCCGTCGACCGGCGCCGCGCCCGCCCGGATGCCGCCGTCTGCGGTCCCCGCCGCAACGCCCGCCTCGATGGCAATGTCGGCGCCGGCGGTCGGCGAGCAGGGCCGAGG
>CANHBC010000184.1 GCA_947458835.1 Betaproteobacteria bacterium | reverse complement strand
GCGCGCCGTGCCATGATGTTTCCTTCGCCGTCCGTGCCTTCCGGAGCCGCCAGATGAAGTCGCCAACCGTCCCCGTCGCCCGTGCGCTGGTCGAACTGTTAGCCGCGCGCGGCATCGACCGGGCGTTCTGCGTCCCGGGAGAGAGCTACCTGCCTCTGCTCGACGCCCTGATCGATTCGCCGGTCGACCTCGTCGTCTGCCGGCATGAATCCGGCGCCGGCTTTGCCGCGCTTGCCGACGCCCAGGCCACGCGCCGGCCCGGGCTGTTCCTGGTGAGCCGCGGACCGGGTGCGACCAATGGCTCGATCGCGATCCATTCGGCGATGCACGATGCGCTGCCGCTGGTAATGATCTGCGGGCAGGTCTCGCGTCGCGAACTCGGCCGGCATGCCTTCCAGGAGGTCGACTACCGGCAGACCTTCTCCGACATCGCCAAGTGGTCGACGCAGGTGGACGACCCGGCCCGGTTGCTGCCGACGGTGGCGCGGGCGATCGACGTGGCGACCGCCGGTCGGCCCGGACCGGTGGTGGTGGCGGTGCCCGAGGATGTGTTCGAGGGCGAGGCCGCGCCGTTCGATACCGCCACCGGGGCGTGCGCCGGTCCTTCGGTCGACGAGGCCACGGTCGATGCGGTCGCCGTCCGGCTCGCCGCCGCCGCTCGCCCCCTGCTGATCGCCGGCAACCTGGTGAACACTGCGCGCGGGCGCGCCGCACTCGCCACCGTCGCGCACGGGTTCGGCGTACCAGTGGTGGTCGAGTTCCGTCAGCAGGACCTCTTCCCCAATGCCGACCCGCTGTTCGCCGCTCAACTGGGCTTCAAGATCCCGGCCGGGCAGGTGTCGGTGCTCCGGGGGGCGGACTTCCTGCTCGCGGTGGGCACTGACCTGGGTGACGTGCCGACCCAGGGCTTCACCTTTCCGCGCTCGCCGGTGCCCGAGCAGCCGATGGTGCACGTGTATCCCGATGCCGAGGTCGCCGCGCGCGTCTACCAGCCGGAGCTTCGCTGCATCGCCGACCCGGTCGGCTTCCTCGAGGCACTCGCGGCCCGTCTGCCCGCGCAGGCGCCCAGACGAGACGCCTGGATCGAGTCGCTGCAGTCCTACCTGCGGCGTATCCGGACGTTCGATCCCGTGTCGCCCCCCGATGGCGTGTCGTTCGGCCATGTCGTGGCCGCGCTGGAGCGGCAGCTGTCCGATGACGGCGTGCTCGTGGTCGATGCCGGCAATTTCAACACCTGGACCCAGCGCTACTTCATGTTCCGCGGCGAGCGGCGCATGTCCGGCACGATGGCCGGGGCGATGGGCATGGGCGTCCCCGGCGCGCTCGCCTGGTCGCTGCGCTTCCCCGGCCGGCAGGTGGTCGCGCTGGTCGGCGATGGCTGCGTGATGATGACCGGCAACGAACTGGCGACCGCCGTGCAGCACGGCGCCAGTCCCAAGGTGTTCATCGCCGACAACGGGTCCTACGGCACGATCCGGCTGCACCAGGAGAAGCGCTATCCGGGTCGCGTCTCGGGCACCCGGCTGGCCAACCCTGACTTCGCCCGCTGGGGGGCCTCGTTCGGGGCGGCCGCGTTCACGATCGACGCTCCCGGGGCGGTCGAGGATACGGTCGCCGCGGCGCTGGCACACGACGGAGCGGCGGTGGTGCATGTACGCACCAGCCTGCAGCAGCTGTCTGCCTTTCACACGATGGGGGTGCCATGAGCTGTCGGCGCAAGGGGTCGACCGTGGTCGGGGCCATCGTCTCCGGCCTGCTTGCGCTGCCGGCGGCCGCACAGCCGTCGTGGCCGGCCAAGCCGATCCGCCTGCTGGTCGGCTATGCGCCGGGCGGCCCGGTGGACATCGTCGGCCGGCTCACCGCGCAGCGGCTGTCGGAACTGCTCGGCCAGCCGGTCGTGGTCGAGAACCGGCCCGGCGCGGGCGCAACGATCGCCAGCGAGGCGGTCGCTCGCGCGGCGCCCGACGGCTACACGCTGCTCGCCGCGGGCGGTGGCGAACTGTCGATCGCGCCGAGCATCTATCCCGCGCTCGGCTACAGCCCGGTGAAGGACCTCGCCGCGATCGGGCTGGTCGCAAGCAGTCCGCTGATACTGGTGGTCAATCCGCGCGTGCCGGTGCAGGACGTCAAGGGGCTGGCCGCGCTGGTGCGCAGTCAGCCCGGGCGCATCAACTTCGCCTCGTCCGGGCAGGGTTCCACCGCGCACCTCGCGAGCGAGCTGTTCGGTTCGATGACGGGCGCGCAGATCGTGCACATCCCGTACAAGGGTGCCGGCCCGGCGCTGGCCGACCTCGTCGGCGGGCAGGTCGACATGATGTTCACCGGCGTGTCGGCCGCGCTGCCGTTCGTGCGCGGCGGCAAGCTGCGCGCGCTGGGAGTGTCTGGCCCGCGCCGGCTGCCGACGCTGCCCGAGTTCGCGCCGGTGGCCGAGAGCGTGCCCGGCTTCGAGGTGATCACGATCTACGCGCTGCTGGGCCCGTCCGCGCTGCCCAGGGACATCATCCAGCGGATCAACACCGAGATCGGCCGGCTGGTCGCCGAGCCCGGGCCGCGGGAACGGCTGCTGGCGCTCGGCGCCGAGCCGGGCGGGGGCACGCCGGAGCAGCTGGCCGCGTACATCGCACGCGAGATCCCGAAGTGGGCGAAGATCGTGAAGGCCGCGAAGATCAAGGGCGAGTGACCGCCGAACTGAAAGCGATGGACCCGAAATGAACCCACCTGCCCAGGCTCCCGCCTCCACGAACCGCACCGCGGGCCCGGCGGCCACGCCGGTGGTGCCGCGACCCGCCGCCACGCTGGTGCTGCTGCGCGACAGCGCACGCGGCCCGGAAGTACTGCTGCTGCAGCGCAGCCCGCACCTGGACTTCATGGCCGGCGCGTTCGTATTCCCGGGCGGTGGCGTGGACGCGACCGACCGTTCACCCGAGATCGCCGCGCGTTGCATCGGGCTGGACGACGCGACGGCCAGCGCACGGCTGTCGCTGGAACGCGGCGGGCTTGCGTACTACGTCGCGGCGATCCGCGAGACCTTCGAGGAGGCGGGCCTGCTGCTCGGCTACGAACCGGCTGGCCACCTGCTCGACCTGAAGCCGGCGCTCGAGGAAACCCGCTTCGCGGCGCACCGGCGCGCGGTGCACGACCGCCAGCGCACCCTGGCCGAGGTGTGCGCAGCCGAATCGCTGTCGCTGGCGACCGACCGCATAGCCTACCTCAGCCACTGGATCACCCCGGTCTCCGAGAAGAAGCGCTATGACACCCGCTTCTTCGTGGCTGCGGTCCCCGAGAACCAGGCCAGCCTTCACGACGACATCGAGAGCGTGAGCCAGCTGTGGATCACGCCGTCCGACGCGCTGGGGATGCAGTCGCGCGGCGAACTGATGCTGCGCTTCCCGACGATCAAGACACTCGAGATGCTCTCCGGCTACGACAGCACCGCCGCGGCGCTCGAGGGCGTGCGCGCGCGCGGCGACATCCGCGCCCAGTTGCCCTGGGTGATCCGGCGGCGCGACCGCGTGCTGCGCATCCTGCCAGGCGACCCGGGCTACGACGAGGCGCGCTGGGTCAACCCGTCCGGTTCGGAGTCGATCGGCAGCGAGACCACGCCGGGCGTGGTGACCGCACTGTCGCGCCGCGTGCGACGGCTGGTCGCACCGAACCCGGGGATGATGACCGGGCCGGGAACCAACAGTTACCTGGTCGGCGACGGCGAAGCGGGTGACCTTGCATTGGTGGACCCGGGGCCGGTGATCGACGCCCATGTCGAAGCACTGCTCGACCTGGCCGGGCAGCGGTTGCGCTGGATCCTCTGTACCCATACCCACCTCGACCATTCCCCCGCCACCGCCGCGATCCGTGCGGCTACCGGCGCCACCGTGGTCGGGATGCCGCCGCCGCCGCAGTCCAACCAGGACCAGACGTTCGTGCCCGACCGCGTGCCGGTGCATGGCGAACGCATCCAGGTCGGCGGTTCGACGCTGCGCGCGGTACACACGCCGGGCCATGCCTCGAACCACGTCTGCTGGTACCTGGAGGAGGAGCGCCTGCTGTTCACCGGAGACCACATCATGCAGGGCTCGACCGTGGTGATCTCGCCGCCCGATGGCGACATGTCCGCCTACCTCGCGTCGCTGGAATCACTCCTGTCGCTCGACATCGAGGCGATGGCGCCGGGTCACGGCTACCTGATGGTCGACGCGCATGCCGCGATCCGCCGGCTGGTGCAGCACCGCCTCGGCCGGGAGTCCAAGGTCGTGGAGGCGCTCTCTGCGCTGGCCGGCCCGTCCGGCGCGTCGCTCGATGCGCTGGTCGCGCGGGTGTACGCCGACACGCCGGAGAAACTGCATCCGGTCGCGCGGCGCTCGCTGCATGCCCACCTCATCCGGCTCGCTGGCGACGGCCGAGCCCTCGAACGCGACGGCCGCTGGCATCCCCCCGCCTGAAATCCGATAAACCCGGGTCAGACACGCATTTCCAATCCGGTTCCCGCTCGGAAACCCGGGTCAGACACGCATTTCCAGAAATGCGTGTCTGACCCGGGTTTCCGGGCCTGGGTTTCATTTCGGGGAATGCGTGTCTGACCCGGGTTTCGCGTTAGGTCGGGTTTCGTGGGCTCAGGTCGTGCCGGCGAGCATCCGGCGTTCGTTGACCTGTGCCTTGCGGATCATCGCCACCCCGGCCACGGCGACGAACACCAGCAGTCCGAACGTCTGGGCGTAGCTGCCGATACCCTTGTAGGCGAGCGCGAACAGGGCTGGTCCGCACAGGATGCCGAGGAAATTGAAGGCAATCGCGCCGCTCGTGGCGAGGCCGACCTGTCCCTTGGGCGCGATGCGCGCGACCTCGGCGATGAACATGCCCGTCCATCCCACGGCCGATGCGCCCAGGCAGACCAGCATGAGGTACAGCCCGGTGCGCGGCCAGCCGGGCGACAGGAAGACGGTCACCAGGCACATCGCGGCGGTCACGCAGCCCACGGCCGCCAGGGTGCCGAGCGCATTGCCGATGCGGTCGGCGAGCAGGCCGAACACGACCCGCGAACACACGCCCGACAACTGGATCAGCGACAGCAGCATGCCGGCCTGCACCAGGCCAAAGCCGATCTCGGTCACCAGCATGGTCACCGCGAACGAGGTCACGCAGAGCTGGCAGAACGCGTAAAAGAAGGCCGATAGCGCCAGCCAGCGCAGGACCGGATGGTTCCAGACCACCGGCACCCCGCCCAGCGGATCCTGCACCAGCCGTATGCCGGGCGTGCGATCGTCGTCCCAGGTCGGCCGCAGCGGCTGCAGCAGCAGCAGCACGCCCAGCGCGATCAGCGCGATCGCCAGGAATGCCCACGACGCGCCGAATGCGAGGGTCAGCGGCGGCATGATGAACGCCGCGCTGACCACGCCCAGCGGCACGCCGGTCTGCTTCAGCGAGAAGATGAGGTTTCGCTTCGCCGGGTCGGTGAAGCGGTTGAGCACGTGGCTGGACGCCGGCGTGGACGGGCCAGTGCCCGCGCCCATCAGCACCGAGGCGATCGGCAGCAGCCACAGGCTCGGCACCATCGCCAGCAGGGCGCCGGTCGCGGACACGCCGACGCAGATCTGCTGGGTGCGCGCGGCGCCGTAGCGCTGTACCAGCCGGCCGCCATAGATGACAGCCAGCATCGCGCCCCCGTAGACGAAGCTGACCTGGAAGCCGATCAGCGCGGGGTCGACCTGCAGCAGCGTCGCCATCGCCGGGGCGATCACCACCATGCTGTTGCCGATCATCACCGTCACCACCTGCACCAGCGTGGTGATGGCGATGACAGTCAGTGGCCGGACCGACCAGTGGCCCCCGGCGATCGCTTGCACCGAGAACGGCTCAGAGCGCCTCGGCGATCGCCTTGCCGAGGTCGACGGTGCCGGCCGTGCCGCCGATGTCGCGGGTGCGCGGTGCCCCGCTGCCGGGTTCGAGCACGGTCTCGATCGCCTTGACGATCGCATCGCCCGCCTGCGGGTAGCCGAGGTGGTCGAGCATCATCGCGCCGGACCAGATCGCACCGATCGGGTTGGCGACGCCCTTGCCGGCGATGTCCGGCGCCGAGCCATGCACTGGCTCGAACAGCGATGGGAACTTGCGGTCGGCGTTGATGTTGCCCGAGGGCGCGATACCGATGGTGCCGGTGCAGGCCGGCCCGAGGTCGGACAGGATGTCGCCGAACAGGTTCGAAGCCACCACGACGTCGAACCAGTCGGGATGCAGCACGAAGTTCGCGGACAGGATATCGATGTGGTACTTGTCCCACTTCACGTCCGGGTAGTGGGTGGCCATCGCCTCGACCCGCTCGTCCCAGTAGGGCATCGTGATC
>CANHBC010000183.1 GCA_947458835.1 Betaproteobacteria bacterium | reverse complement strand
TAAAGGAGGAGGCGTTGGGCGGGCACCGCCCGACGCCGGGGGACATGAGCGGAGCAGGGTACCCCGCAGCCTCGATCCGGTACCTCGCCGATGCGCCTCCGCCTCCGACCTCCGACCTCCGACCTCCGACCTCCGACCTCCGGCATCCGGCATCCGGCATCCGGCATCCGGCATCCGGCATCCGATCGCCAGCCCTACCCCGATCGGATACCGCGCCCGCGAAGCGATCGTCAGGAGACGATGCGGAAGTTCATGAACTGCCAGGCATCGCTGCGGTCGACCACCTCCGGGTACAGCTCGCCACGATGCGCGAGCGGCGTCCAGTCGGTGAAGGTGCCCCCGAGCCGACCCAGGTAGGGCCGCGCGATCTCCATCAGCAGCTGGTCGTCGACATGGTCGGGTTCGACGATGCCGGCTGACGGATTGCGGATCGCCCAGATGATCGCGCCAACGAAACCGATGTTCACCTGCATGCCGGTGGCGTTGTTGTACGGCGCGAGGCTGCGCGCCTCGGCCACCGACAGCTGTGAACCGTACCAGTAGGCGCCGCGCTCGTGGCCGCACAGCAGCACGCCCAGTTCATCGACGCCGCCGGTCAGCTCGTCGCGCAGCAGCCGATGCGACGGCTGCAGTCGGTAGCTGCGCTCGACGAACTGCTCGAGCGATGCGACCGCGTCGTCGCACGGATGGTAGGCGTAGTAGCACGTCGGCCGGTACAGCAACTCTTCGCCATCGCGCACCGTGAGGTAGTCGGCGATCGAGTGGGCCTCGCCGTGCGAGATCAGGTAGCCGTGGAACGGACCGGCCTGGGGCGCCCAGGAGCGTACGCGGGTGGTGCAGCCGGTCCGGTTGAGGAAGATGCTGCTGTCGCAGCCGAAGTCGAAGCGCACGCCGTCATGCGGGAGATGCTTCTCGTGCGTGCCCCAGCCCATCTCGGCCGGCTGCAGCGATTCCCCCGCCAGCGCCTCGGAAGACCAGGTATTGCAGAACTCGTCAGGCTGCTTGCGACGGTCAGTGGTCTGGTGGTCGCGCTCGGAGACCTGGATCACCCGGATGCCCAGGCGCCGGGCGAGTGCGGCCCAGGCATCGCGGCTCGACGGCCGCGCCGGCAGTGCGATGCCGCTGGTCGATGCCAGTTCGAGCAGCGCCTGCTTCACGAAGTGCGAGACCAGACCGGGGTTGGCGCCATGCATCAGCACCGCGGTCGGGGCCGCCGGGTCGTCGCTGCGCAGCGACAGCGCATGTTCGCGGTGCGCGTAGTTAGTCCGGCGTTCGACGCCGATCGCGGTATCGGTATGGCCGCCGAGCCACGGTTCGATGCAGGCGTCGAGGTAGAGCACGCCGTGCTGCTGGCACCATTCGATCGAGTCGACGGAACCCACGTCCACCGACGCATTGACCAGGAAGTCGCCGCGCGACAGGTGACGAGCGTACACCGCCCGGTAGTTTTCGCGGGTGAGCGGCTCATTGATGAAGCGTACGCCCAGGCGCTCGGCGATCTCTCGACCGCTTTCGTTCGCCGTGACGACGGTGATCTGGTCGGGGGCGATGTCCACGTGCCGCATCAACAAGGGAAGCGATCCCTGTCCGATGCTGCCGAAACCCACGATCAGCATGCGGCCCTTGAACGCCGCGTACCGGATGTATTCGCTCATTTCACTCCGTCGGTGTGTGCTGCATTGGTCGGTGTTTCCCGGCAGGCGCCGATGGACGCGTGCCGTACGAACGGGGTGTCATCGGTCCCGGGGACCTTGGCGGAAACGGGCCGAAACGCGTATTTTACGGAATCGGCAGGTTCTTTTCGCGCTTTCGAGCGTTTTGCCTGCGTCCTTGCCCTCGACATGCTCGTTTTCGTACATCGCGGCTACCCCGCGGCCTTCCCGCGCAACACGCTGCAGGGGTTCGATGCGGTCGCCCCGCCGTGCTCATCGATCGAGGCCCGCGCCGCAGGAGCTGGCGGGTGAGCCGTCGCTTCATCCTTGCACTTGACCAGGGCACGACGAGTTCGCGCGCGCTGGTCGTGGCCGAGGACGGGACGGTTGCCGGCAGCGCGCAGCGCGAGTTCGCACAGCACTATCCGCAGCCAGGCTGGGTCGAGCACGATGCCGAGGAGATCTGGGCGACCCAGCTCGCCACCGCCACCGAGGCCCTGGTGCGTGCCGGCGCGGCGCCCGGCGAAGTCGTTGGGCTCGGCCTTGCCAACCAGCGGGAGACGGTCGTGCTGTGGGACCGCGCCACCGGGCGAGCGCTGGCGCCCGCGATCGTCTGGCAGGACCGTCGTACCAGCGCTGCATGCGCCCGGCTGCGCGAGGCCGGAGTCGAGGACCGGGTGCGCGCACTGACCGGGCTGGTGCTCGATCCCTACTTCTCCGCGACCAAGATCGCCTGGCTGCTCGACCACCTGCCCGGCGCGCGCGATCGCGCGGCGGCGGGGGAACTCGCCTGCGGCACCGTCGACAGCTGGCTTGCCTGGAAGCTCACCCGAGGAGCGCTGCACGTCACCGACGCCGGCAATGCCTCGCGCACGCTGCTGTTCGACCTGCAGTCGGGCGACTGGAGCGACGAACTGTGTGCGCTGTTCGACGTGCCTCGTGCACTGCTGCCCTCGGTGGTCGATTCCACCGGCATCGTAGGGCATGCCGCTGCCGACCTGCTCGGCGCGGCGATCCCGATCGCGGGCATCGCCGGCGACCAGCAGGCGGCGCTGTTCGGGCAGCGTTGCACGCGAGCCGGGATGGCCAAGAACACCTATGGCACCGGCTGCTTCCTGCTGATGCACGCTGGCGATGCGCCGGTCGCCTCCACCCACCGACTGCTGTCGACCGTCGCCTGGCGGGACGCGGGCCGTAGCCAGTACGCGCTCGAAGGCAGCGTATTCGTCGGCGGGGCGGTGGTGCAATGGCTGCGCGATGCGCTCGGCGTGATCCGTGCATCGGGCGACGTCGAAGCACTGGCGGCGAGCGTGGACGATGCCGGCGGCGTGGTGTTCGTGCCCGCGTTCACCGGCCTGGGTGCGCCCTACTGGGATCCGGATGCGCGCGGGGCCATCCTCGGCCTCACGCGCGGCACTGGCGCCGCACACATCGCGCGTGCAGCGCTGGAGTCCATCGCCTTCCAGAGCGCCGAACTGCTGCTCGCGATGCAGGCCGATGCCGGCGTGCCGCTCACCGAGCTGCGCGTGGACGGCGGTGCGACGGTGAACGATGCGCTGATGCAGTTCCAGGCCGATCTGCTCGGTGTGCCGGTGCTGCGGCCGAAGATGACCGAGTGCACTGCGCTGGGTGCTGCGCTGCTGGCGGGCCTGGGCGCCGGCCTGTGGCGCGATGCGGCCGCGCTCGATGCCCGCTGGACGCTCGACCGCTGCTTCGAGCCGCGGATGTCGCGCGACGAGGCGGGCGACCGGCTCGACCGCTGGCGCCGGGCCGTGGCACGGGTGCGCTGACGCCCGTCCGGCAAGTCTTGCCGGAATGACCCGCCGGGGCACGATCGGTGGCCCGCGCCCGGCCGTGCCCGTTCCTTGCGTGCTACCCGTCGCCCGCTGACGCCGGCATCTTCCTGTGGCGTCCGGGCCATGTCGCCTGCGCCGTCCGGTGCTGGCCGATCGACCACTCGCTAGAGGAGAAGCACATGAAGCCGATGGACAGATGGTTCTGCGCGGTCAGCGCGGCAGTGATGATGGTTGCGGTACCCGTCGCGGGTCCGGCGCAGGCGGCGCCGGTCTCGCTGGAACTGGTGCTTTCGATCGACGTATCCGGCAGTGTCAGCACCGGTGAGTTCGACCTGCAGCGCAACGGTTATGTGAACGCGTTCCAGTCGGTCGCGCTGCAGAACGCGATCCTGGGCACGCCGGGCGGGTCGATCGCCGCGACCTTCGTCCAATGGTCCGGTACCACGCAGCAGCAGCAATCGGTTGGCTGGACGCTGATCAACAGCGCTGCCTCGGCCAATGCGTTCGCCAGCGCGATCGCGGCCGCATCGCGAGCGTTCAGCGGCAACACCGCGGTGGCCGCGGCGATCACGTACTCGGCCGGCCTGTTCAACGGCAACGGGTACGAGGGCAACCGGCTGATCATCGACATCTCCGGTGACGGCACCGACGGCACGGCGGCCACCCGTGCGGCACGCGACGCCGCGGTGGCGGCCGGCATCACGATCAACGGCCTGCCGATCGGCGGCGCCTCGATCAACAGCTTCTACGCGAACAACGTGATCGGCGGTCCAGGGGCGTTCTTCGAGCCGGCCAACGATTTCGGCGACTTCGCGTCCGCTGTGCAGCGCAAGCTCGAGCGAGAGGTGGTCGGCGTGGTCCCGGTGCCAGGCGCGTTGCCCATGATGCTGGGCGGGATGGCCCTGTTCGGCATGCTGCTTCGCCGTCGCGTCGCGGCGTGAACGATTGACCGGATGGCGGGGGGCTACGCCTCCGCCATCCCGGTCAGTTGCCTGCTTCGATGTTCTGCAGCCTGCCGCCGAGGCTGAAGCTGGAGCGCACCGCGGTGCCGTTGCCGGTGGACAGCTGCGTGTTGATCCGCCCGGTGAGTACCCCGTCGGCGTCGATCTCGGCGATGCCGCTGGCGGTCATCGGACCCGAGGTGAGCTGCATCTGGCGCAGTGAATGGCTGGATCCGGAGACGGCGAACACGCCGGTCCACTCGTCGAACGCCGTGCGTCCGCCACGGCTGGTCGCATCGCGCAACAGTCGCGCGAGGTCGATGCCACCGACCCATCCGCGCCGGATCGTGAATGCCGTGGTGACCTGCGGTGCATCGAACAGCCGGCGCAGCGTGGGAGCCCGCAGCGAGAACTTCAGGGTGCCGTCCATCTGGCCGGCGGCCGTTGCGTTCGCAGTCATGGCCGGCAGGAGGGTGGCGACGTCGAGGCGACGCAGCTGGAATTCGCCGCGCGCGGTGGCGCTGGCCGAATCGGCCCCCCATCCGACGGTGAACGATCCCTGCGCCCTGCCGCCATGAAGGTCTGCCTCGACCTCGCTCGCGACGAGCCCGTTCCGGCCCATCGTCCCGCTCATCTTCAGCTGGTCGATGGTCGCGCTGCTGCCGGCCAGTGGCTGCCAGTCGGTCGCGGCCATACGGAAGGTGACCTGTTCGGTACCACGGAGCAGTTCCATCGACACCCGGCGGCTCCAGGCCAGGATGCTGGCCCGCTCGAAGGTCCCGTCGGCGTTCCAGGACACCTCGACCTCCGCGGGGGGCAGTTCGAGGTTCGGCACCGAAAGGCGAAGGTCGCGGATGAGGATGCGCTCGAAGCCGAGCGTCTGCCGGCCACCCATGCCGACCACGTCGGGCAGCTTCGGGATGAACTCCGGCGCCACGGTCACCGTCTCGAGCCGCACCGACTTGAAGGTGAGCGGACCCCGGAACAGTGATGGGAGGGTCGGTACCGCACGCACCGACGCGATCGTCGCCCCACCGGGGGCCGTGCCGATGGTGACGTCGGTGAGGCGGATGTTCGGGCGCGGGATCAGCGAGGCGTGCATCGACTTCACCACCACCCGCTCACCCAGGGCGTCGCTCATCGCCTGCTCGACGCGGCCCAGGTAGACATTGAATGGCAGCACCTCGAACAGGCCGACGATGATCGCCACCATCAGTACGGCACCGCCGCCGTAGAGCTTCCAGCGTGAGGCGGGCGCCTGTTCGGCGCGTGCCTTCGACCGCGCCAGGGCTTGTGCTTCGGCTTCGGCCACCTTGCGCTGCCGCTCACGTTCGCGCTCGAACTTCTCCCGCTCGGCACGCGCCCGGCTGGCGATCGTGGCGGCTTCCCTCGCGCGGCGCCTGGATTCTTCCTCGGCGAGCAGCCGGCGCTCCGCCTCCGCTTTCGTGCGCTTCTCTTCGGCCTTGAGCAGGTCTGCGGTCAGCTCGCGCTCGACGGACTCGGCCCGCTCGCGGCTCCCGGTGCCGCCTGCCTCGGGCGTTGCATCCGCATCACGGCTGCCGGGTACGTGCCGTGGTGCCTGCTCGGCGGTCACGCGCGCCAGCTGCGCTTCGAGTTCTCGAGAGAAACGCTCCTGTGCGAGGCGGGACTTCGCCTTGGCATCCTCGATGGCCTGGCTTGCGTCCCTTGCGAGCTCTTCGGCATCGAGCACCGGCGACGGATCCGCCGAGGCCGGCGCGGTGTCCGCCAGCCGGGCCTCGGGCACCTGCAGCACGCGGGGCAGGGTGTCGTCGTCGGATGTACCGGACAGCGTTGCCGCCGAAAGGAGTTCCTCGAAGCGGCTGTCATCCCCGGCCTGTATCGCAGGCCCGGGAGAGCCGGCCGCGGTTGCACCGGTGGAGCCGGGCGCGTTGGCAGCGGGGTCCGCCGGCGACAGCCCGGACACCGGCTGTGG
>CANHBC010000182.1 GCA_947458835.1 Betaproteobacteria bacterium | reverse complement strand
CCCGTCGGGACCGCCGCCCAGGGCCGCGGCAGCAGCGCCAAGCGTCGCGAGCGTCGCCGGCAGCACCTGTCGGCCAGACAGCGACGCCTGCTCGACCGGCACCACTGCCGTCGATGGATCGCGCCCGGCTTCGACCAGCGCCTTGCGGCTCAGGGCGCGCACGCCGGCTCGACCGTGCGCACGTGGTCGAACGGCCCTGGACGCTCCGACGCGGCCTGGTAGACCGTATCGAAGGCGGCCAGTTCGGCCATCGAGGCATCGGGTCTTCACCCTCGCGCAACTCGAAGCTGTCGAACCCGCAGCGGGCGAGGTAGAACAGGACCTCTCGCACCAGCGGTCCGGTCGCGCAAAGCTCACCGCGATAGCCATGCCGCTCACGCGGGCAGCGAGCGATCGAGAAGCCCCGTCCGTCGGTGAACGCCGCAAAATGCACCGCCACCAGCGACAGGCGGTCGAGGTCGCGGGCGAGCCGGGCCGGATCGTCATCCGATTCCAGCAGCACCCCGAGCGGGCCGGGCCCTGCGAGCAGGACCTCTCGCCACTGCACCCACGTGGCCAGCCGCACCCGCCGTCAGGCCTGCGGTGCCAGCGCCCCGTCGTCGCCCTGCGCCAGGACCCAGGGGTCTGACCCACAGGGGTCGGCGGCCACCAGGCTCTGCCTATTGATCAGCGAGTGCATGGACATTCCGCCTGAACGGTTCGACGCCGACGCGCTGCACGGTGTCGATGAAGCGTTCAGCGTCCGAGTCGCGTTCGCGAAGATAGACCTCGATCAGCCGTTCGATCACGTCAGGCACGTCGGCCCGCGCGAACGAGGGCCCGATCACCCGGCCCAGCGCGGTCGCCGGGCCCTGGTTCCCACCGATCGATACCTGAAACCGCTCCTCGCCGTTCTTGTCGACGCCGAGGATGCCGATATGGCCAACATGGTGGTGGCCGCAGGAGTTCATGCAGCCGGAGATGTTCAGGTCAACCTCGCCGACGTCGTGCAGGTAGTCGAGGTCGTCGAAGCGCTGCTGGATCGCCGCCGCCACCGGCAGGGATGCGGCGTTGGCGCGCGAACAGTAGTCCCCGCCGGGGCAGGCGATCACGTTCGTGCTCAGTCCGCGGTTGGCAGCGGCCAGGTCCAGTTCACGCAGTCCGGTCCAGAACGCGTACAGGTCTTCGCACTCCACGTCGGCGAGGACCAGGTTCTGTTCGTGGGTCACGCGCAGTTCGCCGAAGCTGAAGCGCTCGGCGAGCCCGGCGATACCGTCCATCTGCCCGGCGGTGACATCGCCTGGCGGCACGCCGGTCTTCTTGAGCGACACGGTGACGGCTGCATAGCCGCTCACGCGGTGCGGATGCACGTTGCGCGCGACCCAGCGCGCGAACGCCGCGTCCTCGCGCAGGTGTCGCTCGTGGCGTACCGAAGCCCTGGGCAGGGACCGGTATGCCGGACGGGTGAAGCGCCCCGCGACCCGTTCGACCTCGGCCGACGGCAGAGTCCCGGGACCGCCTTCCAGGAACGACCACTCGTGCTCGACCTGCCGGCGGAACGCGTCGAGGCCCAGTTCCTTCACCAGGACCTTGATGCGCGCCTTGTACTTCTTGTCGCGCCGGCCATGCAGGTCGTAGACGCGCAGGATCGCCTCGAGGTAAGTCAGCAGGTCGGCCGCCGGCAGGAATTCACGCACCACGTGCCCGATGATCGGGGTGCGGCCGAGGCCACCGCCCACCACCACCGTGAAGCCGGGCCGGCCATCGTAGTCGTGGACCGCCTTCAGGCCGATGTCGTGCACCATCACCGCAGCCCGGTCCGCCGGCGACCCGGACAGCGCGATCTTGAACTTGCGCGGCAGGAAGGCGAACTCCGGATGCAGCGTCGACCACTGCCGGATGATCTCGGCATAGACGAGGGGGTCGAGCACTTCATCGGGCGCCACGCCAGCGAAATGGTCGACCGTCGTGTTGCGGATGCAGTTGCCGCTGGTCTGGATCGCGTGCATGTCGACCTCGGCAAGCTCGTCGAGGATGTCGGGCACGCGCTGGAGCGCCGGCCACTGGTACTGGATGTTCTGCCGCGTGGTGAAGTGTGCGTAGCCGCGGTCGTACTCGCGTGCGATGTGCGACAGCCGGCGCAGTTGCGCGGCACGCAGCATGCCGTAAGGGATCGCCACCCGAAGCATCGGGGCGTGGCGCTGGAGGTACAGGCCGTTCTGCTGCCGCAGCGGGCGGAACTCCTCCTCGCCCAGGGTGCCAGCGAGGAAACACTCGGTCTGCCGGCGGAACTGCTGCGCGCGCTGGCGGACGACGCCGCGGTCGATGCATTCGTATTGGTACATGGCGAGGGAGAGGTCGGCTGGGGTGGCCAGCGCGGCTGGCCCTGGTCGGGGAACGACACGATTCTGGCCGCCCCAGCACATACCTCAAACGAATAAAATCCGTTATTGTTATCACTAATTTCATATATAACGCCTCCCCGATGAACTTCCAGCAGCTGCGCACCGTGCGCGAAGCCGTGCGCCACGGGTTCAACCTCACCGCCACCGCTGCGGCCCTGTTCACGTCCCAGCCCGGTGTGAGCCGCCAGATCCGCGAACTCGAGCAGGAGATCGGCGTCGAGATCTTCCAGCGCCACGGCAAGCGACTGCTCGGCCTGACTGCGCCGGGCGAGACCGTGCTCGAGATCATCGAACGGCTACTGCACGAGGCCGACAATCTGAAGCGCGCTGCCGAGGAGCACTCCAACCAGCGTGGCGGCCACCTGATCGTCGCCACCACCCACACCCAGGCCCGCTACGTCCTGCCGAAAGTGGTCGGCACGTTCAAGCGCGATTATCCGGAGGTCAGGCTGGCGCTCCAGCAGTCGCGCCCGGAACAGATCGCCGAGCAGCTGCTGGGCGGGCGGGCGGACATCGGCATCGCCACCGAGTCGCTGCTCGACTATCCAGAGCTGGTCGTCATGCCCGGCTACGAATGGAGCCACGTCGTGGTGTTACCGGACGGCCATCCGCTGCTGTCCGCAGGCCGGCTCACGCTTGAGGCACTGTGCGCCTGGCCCCTGATCACCTACGACCCCGGGTTCACCGGGCGGCCACACATCGATGCCGCGTTCGCCCGCGCGAAGCTGCGGCCGGAGATCGCGCTCACCGCGCTCGACTCCGACGTGATCAAGACCTACGTGGAACTGGGGCTCGGCGTGGGCATCATCGCATCGATGGCCTTCGACTGCAGGCGCGATGCCGGGCTTCGCACGATGGACGTCGGACACCTGTTCGAGGCGAACCTCACACGGGTGGCACTGCGCCGCGGCACCTATCTGCGCGGGTTCATGCTCACCTTCCTCGAACGTTTTGCCAGCCACCTCACGCCGGCCTACGTGCGGCGGGCGATGGCGGGCGACACGCGCTCCCCGGCGCTGTCACGCTGAGCAACCGCACGCCTCGATCGCGCAAGCCGCTGCGACGATTCGCGGCATACTGCGTCCAGCCTGAACCTGCCGGAGCGTTCTGCATGACGACACGAAGCTGGATGTGCCCCGCCCGACGACGCCGCACCCTCGTACCCCGACTTGTGCAGGCCCTGCTGCTCGCAGGATGCCTCATAACGACGGCGGCCCATGCGCAACCCGCCGCCGGCTTCCCGGCCAAGCCGGTCCGCGCCATCGTGGCCTTCGCGCCGGGCGGCGCGAATGACGTGGTGGTGCGCCTGGTCGGCCACCGGCTGTCGGAGCTCTGGGGACAACCGGTCATCGTCGAGAACCGACCCGGTGCCGGCGCGACCCTGGGCATGGAACTGGTCGCGCGCGCGGCGCCGGACGGCTACACCCTGGGCGCGGGCAACCAGTCGAGCCTGGTCATCGGGCCCCTGCTCAACCCGAAGGTCGGCTACGACCCGCTGAAGGACCTCAGCCTGATCGGCAGCACGGCGCTCACCGCCTACGTGCTGGCGGTCAATCCGTCAGTGCCAGCGAAGTCGGTCGCAGACCTGCTGCGGCTGGCCCGTGGGAAGCCGGGCTTCCTGTCCTACGGGACCGCAGGCTCGGGCACCGTATCGCACATCGCGACCGAACTGCTGCTCGGCGCCACCGGCACGCGCATCCTGCACGTGCCTTACAAGGGCGCCGGTCCGTACGTGACCGCGCTGATCGGCGGCGAGATCGATCTGGCGATGGTTGCGCTGCCAGCGGTCGAGGCCTTCGTGCGCAGCGGCAAGCTGCGCCTGCTCGCCACGGCCGGTGCGCGGCGGGCTGAAGCCGCTCCCGACCTGCCCACCCTCGTCGAAGGCGGCCTGAAGATCGCACCGGTGGAAGGCCGCTACGGGCTGGTCGGTCCCGCAGGCATGCCTCGAGACCTGGTGCTGCGCATCAACGGCTCGATCGGCCAGGCGGTGGCGAGCGCCGAGTTGCGCAAGCGCCTGCTGGCTGCGGGCTTCGAACCCTCGACCGACACGCCGGAGCAGTACGCCGCCTCGGTCAGGCTGGAGATCGAGACGTTCGGACGGATCATCCGGGCAAGCGGCATCAAGGCCGACGGCTGAACTCGACGGGTGTGGCACGAGGGGGCACTCGCCCCCCTGCCCACGCCGACAGTCACGGTTGGCGCCCGACGGGAGATTGTATGCTCCGTCCAGACACGAGATGCCTTGACGGCATCCACCCCGACCGGAGGACGCCGATGACCGTGCAACGCTTCCAGCAACTCGCCCACTGGGGCGCCTACACCGCCGTCGTCGAGGACGGCCGCTTCGTGCGCGCCGAGCCTTTCTTCCGCGACGCCCACCCGTCACCGATGCTCGAGGCGCTGCCCGAGATCGTCTACTCCGACCGTCGCGTACGGCGGCCGTCGGTGCGCGAGGGCTGGCTGGCCCGCCGCGACCGCAGCCGCAGCGGGCACGAGCGCTTCGTCGAGGTCGACTGGGACGTCGCGCTGGACCTCGTTGCCGGCGAACTGGCCCGGGTGCGCAGCGAGCACGGCCACGCCTCGGTGTTCGGTGGCAGCTACGGCTGGTCCTCGGCGGGCCGTTTCCACCATGCGCGCTCGCAGGTGCGCCGCTTCCTGTACTCCGGCGGTGGCTCGGTAGACCAGCTCGGCAACTATTCCTGGGGCTGTGCACAGTTTTTTCTGCCGCATGTCATCGGTACCTTCGCGCCGGTCACCGGCCGGGTCACCGACTGGAATTCCATCGTCGGCCACACGAAGCTGATGGTCGCCTTCGGTGGCCTCGCGCTGAAGAACGCGCAGGTGGCCTCGGGCGGCTCGGGCGAACACACCCTCGAGACCTGGCTGCGCAAGGCGAAGGCCGCGGGCATCGAGTTCGTGGTGGTCAGCCCGACGCGCAGCGACGCGCCCGGCTTCCTGGACGCGCGCTGGATCCCGATCCGCCCGAACACCGATGCAGCGCTGATGATGGGCATCGCGCACGAACTGGTCGCACGCGGTACGCACGACCGCGAATTCCTCGACCGATGCTGCACCGGCTACGCGCGGTTCGAGGCCTACCTCACCGGGCTTAGCGACGGCTGCCCGAAATCGCCGGAATGGGCGGAGTCGATCTGCGGCGTTCCGGCGGCCGAGATCCGCGCGCTCGCGCGCCGGCTCGAGGGCGTGCGCTCGATGCTGACCCTCGCGTGGTCGCTGCAGCGCGCGCACCGGGGCGAACAGCCGTACTGGATGGCGATCACGCTCGCCTCGATGCTCGGCCAGGTCGGACTGCCCGGCGGAGGATTCGCGTTCGGGCACGGATCGATCCAGGGTGTGGGCGTTCCGCGCGACGCCCGCGCCGCCTCGCCCGAACTGCCGCTCGGCCGCAACCCGATGGCCAGCCATTCGATACCGGTGGCGCGGGTGACCGAGCTGCTGGAGAACCCGGGTGGCGAGTACGACTTCAACGGCGAGCGCAGGACCTTCCCGGATATCCGGCTGGTCTACTGGGGCGGCGGCAATCCGTTCCACCACCACCAGGACCTGAACCGATTGCGCCGAGCCTGGCAGCGTCCGGAGACGATCATCGTGCACGAGACGCACTGGACACCGACCGCGAAGCACGCGGACATCGTCCTGCCGGCCACCACCGCACTCGAGCGCAACGACATCGGCGGCGCCTCCCGCGACCGCTACATCATCGCGATGCAGCGTGCGGTCGCGCCGCGCCACCAGGCACGCGACGACTTCGACATCTTCCGAGAGATCGCCGCGCGCAACGGCCACGAGGCGGCGTTCACCGAAAGCCGTGATGCCGACGGATGGATCCGGCTGATATACGAGCGCACGAGAGAGGCCAACGCGGGCATTGGCGCGATGCAGCCATCCTTCGAGGACTGGTGGCAGGCCGGCTGGTACGAGGTGCCACCGCCCGCGACCGACTTCGTGCTCTTCGATGCGTTCCGGCGGGACCCGGCGACGCACCCGCT
>CANHBC010000181.1 GCA_947458835.1 Betaproteobacteria bacterium | reverse complement strand
GCGGCCGCGGTGGACGCAACGTCGAGTTCCTGCTCGCGCTGGCCGCCGCCCTGCGCGGCCAGCCCGGCGTGCATGCGATCGCCGCCGACACCGACGGCATCGATGGCAGCGGCCCGGCCGCAGGCGCCCTGGTCGGCCCGGACACCTGGGCGCGGGCCGGGCTGGCCGGCCTGGACGCCGCGGCGATGCTCGCCGACAACGACGCGCACGCGTTCTTCGAGCGGCTGGGCGATACGGTCGACACCGGTCCCACCCATACGAACGTCAACGATTTCCGCGCCATCCTGGTCGATCGCTGATGCAGGCGGCCATGATCAGGCACGGATGAGGCCGCTCGGGCTTACCATACGGCCCGAGGACAAGGACGAGACGCGATGGACATGCCAGCCAGGGCCGCCACCGGCCGGGAGGCACTGGTCTCCCGGCTGAAGGCGCTGCTGCCGGTGGGGTCGGTGCTCGATACCGAAGAAGCACAGCGGCCGTACGAATGCGACGGCCTGACGCTGTTCCGCCAGTTGCCGCTGGCCACCGTCCTTCCCTCGACCGAGGCCGAACTGGTGGCGACGATCCAGGCGTGCCGCGAGGCGGGCGTCCCGGTCGTGCCGCGCGGCGCCGGCACCGGCCTGTCCGGCGGCGCGACGCCCCACCCCGAGGGCGTGCTGCTGTCGACCGCGAAGATGAGCCGCATCCTGGACATCGACCCGGTGGCCCGCACCGCCCGGGTACAGCCGGGTGTGCGCAACCTCGCGATCTCCGAGGCCGCGGCGCGGCACGGCCTCTACTACGCACCGGATCCGTCGAGTCAGATCGCCTGCTCGATCGGCGGCAACGTGGCGGAGAACTCCGGCGGCGTGCATTGCCTGAAGTACGGCCTCACCGTGCACAACGTGCTGCGCGTACGCGCGGTGACCAGCGATGGCGACGTGCTGGAATTCGGCGGCGGTGCACTCGATAGTCCGGGGCTGGACCTGCTCGCGGTGCTGGTGGGCAGCGAAGGCATGCTCGCGGTGACCACCGAGGTCACGGTGAAGCTCATCCCGCGGCCGCAGCTCGCGCGCTGCATCATGGCGAGCTTCGCCGACGTGGGGGTTGCCGGCGACGCGGTGGCCCGGCTGATCGCGGACGGCATCATCCCGGCGGGCCTCGAGATGATGGACCAGCCCGCCACGCGCATGGTCGAGCCGTTCGCCAACGCCGGCTACGACCTGGACGCCGCGGCGATCCTGCTGTGCGAAGCCGACGGCACGCCCGAGGAGGTCGAGGAGGAGATCGCACGCATGTCCGAGGTGCTGCGCGAAGCCGGCGCCACCAGCCTGCGCGTGTCCGCTTCCGAGGCCGAACGGATGCGCTTCTGGGCGGGACGCAAGAACGCCTTCCCGGCCGCGGGCCGGGTGTCGCCCGACTACTACTGCATGGACGGCACGATACCGCGCCGCCGGCTGGGCGAGATGCTGCGCGCGATCCAGCAGATGGAGGTGAAGTACGACATGCGCTGCCCGAACGTGTTCCATGCCGGCGACGGGAACCTCCATCCGCTGATCCTGTTCGACGCCAACGATCCGTCCTCGCTCGCGCGCGCCGAGGCCTTCGGTGCCGATATCCTGGAACTGTGCGTGGCCCTGGGCGGCACGGTCACCGGCGAACACGGCGTGGGCATCGAGAAGATCAACCAGATGTGCGTGCAGTTTCCGGCCGAGGCTCGCGAGCAGTTCTTCGGGGTCAAGCGGGCATTCGATCCGCATGGGCTGCTCAACCCCGGCAAGTGCATCCCGACGCTGCACCGGTGCGCCGAGTACGGACGGATGAAGGTGCACGGCGGGGCTGTGCCGCACCCCGGGCTGGAGCGCTTCTGAGATGGTCGACGACCTGATCGCGCAGGTGCAGGCCGCGGCCGGCACCGGCGGCCGGCTGCGCATCCGCGGCAGCGGCAGCAAGGACTGGTACGGCGAGCCCTGGCAGGCCAGCGACGCACTGCCGGTGCTGGACACACGCGCCCACGCCGGCATCGTCGACTACGATCCGAGCGAACTGGTGGTCACCGCACGCTGCGGCACGCCGCTGGCCGAACTCGAGGCCACGCTGGCCGCCAGCGGCCAGATGCTCGCCTGCGAGCCGCCGCGCTTCGGCCCGGGCGCGACCGTCGGCGGCTGCGTGTCGGCCGGGCTGTCGGGTCCGCGCCGGGCGAGCGCCGGCAGCGTGCGCGACTTCGTCCTCGGCGCCAGGCTGGTCAACGGCCGCGGCCAGCACATGGCCTTCGGCGGGCAGGTGATCAAGAACGTCGCGGGTTACGATGTGAGCCGGTTGCTCGCCGGCTCGCTGGGCATCCTGGGCCTGATCACCGAGGTCTCGCTGAAGGTGGTGCCGGTGCCGGTCGCAGAAGCGACGCTGCGCTTCGACGGGCTCGAACAGGCAACGGCGCTCGAGCGGCTCAACCGGTGGGCCGGCCAGCCACTGCCGCTGTCCGCCTCGGCGTGGGCAGACGGCACGCTGCACGTGCGGCTGTCGGGCGCAGAGGCGGCGGTACGAGCTGCACGCAGCGCGCTGGGCGGTGAACTGCTGCCCGATGCCGATGCGTCGTCATTCTGGGCCGCGCTGCGCGAGCAGTCGGCGCCCTTCTTCGCCGGCGACGAGCCGCTGTGGCGGATGTCGGTGCCCTCGATCGCACCGCCGCTCGCCCTGGCTGGCCAAGGGCTGGGCGGCGAACTGCTGGAATGGGGCGGTGCGCTGCGCTGGACGCGATCGACGCTGCCGGCCGACGCGCTGCGCGAGGCCGCGCGCGCGGCCGGCGGCCATGCGACGCTGTTCCGTGCGGCCGATACCTTGTCCGGTCGTTTCACGCCGCTCGACCCGGCGCTGCTGCACATCCACCAGCGGCTGAAGGCCGAATTCGATCCGGCGGGCGTGTTCAACCCCGGCCGCCTCTATCCGGGGCTCTGACCATGCAGACACGCCTGGCCGATTTCATCCGCGACACCCCCGAGGGCCGGGAGGCCGAGTCGATCCTGCGTGCCTGCGTGCACTGCGGCTTCTGCACCGCGACCTGCCCGACCTACCAACTGGTCGGCGACGAACTGGACGGGCCACGCGGCCGGATCTACCTGGTGAAGCAGGTACTCGAAGGCGGCACGGCCACGGTGAAGACGCGCGAGCACCTGGACCGCTGCCTCACCTGCCGTTCGTGCGAGACGACCTGCCCGTCCGGCGTGCGCTACGGCCGGCTCGCCGACATCGGCCGCGCCGTCGTCGAGGAGCAGGTGCCACGCACCGGCCGTGACCGGATGCTGCGTCTGGCGCTGCGCACCGTCCTGCCGCGTCCCGGCCTGTTCGGTCCGCTGCTGAAGGTGGCGCGGGCGCTCCGACCGCTGCTGCCGGCCGCCCTGGCCGAACGCGTGCCTTCGTCCCGCCCCGCCCGGCCGCGCCCCGCCGCCCGGCATGCGCGGCGCATGCTGCTGCTGGAGGGCTGCGTGCAACCGTCGCTCGCGCCAGGTATCAATGCCGCCGCGGCACGGGTACTCGACCGGCTGGGCGTGTCGCTGGTGCCGGCGGCCAGTGCCGGCTGCTGCGGGGCGGTCACCCACCACCTGAACGCACATGCCGACGCGCTCGACCAGATGCGACGGAACATCGATGCCTGGTGGCCGGCGATCGAAGCCGGCGCCGAAGCGGTCGTGGTCACCGCCAGTGGCTGCACCGCCATGGTCCGCGAGTACGGCGCGCTGCTGTCTGGCGACCCGGCCTACGCGCAGCGCGCGGCGCGGGTGACCGCGCTGTCGCGCGACCTGTCGGAGGTGGTGGAGGCGGAACTCTCGCGGCCGGGCGCGCCGCGACCGTCCCCGCCGGCGCCCGATGGTAGCCGCGTCGTGTTCCAGGCACCGTGCACGCTGCAGCACGCGCTGCGGCTGCGCGGCCGCGTCGAAACCCTGCTGGCAGGCCTGGGCTTCGAACTGTCGGAGGTGCCCGATGCGCACCTGTGCTGTGGATCGGCCGGCACGTACTCGCTGCTGCAGCCGGCACTGTCTCGGCAACTGCGTACGCAGAAGGTGGAGGCGCTACGGTCGGGACGGCCACGGTCGATCCTGACGGCCAACATCGGCTGCCTCGGCCACCTCCAGTCAGGCTGCGACCTGCCGGTCGAGCACTGGATCGAGGCGGTGGACCGCCTCTGGCCCGACGTGAACGACGGGCCCGACGCAGGCGGGGCGCTCGGACAAGGGCGCAAGTTGCAGTGACGGCGAGGCTGGTGACTGACGGTCACCGGCCCCGGACCGATCAGCGCACCTCGCCCACCACCGCGCCCGCGACACCATGCCGGGCCAGCGCCCAGCCGACGTGCTCGCGCACCAGTGCCGAGGGATCGTCGGCGCGTTGGCGCAGGGCCTCGATCACCTCCGGCGTGGTCGGCGCATTGCCAAGGCCGACCGCCAGGTTGCGCAGCCAGCGTTCATGGCCGATCCGGCGGATCGCGCTGCCGGCCATCCGCTCCTCGAAGGTCGCGGCACTCCAGCCGAACAGCTCGACCAGCGACGCCCGGTCCAACCCGTGGCGTACCGCGAACGCGTCTTCCGCCGACGGCTTCGCATGGCGGTTCCACGGGCAGCAGAGCTGGCAGTCGTCGCAGCCGTAGACCCGGTTGCCGATCGGCGCGCGCAGCGGCTCCGGGATCGAGCCCTTGAGCTCGATGGTCAGGTACGAGATGCAGCGGCGCGCATCGAGCCGGTAGGGCGCGACGATCGCGCCGGTCGGGCAGGCGGTGAGGCAGGCGGTGCAGCTGCCGCAATAGGCGCCGGTGGGCGGATCGACCGGCAGCGGCAGGTCGGTGAGGATCTCACCCAGGAAAAACCATGAACCGTTCGCCCGGTCGATCAGCAGCGTGTGCTTGCCGCGCCAGCCCAGCCCGGCCGAGGCGGCGAGTTCGACTTCCATCACCGGGGCGCTGTCGGCGAACACCCGGCAGCCGTGCGGCCCGGCCACAGACTGGATGCGCTCGGCGAGCTTCGCCAGCCGGCCGCGCACGACCTTGTGGTAGTCCCGGCCAAGCGCGTAACGCGATACGTAGGCGAGCGACCGATCGCCGAGCACGTCCCGGGCCTCGCGCGCCCCGGCCGGCCAGTAGTCCATCCGCACGCTGATCGAGCGTACGGCGCCCGGGACCAGTCGGGCCGGATCCAGCCGGAGCTCGGCATGGCGTGCCATATAATCGAGTTCACCGTGGTGGCCCTGTTCGAGCCATTCGAGCAGGCGCGGTCCTGCCGCGGAAAGATCGAGCGCGGCGATCACCGTGCCCTGGAAGCCCAGTTCCGTGGCCCATCCGCGGATCGATTCGACCAGTGCCACCAGGCGCTCGGCCTGCCCCTCCTCATTGCCGGAACCTGCTGCTGCCATCGATGCCACCTCGGCGACACACTCCATACGGACGCCACGCGCGTCCCGTGCGATGCCGTCGACGTTAACACGCACGCTCGCGGGCGAGGCGGCGACCGTCGAACTGGGCGCCGCGCTGGCTCCACTGCTCGTGCCGGGGCTGTCGATCCACCTGTCGGGGGATCTCGGCGCCGGCAAGACGACGCTGGTACGGGCCCTGCTGCGCGCGCTCGGTGAACGCGGCCGGGTGCGCAGCCCGACCTTCACCCTGGTGGAGCCCTACTGCGCCGGCGGGCTGGAGATCGCCCACCTGGACCTGTACCGCCTGCAGGATCCGGCCGAATGGGCGGAATCCGGCTTCGACGAGTACCTCGGTGGACGGACCGTCACGCTGATCGAATGGCCGGAACGCGCAGCCGCGCTGCTGCCACCGCCCGACCTGCGAGTCCTGCTCGAACTCGACGGTGGGGGCCGGCGCGCGACCCTCACTGCGCAGGGTCCGGCCGGCGAACGGGTGGTCGAGGCCCTGCGCGGGCCGCGCGCCGACGACCACGCGTCCACATGAAGGCAATGGCGCAGTTCCTCGTGTGGATCCTGGTCCTGCTGGCATCGGCCGCGCAGGCGCAGGTGACGGCGGTGCGCGTCTGGCCGGCGCCCGACTCGACGCGGGTGACCTTCGAATCGGCGCGCGAGGTTCCGTTCCGCCTGTTCCTGCTGCGCGACCCGGACCGCGTGGTACTCGAGTTCGACGGCGTGGACCTCGGACCAGCCCTGAACCGGCTCGGCGCTTCGGTCGGCAACGACGATCCGCTGATCCGGCAGGCGAGGGTCGGCCGGTTCAAGCCGACGGTGGTCCGGGTAGTGTTCGACATGAAGGCCGAAGTGGCGCCACAGGCGTTCGCGCTCAAGCCGATCGGCGAGTTCGGGCACCGGATCGTGCTCGACCTGTTTCCTGCCAATGCCCGCGATCCGGTGGCCGCGTTCCTCGAGCGGCAGCGGATCGCCGCCCAGGCAGGCCCGCCAGCCAGTACCGCCCCGCCCGTGGCGAGCAACGCTCCAGCCGCCGGGGCCCCGGGCGCCCCTGCCGGCACCGT
>CANHBC010000180.1 GCA_947458835.1 Betaproteobacteria bacterium | reverse complement strand
TCGGGCTCGGCGCCAACCTGGGCGACCCGGTCGGCCAGCTGCGCTCGGCAGTCGCCGCGCTGGCCAGCCTTCCGGCTACCACGGTGGTTGCGGTCAGTTCCGTCTGGCGCAGCGCACCGGTCGGCTACCTCGACCAGCCCGACTTCTGCAATGCCGTGGTGGCGCTCGATACCTGCCTGTCGCCCCAGACCCTGCTCGAGGCACTGCTCGCGGTCGAGCAGGCCGGCGGACGGACGCGCGAGTTCCGGAACGCGCCCCGGCTGATCGACCTCGACCTGCTGCTCTACGGCGACCGGATCGTCGACGAGCCGCACCTGGTCGTGCCACATCCGCGCATGGTAGACCGGGCATTCGTGCTGCGGCCATTGGCCGAACTGGCGCCAGGCTGCATCGTGCCGGGCGCCGGGCCGCTGTCGGCGCTCGCTGCCGCGGTCCAGGGACAGGCGATCGAGCGCGTCGGCGCGCTGGTCACCGGCTGAGCGGAGCACCGGACCGAGCCATGCTGCCCGCGCGCTACCGGTACATCGCCGTCGAGGGCCCGATCGGTGCCGGCAAGACCACGCTCGCGCGGTTGCTCGCGGCGCATGCCGGCGGCACCGAACTGTTCGAGCAGCCCGACGACAATCCGTTCCTCGCCGGCTTCTACGAAGACCCGCGCCGCCATGCGCTGCCGACCCAGCTGTTCTTCCTGTTCCAGCGCATCGGACAGCTGCGTGCGGTCGCCCAGCGCGACCTGTTCGGCGCGCCGACGGTGGCCGACTTCATGCTCGAGAAGGATCCGCTGTTCGCGCGGCTCACGCTCGATGACCAGGAGTACGACCTGTACCAGCAGGTCTATGGCCAGTTGCGACCGGAGATCGTGCCGCCGGACCTGGTGATCTACCTCCAGGCCTCGACCGAGCAGCTGTGCGAGCGGGTGCGTCGGCGCGGCATCGGCCAGGAACGCCGGATCGGCGAGGATTACCTGGAGCGCCTGGCGGCGAGCTACAGCCAGTTCTTCTACCGCTACGACGCGGCGCCGGTGCTGATCGTCAACAGCGACAACCTCAATTTCGCTGATGAACCCGCCGACTTCGAACTGCTGCTGCGCTGCATCGCCGACATGCGCGGCCCGCGCGAGTTCATCAGCCGGGGCGGAGCGTGACATACTCCGCTCCCCGACGCCGTTCGTCGACTGCTTGCTGACTGCGCGATGACCTACGGAAACGCTGCCGACACGCCACGCCTGGCTCGCGTCACCCTGCGCACGCTGCAGAAGATGGCGCAGTCCGGCGAACGCATCACGATGCTCACCAGCTATGACGCGAGCTTCACCGCGCTGCTGGAGCGCGCGGGCGTCGAGACCATCCTGGTGGGTGATTCGCTCGGCATGGTGGTGCAGGGCCGCGAGTCCACGCTGGCGGTGTCGATGCGCGACATGGTCTACCACACCGAATGCGTGGCGCGCGCGGCGCAGCGCTCGTTCGTGATCGCCGACATGCCGTTCGGCAGCTTCCAGGTGAGCCCGCAGCAGGCGTTCGAGAACGCGGCGCTGCTGATGGCCGCGGGCGCGCAGATGGTGAAGATCGAGGGCGGGGTGGCGATGGAGCCGACCGTGTCCTTCCTGGTCGAGCGCGGGATCCCGGTTTGCGCGCACATCGGGCTTACGCCGCAGTCGGTGCACCAGCTCGGCGGCTACCGCGTGCAGGGCCGTACCGACGCAGCGGCGCTGCGGCTGCGCGACGAGGCAGTTCGGCTCGAGGCGGCGGGCGCTGGCCTGCTGTTGTTCGAGGCGATCCCCGCCGCGCTGGCCGGTGAACTCACCGCCGCGGCGAAGGTTCCGACGATCGGCATCGGCGCGGGGCCGGCGTGCTCCGGTCAGGTACTGGTGCTGCATGACATGCTCGATGTGTTCCCCGGCCGGAAGGCCCGCTTCGTCAAGAACTTCATGGCGGGCAGCGCCAGCATCGAGGCGGCCGTGGCGGCGTACGTGGCCGAGGTCAAGGCGGGCAGCTTTCCCGCCCCTGAGCATTCCTTCTAGACAATCATCGGGCAGGTTCTTCGATGGACGTGATTCATTCGGTGGATGCGCTGCGCGAACGGTTGCAGCGCGAGCCGAACAACGTGTTCGTGCCGACGATGGGCAACCTGCACGAGGGGCATATCCAGCTCGTGCGGCTGGCCAAGCCGCGCGCAGCGTGTACCGTGGTCAGCATCTTCGTGAACCGGCTGCAGTTCGGCCCGCGCGAGGACTTCGACCGCTATCCGCGCACGCTGGAGGCCGACTGCGAGAAGTGCCGCGCAGCCGGCGCCAACGTGGTGTTCGTGCCGGACGAACGCGAGATCTACCCCGAACCGCAGACCTTCGTGGTGGAGCCGTCCGAACTGCAGCACGTGCTCGATGGCGCGATCCGGCCCGGCCACTTCAGCGGCGTGGCCACCGTCGTTCTGAAGCTGTTCAACATGGTCCGGCCGCATGCGGCGCTGTTCGGCAAGAAGGACTACCAGCAGTACCTGGTACTTCGCGACATGGTGCGCCAGCTCGCACTGCCGATCGAGATCATCCCGGCGGAGACCGTCCGTGCCGATGACGGGCTCGCGCTGTCCTCGCGCAACGCCTACCTGAGCCCGACCGAGCGCGCCGAGGCGCCGCAGCTCTATGCCATCCTGCAGCGGGCCTGCGACGCGGTGCGCTCTGGCGCACTGCATGGCATGGTGGAGCGCGATGCGATGCAGGCGCTGGCTGCACGTGGCTGGACGCCCGACTACGTGGCGGTGCGGCGCCAGCATGACCTGCAGTCGCCGACGCCCGAAGACCGCAGGCTGGTGGTGCTCGGCGCGGCACGCCTGGGGCGCACCCGCCTGATCGACAACCTGGAACTGGACATCCCGAGCTGACCGCCGCGCGCGCGGCGGCCAGGGCCCGGGTCAGGGCATCTGGATCTTGCCGCCGCCCATGCCGCCAGGCAGGCCGCCCGGTCCGATCGGGCCCTTCGGGATGACGAGTCCAGAGGACTGCTGGCGGCGCAGTTCCTGGATCTCGCGCACCGCGCGCTCGATGCCTTCCTTGGCGGCGGCTGCGTAGTTCTGCACGGCCTCTGCCAGAGTCTCGCCTTCGACCTCGAAGGACAGCGGCAGCGCTCCGGCCGGCGTGAGGATCTGCGCCTCGCCGACGAAGCGCAGCGGCCGGGAAGTGTCGGTGCTGCCATCGACGTTCACCGGCACCATGCAGCGCAGGGTGCCGACCTTGCCGTCGGTGTAGATCTCCTCGCGGCAGAGGGCCGCCGGGTCCATTACCGGTTCGGGCATCCTGTCATCGGGGCGTTCGGCCATTTTCGTATTCCTCGCAGGTCAGCAGTTGAAGAGTCAGGGGTAGAAGGGTCAGCGGTTGAAGGGTCAGGGATCGAAGCGGCAGGGGTTGGATCGCCACCGACTGAAACGGTCATCGGGCCGGCAGCGTGTCGTCGACCACTCGGCGCGCGGCTTCGCGCACCGTGGCCGATGGCGTGCCGGTACAGGCAGCCGCGAAGCGCTCGAGCATCAGCGCCTTGTTCTTCGCGGTCGGGATCAGCCCGCGGCCGGCGCGTTCGAAGCGTGCGTTGATGTAGCCGTCGGCCCAGTTGCGGACCTGGAGCGTGCGTGCGCTCGGGCGGCCCTGCGCGTCGGCACCGGCAGCCAGATGAACGCTGCAGGCCAGCGCCCCCGTTGCGTCGGCCGCCGCCTTGGCGCTGGCGGATCCGGCATCGGCCAGCATGGCGCGGCCGGAGAGCAGTGTCGCCTCACGGATGGCGCGCGCCGGGTCTTCGCTGCAGCTTCGCTCCACCAGCGACCGGATGCGGTCCTGGTTGGCTGAGGTTTCCGGGAACGGCCTGCCGACGGCATCGGACACGCCGTAAACGTAGCCGAGCGCGAACGACTGCACCGCGGAGCGGACCTCCGGGGCGCCGCCGCGTGCGCCGGCCGACAGCGCCTCGAGGTGGCGGCTGCAGAACCAGGCCCCGGTGGAAACAGCCGACTCGTCGGCGGCCACCGGGGCCGCCGCCTGCGCGGGCGCCTGCAGGGCGAACGAAAGCAGGGCAGGCAGCGCAAGCAGCGCTGCCGCACAGCATCGGCGGGCGGGCATCCGGGACATTGAACGAGGATACCGCAGCAGCCCCGGGGCCGCCGGGCCGTCGCGCCCGTCCTCTGGAGCGACACGCGGCGGACTGGCGTGGGAACTTGCCGGCAACCGGGCGGTCTGACTCACGGGTGCCCGCAATGAACGGTACCCTTACCGGCGCGGCTTCGGCATCGTCGGACAGGGTGCTGTCGCCGTGGGTCACGGTCCAGCGTCACGCGCAATGGCGCCCGCGAGGTATTCTCTCCCGCCTGAGCGCATGGCGAGGCCGGTGCGTACCGCGCGGGCCGGAGCCCGGGCGCTGGCCGCTCTGCCTGTCCGCGCCAGCGGCTCCCGAAAAATCCGTCGTACCGGCCCCGCGCCAATGACCCCACCCACGGATCCTGTCATGAAAGCTCCCGTCCCTGTCGCGGCACCCGGCACTCTCCAGCAGGCGAGCGACCCCTGCAACCTCTGCGGTTCGGGCGAGGTACGCGTGCTGGCGCAGCGCGACCGCCACGGCGATCCCCTCCAGACGGTGATGTGCACCGGCTGCGGACTGGTGCGCTGCGACCCGATGCCGGATCCGGCGGCCCTCGACGACTACTATCGGGAGCGCTACCGCATCGACTACAAGCAGCAGGTTGCACCGTCGCGTCGGCACATCCTGCGTGCCGGCCGGGTGGCGCTGGATCGGCTGGCCCGGCTGCCCCGCCTGGCGCCGATCGCGGACCGCGCAGGCCGGGCGCTCGACATCGGCGCCGGCGGCGGCGAATTCGCTTACCTGCTCGGGCGCACCCGCGGGCTCGCCGTGACCGGTATCGAACCGAACGAGGGGTACGCCAGCCATGCGCGTCGCGTGCTCGGCCTCGATCTCATGGTGTCGCCGCTGCACGAGGCAAGGCCGGCTGAAGGCGCGTTCGACCTCGTCACGATGTTCCACGTGCTCGAGCACCTGCGCGACCCGGAGGCAGCACTTGCCCGCGTCGCCGCATGGCTCGCGCCGGGCGGGATCGCGGTGGTCGAGGTGCCGAATGTCGAGGCGACCTGCCAGGCCCCGGGCCACCTGTTCCACGCGGCCCACCTCTACAATTTCAATGCCGCGTCGCTCGAGCGGCTGGCGCTCAAGGTCGGGCTGGAACCGGTGGCGTGCTGGCATTCGTCCGACTTCGGTAACGTCAGCCTGACGCTGCGTCGAGCTGCTGGCGCGGCGCTGCCCGTGCCGCCCCCCAGCCTCCCGATGGCGATGCCGAGCAATGCGGCCCGGGTCTGGCGGGTCCGCTCCGGGCACGTGTCCTGGCGCCACCACGCGACGCTGCAGCCGCTCGCGCGCGCGCTGCGCCGGATCGGCAGCCGCGTGGGTGAAAGCCTCACCCTGCGGCAGTTGCCGGCGGATCCGCGGGCGATGCTCGACCGGGTGTGTGACCGCTGGATCGCAGCGGGGAGCGCCGCCGGCGGCTAGGACGAACCGCCGCTGTGCAGGGCGCGACGCGCGGCATGCTCGCCCTCGGCGAGCAGGGTGTCGTAGATGCGCATCCGCCGGGCATCGACCGTACCCGACCGCAAGGCTTCTCGCACCGCGCAACCCGGTTCGGTCTGGTGCCGACAGTTCGCGAACCGGCATGACCCGATGAGTGGTGCGAACTCCGGGAAGGCTGCGGCCAGCCGGTCGGTGGGCACGTGGGCGAGTCCGAACGCCTGCAGGCCGGGCGAATCGATCACGCTGCCCGAGGGCGGCAGCGGATACAGGCGGCTCGCGGTCGTCGTGTGCCGACCGGCATCGAGCGCGACGGAGATCTCGCCGGTGCGTGCCTGGGCGTCGGGCACCAGTGCATTGACCAGCGTCGACTTGCCCATGCCCGACTGCCCGATCAGCAGCGCATCGTGGCCGGCCAGGCGCTCGCGCAGGCTGGCCACGTCATGCTTGGCGGCGACCTCCACGACCGGGTAGCCGAGCGCCGTGAACGAGGCCAGCTGTGCACGCGCGGTAGCGGCGGCCTGGGGGAGGTCGGTCTTGTTCAGTACGATCAGGGCGCCGATGCCGGCGGCCCCGGCGGCGATCAGGCAGCGCGACAGCAACTCGTCGGAGAAGGGCGGCTCGCCGGCGACGACGTATGCGACCAGCGACACGTTGGCGGCGATCACTTTCTCGCGCATCGCGTCGCGGCGGAACAGCACGCTCGTCCTGGGCAGGATGGTTTCGACCATGCCCTGAGAGGCGTCGTGGCCTTCCGCGGCCCGGCTCACCTCGACCCGGTCGCCGCAGACCGCCTCCATGCGCCGGCCGTGCGCTGCGCAGCGGATGCGCTGGCCGTCGGCATCGACCAGCACTTCGACCTTGCGGCCGAAGGCGGCCACCACGCGCCCTGCCTGGCGCGGCGTCACCGGGGGCGTGGCGCCAGCCCGGCCGCG
>CANHBC010000179.1 GCA_947458835.1 Betaproteobacteria bacterium | reverse complement strand
CCGATGCGGGTGGTATGGCCGAAGGACACCGAGGACAGCCAGTCGATGCCCAGGTGGATGTTGGCCGACGCCTCGCCCCGGCCCGGCAGTTCGAGGTCACGTCCGCGCGGTGCGCCCGAGCCGACGAACACCGCATCGAAGTCCTGCGCAAGCAGGTCGCGCATCGAGTGGATCTCGGTGCCGCCGCGGAACTCGACGCCGAGGTCCATCACATAGCCGACCTCCTCGTCGATGACCGTCTCCGGAAGGCGGAAGCGCGGGATCTGCGATCGGATGAAGCCGCCCGCCTTAGGGTCGCGGTCGAACACCGTGACCGAGTAGCCCAGCGGCGCGAGGTCGCGCGCGACGGTGAGAGACGCCGGACCAGCGCCCACGCAGGCGATCCGTCGCCCGTTCTGCGTCGACGCCGGCTTCGGGATCATCGCGCGGATCGCCTCGGCATCCTTGTGGTCGGCGGTCACCCGCTTGAGCCGGCAGATGGCAACCGGCTCGGGCTTGTCCTGGTTGGCCTCCTCGACCCGTCCGCGCCGGCAGGCCGGCTCGCACGGGCGGTCGCAGGTCCGGCCGAGGATGCCCGGGAACACGTTGGAGTCCCAGTTGATCTTGTAGGCCTCGGTGTACCGGCCGGCGGCAATCAGCCGGATGTATTCGGGAACCGGTGTATGCGCGGGGCACGCATGCTGGCAATCGACGACCTTGTGGAAATACTCCGGATCACGGACGTCCGTCGGCTTCAATCATCTCTCCTGGCACGTTGCAAGCCCGCATGCCTGCCTGCGGCCGGCGCGCGGCGCGTGGCCCGGTGTCGTCGTCCCGCAGGGGGGCGATCGCACGGGTTCCCGTGGACCGGCGCGGGTGATGCACGCCGGGCTCCTCCAGATCGCTCTGGTTATCGTTGTCCTCGAATCGTACTCCGACTCCGGCCGGAAGGCATCGTCGCCCGGCCACCGCTCGGCGCGCCGCACGGCCGCGGATTGCCCGACCGCCGGGGCATCCCTGTTGCTGGCCCCGCCCGATACCCCCGCCGGCGGAACGGTTCCTGCCTGACACCGGCTGGATCCGGCCGCCGCTTCAGCGTCTCGCAGGCGACACGCGAACTTGCCGGTCGTGCCTTGTTGCCAAGGCACGGAGGCGTTTCTGGACAAGCCGCCACCAGCTGTGGCTATATCGCGCGTGGTCGGCACCCCGACCGGCTTCAGCGAAACCGTTCTCAACAGGAGACGCATGTGAAACGACTGGCTTCGATGGCGATCGGATGCGCGATCACCCTCCTCCCTGCGCTGGCCTCTGCGCAGGCACTCACCGGCACCCTCGCCAAGATCCGCGACACCGGGACGATCACGATCGGCCACCGGGAAGCGTCGATCCCGTTCTCATACCTCGACGACAAGCAGCAGGCCGTCGGCTATGCGATGGACATCTGCGCGCGGGTGATCGATGCGGTCAAGGCCGAACTGAAGATGCCGAACCTGAAGGTCGTGCTGCAACCGGTGACCTCGGCCAACCGCATCCCGCTGCTGCAGAACGGGTCGATCGACCTGGAGTGCGGTTCGACCACCAATTCGGTCGACCGTCAGAAGCAGGTCGCGTTCGGCCCCACCTATTTCGTGATCAACGTCACCGCCGCGGTCAGGAAATCCTCCCCGATCAGGACCTTCGCCGACCTGAACGGGCGCACGATCTCGACCACCGCCGGCACCACCTCGGTACCCCTGCTCAAGAAGTACGAGAAGACCGGTGGCATCGACGTGAAGGAAATCTACGGCAAGGACCACTCCGAGTCATTCCTGCTGCTGGCGGACGACCGGGTGGCCGCGTTCGTGATGGACGACGTGCTGCTCGCCGGCCAGATCGCCAACGCCCGCAACCCGGGTGACTTCCGGATCCTCGAGGAGTCGCTGCGCACCGAGCCCTACAGCGTGATGCTCCGGCGCGACGACGCGCCGTTCAAGGCCCTGGTCGACCGCACCATCGGCGGGCTGATGAAGTCGGGCGAGATCGAGAAGCTCTACGCGAAGTGGTTCATGAGCCCGATCCCGCCGCGCAACGTCAACCTGAACTTCCCGGTGTCGCCGGCACTGCGTGACGCCTTCAGGAACCCGAACGACCGCGGCGTGCAATAACCACAAGGCAGTGGCAGGCCGGCCTTCGCCAGCCTGCCTGAATGTCAGGGGACGGGGCGCAGGGCTGATCAGGCACCCGCGCCCTGCGGGGCTCGACACACGCCGGGAAACTCGATGGGATTCAGTCTCGACTGGTCGGTGTTCCTGCAGGAACTGCCGGAAGGCGGTGTCTATTACTGGGAGATGCTGCTCTCGGGCCTCTGGTGGACACTCGGTGTCGCCGCCTGTTCCTGGCTGATCGCCATGGCGGCTGGATCGGTGGTCGGCACGCTGCGCACCACTGACAACCGTCTGCTGGTGTGCCTCGGCAATGCCTGGGTCGAACTCTTCCGCAACATCCCGCTGCTGGTGCAGATGTTCCTCTGGTACTTCGTGGTGCCGGAGTTCATACCGCCGCTGAAGGCCTGGGTCGTCGCGGCCGACCCGGCGCACGCCCAGTTCCTGTCGGCCACCCTGTGCCTGGGACTGTTCACCTCGGCCCGCATCGCGGAGCAGGTGCGTGCCGGTATCCAGTCGCTGCCACGCGGTCAGCGACTGGCCGCGCAGTCGATCGGCCTGACCACGAGCCAGTCGTACCGCCATGTGCTGCTGCCGATGGCCTTCCGGATCATCATCCCACCGCTCACCAGCGAGACGATGAACCTGATCAAGAACACGTCGATCGCGCTCACCATCGGCCTGGCGGAACTCACCTTCCGTACCCGCGAGATGGGTGAGTACACGTTCCGTTTCTTCGAGGCGTTCACCGCCGCCACGCTGATCTACATCGTGATCGCGATGGCCGCCAACCGGGTGATGGCTCTGGTCGAGCGGCGCACCGCCGTGCCTGGCTACATCGCCGGCGCGAAGTAGGGAGGCACGGATGGAGTTCGACTGGTCGGTGATCGGCGGCGCCCTGCCCTACCTGTGGAAGGGGATGCAGTACACGCTGGAGCTGACCGCGATCGCCGCAGTCGGCGGGCTGTTCTTCGGCACCCTGCTCGCGCTCGCGCGGCTGTCGCCGGTCCGGCCGCTGGCGATGCTGGCCGCCGGCTACGTGAACCTGATGCGCTCGATCCCGCTGGTGCTGGTGATCTTCTGGTTCTTCTTCCTGGTACCGGTGATCCTGCAGGTATCGATGGGCTATGACCGACCGCCGCAGGTCGGTGCGGAGCGCACCGCCATCATCACATTCATCATGTTCGAGGCGGCGTATTTCTGCGAGATCATGCGCGCCGGCATCCAGTCGATCCCGCGCGGCCAGGTCCATGCCGCCCAGGCGCTGGGCCTGACCTATGCCCAGACGATGCGGCTGGTGGTCCTGCCGCAGGCGTTCCGGAACATGATCCCGGTGCTGCTCACGCAGACCATCATCCTGTTCCAGGACACCTCGCTGGTCTACGTGATCTCGGCCACCGACTTCGTCGGTGCTGCCGCCAAGATCGCGCAGCGCGACGGCCGGCTGGTCGAGATGTACGTGTTCGTCGCGCTGGTCTATTTCGTCATCTGCTTCACGCTGTCACTGGCGGTGAGGCAGCTGCAGCGCAGGATCGCCGTGGTCCGCTGACAGCGGACCGCCATGCGAAACAGAGGATGACAGCATGCCGATGATCGACATCCGGGGCATCTCGAAGTGGTATGGCAGCTTCCAGGTGCTGACCGACTGCACGACCAGCGTCGAGAAGGGCGAGGTGGTGGTGGTCTGCGGGCCCTCCGGCTCGGGCAAGTCGACGCTGATCAAGTGCGTGAACGCGCTCGAGCCGTTCCAGAAGGGCGACGTGGTGGTCGACGGCATCTCGCTCGCCGACCCGAAGACCAACCTGCCCCGGCTGCGCGCCCGCGTGGGCATGGTGTTCCAGAACTTCGAGCTGTTCCCGCACCTGTCGATCACCGAGAACCTCACGCTCGGGCAGGTGAAGGTGCTCGGCCGCCCAGCCGAGGAGGCGAAGGCCCGCGGCCTGAAGCTGCTCGATCGCGTCGGGCTGATCGCCCAGAAGGACAAGTTCCCGGGGCAGCTCTCCGGCGGCCAGCAGCAGCGGGTGGCGATCGCCCGCGCACTGTCGATGGATCCGATCGCGATGCTGTTCGACGAGCCGACCTCGGCGCTCGACCCGGAGATGGTCAACGAAGTGCTCGACGTGATGGTCGAACTCGCGCACGAAGGCATGACGATGATGGTGGTCACCCACGAGATGGGTTTCGCGCGCAAGGTGGCCGACCGGGTGATCTTCATGGACTGCGGCGAGATCGTCGAGGACGCGACGAAGGAAGCCTTCTTCGGCAGCCCGCGGTCGGAGCGGGCGCAGCACTTCCTGGCGAAGATCCTGCAGCATTGAACCGCCGGCTTGCACTCGCTGGCCTGCTCGCGCCGCTGGTCGCAGGCGCTGGCTGCACGAGCCCGGGCACCGCCAACGTCGAGCGGGGTTTCGACCCGGCCCGCGCCGGGTCTTCCGTCGTTGTGTTTTCGGGCACCGTCACCGACGGATACGTCAGCGCCTTCTGGTACCAGATCGAAAGCGGGACGGGCGGAGGCAGGCGGCTGCTATCGGTGCCTGTGACGGGGACCGGGATTACACTGGACTGGTCTGGCACGGCGAGAGACGGTAGAGCATTCAGCGGCCGCCTGGCCGTCGTCGAATTGCCAGCCGGGGTGCATGTGCTGCGCAGGGCTGTCGGCGCGCAGGGTGCCACCGCGACCTTTGGCACGCCGTCACTCGAGCGCGAGTTCCGGACGGCACCCGGGGACGTGCTTTACCTCGGCAACGTCCACGCCACGCTGTCCGTCGACGCATCATCCGGCCGGGTGGTCACGTCGGTCAGCGTGGTCGACCACCGCGACAGGGATTTTGCTATTCTGCGAAAACAGTTCGGATCGGCCCTCGCCGACCGCATTCGGGTCGCACCGCTGGATCTGGGGCGCGCCTCCAGAACGAAGCCCGGCCGTCTTGACACGACGATCGACGATCTCCAGGGCCTTGTCGGAAAATGACCATGCGTTACAGCCGCAGGGCGCCAGCTTGAGTGCATACCGGCACGCCCGGCCATCCACGGGCACCTGGGGAGCGCTGCTGCTCGCACTGGCGCTACTGCTCGTGCTGGCTGCACCGGCCGCGAGGTCCCAGCCCGTGTCGACCCGGGCACTGTCTGCGCAGGATGCTGCGGCGATTCGCTCCGTGCATGTGATCAGCGCCGTGCCCGTCCTGAGCCTGCTCGATTCGACCCAGGCGCAGGTCAATCGGACGCTGGCCGCGACCTATGTACCGCCTGGCGCTGGCGCGGCCGGGATACTCGGGGTGGCCATCGGTGCCGCGATCGGCGGAGCGATACTGCGCGCACGCTTGCAGCGCAGCATGGAGACGTTCGCGCTGGAGCACCCGAGGCTGGTCGACGCGATGGGCAGCTTCGATCCGATCGCCGCCCTGAGCGAGGAACTCGAGGCTGCATTCGCCGGCGACACCCGTTTCGAGGTGGTCGGCTTCGAACACCTGCACGGAAAGGTCGCCAAGGACGCTGCACTGGTCGACGCCAAGGCTCCGGCCGACCGCGCAACGCTCCTGATCGAGTCGACGATGGTGTTCACCGAGACACTGGATGTCTTCACGATCCAGGCCACGGCCCGGCTGGCGCGTCCCGGCGCCGGCGCCGACGTCTATGCACGCAACTTCATCTTCGAGTCGCCGACGCTGGGCACCGGAAGCATCCGGGAGTCCATGGATGCATGGTCGGCCGAGAGCGCCGCACTCTTCCGGGGCGCGGTCGCGATGGGCGCCGCGAGCCTGGCGAGGATGGTGATGCTCGATCTGCTCGATCCGAAGGCACCCCTGCCCGCGGGGCGGAGCGTACGCGGGTCCGAGATCGGACGCGAGGGCCTGTTCGACGGAGCTGTCGGCCAGCTGCTCGGCGAATCCGGCAGCGTCGTGTTCGTGCGCGACCGGGAGTTCGTGCGCGCAATGGTCCGGTCGCCGCGCTTCACGGCCAGGCTTGCGCAGGAGGGCCTTGAAATGCGCCTTGCGCGAGGTGGACCGCGCGCAGCACCCGCACGCCCGCTGACGCTGGAAGACCTGGGTGGGTTGCTTGCACCCCGTTGAATCGACAGGCGGCACGACTCGCCGCCCCCGCCCGCACCGAGGCCTGGCCACCGCTGCCGCGATGACCCTCGCGGCATGGCTGCCCGCCCTCGTCCACGCCCAGGTGCTTGCACCCATAGCCCTCTTCGAGAAGCTGTCGCCCAGCGTGTTCATGGTGATCACCTATGCGGGCGCCGAGCCCAAGGCCCGGCGGCTCGCGACCGGCAGCGCAGTCGTGATCGGGCCCGAAACCGTCATCACCAACTGCCACGTGCTGCGCAAGAGCCAGCGCGTCGAGGTGGTCAACGGCCCGGTGGTGCTGCAGGCCATCCTCGAGTTCCCCGACGTCGAGCGCGATCTCTGCCAGATGCGGGTGCCCGGGCTG
>CANHBC010000178.1 GCA_947458835.1 Betaproteobacteria bacterium | reverse complement strand
CGGCCGGGCACGCGCGTGCTGACCCACCTGTTCGACATGGGATCGTGGCAGGCCGATGAATGGGACAAGGAAGCCGGCTCGGCAGTCGGCCTCTGGATCGTGCCGGCGAAGGTCGAGGGCTACTGGACCTGGCAGTACACGCTCAACGGCATCCCGTTCACCCATGACGCGATCCTCGAGCAGCGCTTCCAGATGGCCGAGGGTGTGACCCGGGCCGGCAGCCGGCGCGGCCTGCTGCAGAACGTCCGCCTGCGCGGCGAGGATTTCGCGTTCACGCTCGAGATGACGCTCGATGGCATCGGCCTGACCCGGCACGAGTTCGCGGGCAAGGTGAACGGCGACCAGATCAAGGGCTCGGTGAAGGTGGCGATGCCCAATGGCAAGAACGTCGAACTGCCGTGGGTCGCACGGCGCACCACGACCACCGCCTACTTCCGTCCGACGGGGGTCGACACGAAGTAGGCATCGGCCGGTGGTCCGGGGGGCCGGGCCGCGGGCACTCAACGCAACAAGGGGACAGGGAGAACACATGGAACAGCCGTCGCGTCGAATCTTCATCGCCAGGGCCTCCGCGGCCGCCGGCCTGCTCGCGGGGGCCTTCGGCCCGATGCGTGCGGCGCTTGCGCAGGAGTACGCCACCCCGTTCGGACCGAGCAGCCAGGATGCGGTCAACCGCATGATCAGGCTCGCCGCACTGAAGGACGGTGACGTGGTCGCCGACCTGGGGTCGGGCAACGGCCAGATCATCATCGCCGCGGCGAAGAGCAACCCGAAGGTGCGCGGCTGGGGCGTCGACCTGCAGGAGTGGCTGGTCAAGACCGCGACCGAAGAGGCCGCGAAGCAGGGCGTGTCCGACCGCGCGCAGTTCAGCCAGCGCAATGCGTTCGACGTCGACCTGAGCCAGGTCAACGTGATCAACATGTGGCTGTTCGCCAACCTGACCCGTCTGCTGCAGCCGAAGATCCTGGCAGAGGCGCGGCCGGGTACCCGGGTGATCGTCAACGGGCAACTGATCGGCACCGAGAACATCCTCGGGATGTGGCAGCCCGACGTCATCGACCGCGAGGGTTCCAGCCCGATCATGCTGTGGATCGTGCCGGCGCGCGTGGCTGGCTACTGGACCTGGGACCTGCCGCTCAACGGCACCAGCCACACCTATGACGTGATCATGAACCAGGCGTTCCAGAACGCCGAGGGCTTCGCCCGCGTCGGCAACCGGCGCGAGAGCCTGACCGACGTGAAGCTGCGCGGCGAGGACCTGTCGTTCGTGTTCGACATGACGATCGCCGGCGTCGGGCGCACGAAGCACGAGTTCGCCGGCAAGGTCAACGGCGACACGATCAAGGGCAGCGTGAAGGTGTCGATGCCCGATGCCAAGCCTGTCGAACTGCCCTGGGCTGCACGCCGTGCCGTCAAGAGCGGCTGGTTCCGTCCGACCGGCATCGATCTCAAGTGAACCCGCACCGCCAGGACGGCCGGCCCGCGATGCCCGGCCGGCGCGACGCCTGCCTGTCCCTGCTCGCCAGTGCTGCCTTGCTCGGCCCTGGCGTGGCGCGGGCGCAGGAGCGCTTCTCGCTGTTCGTCGGCAGTCCCGAGTTCATCGTCGACCGGATGGTGAAGCTCGCGCAACTGCGCGACGGGGACGTGATCGCCGACCTCGGGTCGGGGGATGGCCGGATCGTGCTGGCGGCCCTCAAGGCGCATCCCAACGTCCGCGGCTGGGGCGTGGATATCAATCCGGCGCTGGTCGCCCAGGCCAATGCCAGCGCGCGCGAACAGGGGCTGGGCGACCGCGCCCGGTTCTACCACCGCAACGTGTTCGACGCCGATCTGGGCGATGCCACGGTGATCACCATGTGGCTGTTCCCGGAACTGATGCGCCTGCTCAGGCCCAAGCTGCTGGCCGAGGCGCGCCCGGGCACGCGGCTGATCTCCAACGGGTTCGAGATGTCCGGCTGGGAGCCGGACTTCACCGACGCCGAAGCCGGCCGGGTACTCGGCTGGATCGTCCCGGCGCGGGTCCAGGGCGCCTGGACCTGGGAGCTGCCGCTGGGCGGCACGCCGCAGCGCTACGACGCCCTGATCGAGCAGCGGTTCCAGATGATCGATGGCATCTGCCGTGTCGGCGACCGGCGGGGCCTGTTCCTGGGCGCCACGCTGCGCGGTGACGCGGTCTCGTTCTCGATGGACATCACGCTCGACAAGGTCGGGCTGATGCGTCAGGACTTCACCGGCCGGGTGCGTGGCGATCGCATCGAAGGCACCGTCAAGGTGCTCTACCGGGACGGTCCCGACTACGACAAGGCCGTCACCCATCCGTGGCACGCCACCCGAAGCCCGACCTCGGGCTATTTCCGACCGACTGGACTCGTCAAATGAACCCTGCAGAACCTGCTTTCCGATCGCAGGCGTCATCCGCCCGCCCGACACGGGTTACTGGCCTGGCGGGCCGCAGGCCCGCGCTGGGCGCACTGGCCGCGGCCACCGCAGGGCTGCTGCTGCCCGCAGCCGCGCGCGCGCAGCCCGCTGCGCGCGACGCGGTGGTCATCCGCTCCGATTCGTCGCCCTACGTGCCCACGCCACAGAAGGTGGTGGACGAGATGCTGCGCATGGGGCGGGTCGGCGCCAAGGACTTCCTGGTCGACCTGGGGTCCGGTGACGGCCGGATCGTGATCACCGCTGCCCAGCGCTTCGGGCTTCGCGGCATCGGGGTCGACCTCGACGGCGAACTGGTGCGCCAGGCCAACGCCCAGGCGAAGCAGGCCGGCGTGGCCGACCGGGTCGAGTTCTTCCAGCGCGACATGTTCAAGACCGACCTCACGAAAGCGGACGTGGTCACGATGTACCTGCTGCCGGAAGTGAACATGATGGCGCGGCCGAAGCTGCTGGCCGAACTGCGCCCGGGCGCGCGCGTGGTCACCCACGACTACCATTTCGAGGACTGGCTGCCCGACGACCGGATCACGCTCGATGTGCCCGAGAAGAAAGTCGGCACGCCAGGCCTGGCCTACGTCTACCTGTGGATCGTGCCGGGGCAGGGCGCCGGGCGCTGGCAGGGTACGATCCCGGTGGCCGGCGGTCCGGCGGTACCGGTTCAGTTCGACCTCGAGCAGCGCTTCCAGATCTTCAGCGGCAGCGTGACCGTCGGTGGCCGGCCCGGCAAGCTGCTGTTCGGCGAGATGATCGGCAACGACATGAGCCTGGTCTTCGCCGCGGAAGTCGGCGGCAAGCCGGTACGCCACGAGATCCTGGCGCCGATGCGTGGCGACGAGGCCACCGGCACCCTGCGGGTGGGCGAGTCATCGTCCGCCACCGCGGTCCCGGGCAAGGTGGTGCTTTCCCGCAGCCTGAAACGTCCGGCCTTCCTCGGCGCAGCGGCCGGCGCCAAGTGAAGTAGACTGACGGTTTCCTGAATATCACCGCAGGACGCCTGGATCCGAGAATCCGGGCGCCCGTCACGGCGGCGACGGCAGTGCCTCGCGGCGCGCCCGCCGCTGAAATCCACGAGAGGAGTCGCAGATGAAACACCGCACCCCAGCGGCGCGGGCCGGCGTTGCACCCGCCGCCCGGCTGTCCCTGTCCACACTGTCGATCGCCCTGCTGGCTGCGCTGCCCGCAGTCGCCGCGGCCCAGGCCTACCCTGCGAAGCCGATCCGGATGATCGTGCCGTTCCCGCCCGGCGGGAACACCGACATCATCGCGCGCGGCGTGGCCACGCGCATGCAGGAACTGCTCGGCCAGACTTTCGTGATCGAGAACCGGGGCGGTGCCGGCAGCACGATCGGCACCGAGGTGCTCGCCCGCGCGCCGGCCGATGGCTACTCGGTGGGCTTCGTGTCTTCCGCCCACGTGTTCAACGCGGCGATCCTGCCCAAGCTGCCCTACGACAGCATCAAGGACTTCACGATGCTGGGCATCGCGGCCGATGTGCCGACGCTGATCGTTTCGCACCCGTCGCTGCCGATCAAGTCGGTGCGCGAACTGGCGGCGCTCGCACGCAAGAACCCGGGCAAGCTGAACTACGCTTCGTCGGGTGCCGGCACCGTCGGCCACCTCGCGATGGAACTGCTGTCCTCGATGAACGGTGGCAGCTACGTCCATGTGCCGTACAAGGGCTCGGGGCAGGCGATCACCGACGTGGTCGGCGGCTACGTGATCCTGATGGCCGCGTCGATGCCGGTCTTCGTGTCGCACGTTCAGGCCGGCAAGCTGCGTCCGCTCGGCGTGACCAGCGCGAAGCGCTCGCGCGCGCTGCCCGACGTGCCGACGATCGCCGAGCAGGGCTTCCCCGGCTACGAGGTCTCCTCCGGCTTCGGCATGCTCGCCCCGGCCAACGTGTCGGCCGGTGTCGTCAAGACGATCAACGGAGCGCTGGTCAAGGCGCTGCAGGACCCCGCCGTGCGCGACCGCCTGTCCAGCCAGGGGGCCGAGCCGGTGGGATCGACCCCGGAACAGCACGACCAGCTGGTGCGCAGCGAGATCGCGCGCTGGACCAAGATCGTCAAGCAGGTCGGCATCAAGCTCGACGCCAACTGATGCGAATGCCGTCCCCGCGCGTGACAGGCGCGGGGCGGCGCGGCGTAACGAAAAGGGCCGGTCCAATGGACCGGCCCTTTTTGCGTCTTGCCGTGGGTCATGGCCTGCCGCGGCTGGCCATGACCCCGCCCGGTCAGCCGGCGTGCTTCTGGTCTGCGAAGATGTCCTTCTTGTGGTTCTCCGGCACGAACATCAGGCCGATCACGAAGGTCATCATCGCGATCACGATCGGATACCACAGCCCGTAGTAGATGTCGCCGGTCTGCGCGATCATCGCGAACGCGGTGGCGGGCATCAGCCCACCGAACCAGCCGTTGCCGATGTGGTAGGGCAGCGACATCCCGGTGTAGCGGATGCGGGTCGGGAACAGCTCGACCAGCGCGGCGGCGATCGGCCCGTAGACCATCGTCACCAGCAGCACCAGGTAGGTCAGGATCAGCACCAGCGGGAAAGCCTGCGCGTTGAAGATGTCGAAGAAGCCTTTCAGCTTGATGGTGTCCGGATGCGGCTTGCCCGGGGCCGGGTAGCCAGCCCCCGCCAGTGCCTCGTTGAGCTGCTTCGTGAACGCCGCAGCGGTCGACTTCAACTCGTCGCCGGAGAGCTTCGATGCGTCGTAGGACTGGATCACCGTGCCGCCGACGCTCACGCTCGCCACCGTCCCGGTCGTGCCCTGCTTTGCGGTGTAGTTCACCGAGCTGCGCGCGAGCGCCGCCTTCAGCACGTCGCAGGAACTGGTGAACTTGACGGTTCCGGTCGGGTTGAACTGGAACGAGCAGTCGCGCTCGATGTCCGCGGTGACGATGACCTCGGTGCTCTGCTGCGCCTTGTTGAGGGCCGGGTTGGCGATGGCGGTGATCGTCTTGAACACCGGGAAGTAGGTGAGCGCCGCGAGCAGGCAGCCTGCCAGGATGATCGGCTTGCGGCCGATGCGGTCGGACAGGGTGCCGAAGACCACGAACCCGGCGGTGCCGAGGATCAGCGACCAGGCGATGAGCACGTTGGCCGAGAACATGTCCACGCGCAGGATGCTCTGCAGGAAGAACAGCGCGTAGAACTGGCCCGTGTACCAGACTACCGCCTGGCCGGCGGTCAGCCCGAGCAGCGCGATCAGCGCGAACTTCGCGTTCTTCCACTGGCCGAATGCCTCGGAGATCGGCGCCTTCGAATGCGTGCCTTCCTCCTTCATCTTCTTGAATGCCGGCGACTCCTCCATCTGCAGCCGGATCCAGACCGAGATCGCCAGCAGGAAGATCGACAGGATGAACGGGATGCGCCAGCCCCAGGCGGCGAACGCCTCTTCGCCGACGAAGCTGCGCACGCTGAGGATCACCATCAGCGACAGCAGCAGCCCGAGGGTAGCCGTGGTCTGGATCCAGCTGGTGAAGAACCCCCTGCGCCCGTGCGGTGCGTGCTCGGCGACATAGACCACCGCGCCACCGTACTCGCCGCCCAGTGCCAGTCCCTGCAGCATGCGCAGGGCAATCAGGGTTACCGGCGCGACCCAGCCGATCGTCTCGTAGCCTGGCAGGATGCCGACCAGGAAGGTCGACACGCCCATGATCAGGATGGTCATCAGGAAGGTGTACTTGCGCCCGACCATGTCGCCGAGCCGGCCGAACACCAGCGCACCGAACGGGCGCACCAGAAAGCCGGCGGCGAAGGCCAGCAGCGCGAACACGTTGCGCGTCGCCTCCGGGAACGACGAGAAGAACTGGGCGCCGATGATCGCCGCGAGCGACCCGTAGAGGTAGAAGTCGTACCACTCGAAGATGGTGCCTGCCGACGACGCCAGGATCACGCGCTTTTCTTCGCGGGTCATCGGGCGCGCGCGCGTGCCCCCTTCCGCTGCAGTGGAATCTCCAGCCATTTGATGCCTCCTCCCTGAATTGATCTTGTAGGTATCAGGCGCCGGGCCGGTACATGCACGGCTGTATCCGTCGCTGTCGCGCCGCCGGATGCTGCGTGGCTCCGTGCGTGCGCCGCCCGCGCATGAGAAACTCGCGCGGACATCTCCACTATAGACACGTTCCCGCGCAATTCGCAATGCAGACGAGGCTTTCGGCTTTCGCCCGGGCAAGGCAGGTCATTCAGCCGGCCGTTTCCGGGTCGTTGCGTGGCCATCCCCGATGAGCATGGCCGGGCCGGCTGCGGCCTTCGCGCAGTGTCCGCGGACGCGCAGCCCCCTCTTCCGCCGGATCGGCGGGGCCGTCGCGCTGCTGTGCGCGCTGACGCT
>CANHBC010000177.1 GCA_947458835.1 Betaproteobacteria bacterium | reverse complement strand
GAGCCTGAGCCATGGCGCCTCCACTCGCGAAGTCCAGCCCGGTCGTCGCGGCAGGCAACAGCGCCGTCGATTCCGGCCCGCGACGCCCCCGATCCGGCCGCCCGCAGTCGCCGCCCGGCCGACTCGATATACTTCGACCGTTCGGGCCCCGCCCCTCCAGCAGAGATTCAGGTCCCACCCATGCGCCACTGGCTGATGAAATCCGAGCCGGATGTCTTCGGCATCGACCACCTTGCGAAGGAACCCGGCCGCACTGCGGCCTGGTGGGGCGTGCGGAACTACCAGGCGCGCAACTTCATGCGCGATGACATGTCGGTCGGCGACCTGGCGTTCTTCTACCATTCGAGCTGCGCCGAACCGGGCATCGCCGGCATCATGAAGGTCGCACGCAAGGCCTATCCAGACGTCACCCAGTTCGATCCGGCGAGCGAGTACCACGACCCGAAGTCCACGCCGGACGCACCGCGCTGGATGAACGTCGACATGAAGCTGGTCAGCAAGACCCGGCTGGTGCCGCTGGCGGAACTGCGCGCGCATCCCGAACTGTCCGGCATGCGGATCCTGCAACGGGGCAACCGGCTGTCGATCACGCCGGTCGAGCCGGCCGAGTGGGCGTTCATCTCGGCACTCATCGACGCGGAGGGCTGACCGGTGTCCGCCCTCCCCGTGGCGCCTGACCGGTTCAGGGCCGGCAAGGCGGTCGCATGGGGGCTGTCCGCCGCGCTGGTCGCCGCGGTCTTCGGCCTCTACCTCGGATCGCTCGACAACCCGCTGGTGTTCGACGACCGCGCAGTGATCACGCCCCGCGTGCTGGCTCAGTACGCCGCATCGTGGTTCGCGTTCGACCTGCGCTGGTTCTCCTACGTGACCTTCGGCTGGACCTGGGCTGCGGCGGGCGACAACCTCGCGCTGCACCGCGCGATCAACCTGGTTTTGCACTCGGCAACCTGCATCGCGCTGTTCGTATTGCTGCGCGCGGTCTTCGAGCGGGTACTGATCCCGGCGAAAGAACTGCCCGGACGCCTGCCGGGCATGACCCACTGGTCCGACGATGCGCCCTGCTGGTATGCGTTCGCCGGCGCGCTGCTGTTCGCAGTGCACCCGGTGGCCGTCTACGGCGTCGCCTACCTGGTGCAGCGGAGCATCGTGATGGCCACGCTGTTCTCCGTGCTCTCGCTGCTGTGCTTCCTGCGCGGGCTGTCGGGCGGACGCGCTGCATGGCATGTCCTTGCGGCGGCCTGCTACTTCGTCGCGCTGTTCTGCAAGGAACACGCGGTGATGCTGCCGGCGGTGGCGATCGCGCTGGCGGTACTGGTCGATGGTGCGCGGCGCGACAAGCTGGAGGAATCTTCGGGTCCTGCGGGCGGCCGGCCGCTGGCTGGTGAAGTCGCTGCGCTGGCGTCTCTACTGCGCTCGCTCTGGCTCCCGATCCTGCTCTACACCGCGATCGCCCTGTTCGTCGTCGCGCGGCTGCGTGGCCTGCTGGGCGCACCCTACGAGCCATTCGTCGCAGAGATGCTCGCCGGGGTGGAAGAGGGGCGGCCGCAGCTGCAGCTGGAAAACGTCTATCCACTGTCGCTGCTCACCCAATCGTGGCTGTACTTCGGCTATCTCGGCACGTGGCTATGGCCGAACCCGTCGTGGATGTCGATCGACGTTCGCCCCGGGTTCGCGATGACCCTGACGGCGCTGCCGCAACTGCTCGGTGCGCCGATGCTGCTCGCCTATGCCGGCCTCGGTGCATGGATGCTGTTGCGCGGGCGTACGACCCGGCTGCTCGGCTTCGCGATGCTCGCGCCCCTGATGCTGTTCAGCACCGAGTTGTCGACGGTCCGCCTGCAGGAGCCGATGGTCCTGTACCGCAGCTACCTCTGGATGTTCGCCCTGCCGGCGGCGCTGCCCCTGCTCGGACACCTGCTGCCCACGCGCATCGCCCTCGGCGTGCTGCTGGCCGCCGCACTGCTGGCCTGCATGCCGGCGAAGAACCGGCTGGCCACGTTCGACACGCCCGTGCGCCTGTGGGACGACGCGGTGAAGAAGCTCGAGGAACCGTGGCGCCTGGGTGCGGAGCGGCCGTTCATCGTGCGCGGCCTCGAGAAGCTGCGCGTCGGGCGTCCCACCGAGGCGCTGGCCGACTTCAGACAGGCCTCGTCGATCGCGCCCAACGAGTTCAGCGCCGCCCTGAACGCGGGCGTCGCGCTGATGCAGCTCGGGCAGCCGGCCGAGGCGATCACCTACTACCGCCGGGCTGCCGAACTGAGGCCTTCCAGCGGCGAGCCGGGGGCCAACGCGTCGGCCGCGCTGCTCGCGCTCGGCGACCTGCGCGGGGCGGCCGATGCAGCAACCCAGGCCACCCGGCTGGATCCGAAGAACGCGATCGCCTGGACCAACCTCGCGCTCGCGCACCTGCGCCTGGGCCAGCCAGAGCCGGCGCGCGAGGCGATCGAGCGCAGCCTCGCGCTGCGTCCGGACGATCCGGACACGCTCGCCGCGCGCGCGACGCTCTGGATCGCGGCGAAGCAGCCCGACCGGGCGATGGCCGACCTGCAACGCGCGGTCGAGGCCGCACCGCGTTCGTCGTCGGCACACTACAACCGCGGCACGCTGCACGCGCAGCTGGGCGATATCGACGCCGCGCTGCAGGACTTCACTCGCGCAGTCGAACTCGACCCGGCTTCGCGCGAGGCGCTGGTCAACCGGTCGACCGCCCTGTTCCTGAAGGGCAATGCGGAGGCCGCGCTGGCCGACCTCAACCGCCTGGTCGCCCTCGCGCCCGGCGATCCGCGGGCGCTGGCCACGCGCGCGCAGGGCTTCGCGCGCAGCGGCCGGCCGACCGAGGCGCTGGCCGATGTCGAGGCCGCCCTCCGGCTGAACGAGCGCAACGGCGAGCTCTGGATGATGCGCGGCCTGCTGCTCGCCGGCATGGACCGCGCGGCCGACTCGAAGGAGAGTTTCCGCAACGCCTGCGGACTGGGGATGCGCGAGGCCTGCGGGCGCTGAGCGCGGCGCCCGTCGCGGCGCCGTTCAGGTGATGCCGTCGCGGCGCAGGCGCTCGATCTCCTCGACCGACATCGAGAGCCGGCGCGCCAGCACGTCCGCGGTGTGCTGACCGAGGGTGGGCGGTGGCACCTCGTAGGTGATCGGCGTGGCCGAGAAGCGCATCGGGCTGGCCACCATCGGCACCTTGCCGGCGGTGGGGTGCGGCACATCCACCCGCATCCCGCGCGCGACCACCTGCGGCTCCTCGAACACCTGCTTCAGGTCGTTGATCGGACCGTTGGGCACACCGGCACCTTCGAGCAGCACGACCCATTCCTTCGTCGTGCGTCCCGCGAATACGCCGTCGAGCACCGCGGTGAGATCGGCACGGTTCTCGACCCGCTTGCCGTTGGTGGCATAGCGCGGGTCGGTGGCGAGTTCGCCGCGACCGGCCACTTCGCAGAACTTCCGGAACAGGTTGTCGTTGCCGCAGGCGAGGATGATCGCGCCATCGGACGTACGGAACGTCTGATAGGGCACGATGTTCGGATGCGTGTTGCCCAGACGGGCTGGCGCCTCGCCGGTGGCCAGGTAGTTCATGCCCTGGTTAGACAGGAAGGCGACCTGCGTGTCGAGCAGGGCCATGTCGATGTACTGGCCCTTGCCGCTGACCGCGCGGTGCGCGATCGCCGCGCACACCGCGATCGAGGCATACATGCCGGTCATGATGTCCACGATCGGCACGCCGACGCGCTGCGGACCGCCGCCGGGCAGGTCGTCGCGCTCGCCGGTGACGCTCATCAGGCCGCCCATGCCCTGGGCCATGAAATCGTAGCCCGGCCGGTCGCGGTAGGGACCGGTCTGGCCGAAGCCGGTGATCGAGCAGTAGATCAGGCCGGGATTGTCCTTCGACAGGTCGTCGTAGCCCAGGCCGTAGCGCGCCAGATCACCGACCTTGTAGTTCTCCAGCAGCACATCGGACTGCGCCGCCAGCCGCCGCACGATCTGCTGCGCCTCGGGCTTGGACAGGTCGAGCGTCACCGACTGCTTGCCACGGTTCGCACAGACGAAATAGGCAGCCTCGGCAGTGTCGTTGCCCGCTGCGTCCTTGATCCACGGCGGGCCGAAGGCGCGCGAGTCGTCGCCCTTCCCCGGCCGCTCGACCTTGATCACTTCGGCGCCAAGATCGGCGAGATTCTGCCCGCACCACGGCCCGGCGAGCACGCGGGTGAGGTCGAGGACACGGATATGCGACAGCGGACCAGCCAAGGAAACCTCCGATCAGGGATCCGGATCGAACCGGCACAAGAACCGGCCGGATGTTAGCACCGCCCCAAACCCGGGTCAGACACGCATTTCCCCACTCCGGCCGTAAACCCGGGTCAGACACGCATTTCCGGCATTCCCGCCCGCAGGACAGACGCGTGGGGAAATGCGTGTCTGACCCGGGTTTGCGGCTGGAAACTTGCGGGTGGAGCGGAAATGCGTGTCTGACCCGGGTTTGGGGGGCGTCAGGGGCGGGAGAGGGTCTGTTCGATGGCGTCGGCGAAGTGCGCGGCGAAGCGGGTGCGGTCGAGTAGCAGGCTGTCCGTGAGTCGCTCGCGACGCCGGGCCCGGGCAGTGGGATCGGCTCGGGCGGTACGTGCCGCTTCCAGGGCGGCGGTGACGAAACCGTCGCGGTCGGTGACGCAGTACTGTGGACAACCGGCGGCCGCCAGCAGGCTCGCGCCGACCCGGCTCGCATGGCGATCGCCGGCAAGGGAGACGACCTCCACCCCCATCCACAGCGCCTCGCAGGTGGTGGTCGTACCGTGGTAGGGGAAGGTGTCGAGCGCCACGTCGATCCCGCCATAGCGCGCCAGGTGGCCGGGGATGCCTGCATCGCGCGGCAGGAAACGCAGCCGGGCCGGGTCTATCGCCCGGGCGGCGAAGGCCGCGCGCAGCCGGGCCTGTACGCCCGGCTGTTCCAGGCTGCCCGCCTTGAGTGCAAGCAGCGAGCCGGGATCGGCAGCCAGCACTGCCGCCCAGAGGTCCAGCGTGGCAGCGGAGATCTTCTGCAGGTTGTTGAACGAGCCGAAGACCAGCGGCGAAGCGCCTCCGTCCGGTTGGCGCACCGATACCGGCGGCGCATCGGGCGGCGGGCCGTAGCAGAGGAAGCAGCCGGCGATGCGCAGCAATCGCTCGCTGGCCAGCGACTGCGCACGCTCGTCCCCCGAACGGTCGTCGGCCGCTCCAGGCGGGTCGGTGATCGCATCGACCAGCCGGACATCGACCTCGGCCAGTCCGGTGGTGTTCGGATAGCCGAGCCAGGTGGCCTGCCGGGCGGCCGGGCGCCGCCGGAACAGGCCGAGCCGATGACCGGCGCTGTGCCCGGACAGGTCGACCAGCAGGTCGATCCGGTCGTCGCGCACCTGCCGAGCCGCAGCCGCGTCGTCCAGCCCGACGATCGGACGCCAGCCGTCGCTGGCCGCGCGCAGCCGTTCGGTGATCCCGTCCTCGTTGGGCGAGTTCGAATAGCAGTACACCTCGAACCGCGTGCGATCGAGCGTCTCCAGCAGCGGCAGCAGGAACCAGGCGACCGAGTGGCTGCGCAGGTCGGCGGAGACGAATCCGATGCGCCGCTTCGACGGCCCGACCGCACGATCCGGAACGGGCGTGAGTGACTGCTTACGCTGCCCAGAGGCCTCATCTCGCTTGCGAGCGCCGCTACCGAGCCCGCCCGCAGGGCCACCGGAGGCGCCACCGCCGGCCACCACCGACGCCCACTCGCGGTGCAGCCGCGCGACCTCGTCGGCCGGAATCGCATCGGCGTAATTGAGCGTGAACAGCAGGTTCTGCGCCGCCTGCGCATGCGCGGGATCCAGCCGCAGCACCTGGCGGAACGTCTCCAGCGCCGCGTCCACCAGGCCCAACTGGAGCTGCTGGTTGGCCAGGTTGTAACGGATCTCGGCGCTCTCGGGATCGAGCGATGCGGCGCGCGCGAACGCGTCCAGCGCCTCGTCGAGCCGCCCGAGTTCATGCAGGGCATTGCCACGCCCGTTGTGCAGCGCCGCCACCTCGGGGTGAACGGGAAGGATCCGGTCGAAGCCCTCCAGTGCCTCAGCGGGTCGTCGTTCCCCGAGCAGCAGGCTGCCGAGGTTCAGCGCCGACGGCAGGTGGCTCGGCACCGTCTGCAGTACCGTCCGCCAGGCGGTCTCCGCCCCTGGCAGGTCGCCCGCCAACCGCAGCACGTTGCCGAGGTTGAACCGCGTATCGACCAGTCCTGGCTGCCGTTCGAGCGCCTCCCGGAAGGCCCGTGCAGCGCCCGGCAGGTCACCGGCCGCATGGCAGACGACGCCCAGGTCGTGCAGCAGCCGGGCATCGCCCGGTGCCAGCCGGACCGCACGCGCCAGGCTGGCGGTGGCTTCCTTGTGGCGCCCGGTCGCCGACAGCGCCAGTCCGAGGTTGGAATGGCCGTCCGGTATATCCGGGCGGAGTGTGACAGCCTTCTTCAGCGGCGCGATCGCATCGCGCGGCGAGCCGGCATTGAGACAAGCCAGGCCGAGGTTGATCAGCACATCGGGCCGGCGGCCATCGATCTGCTGAGCCTGCTCGAGCAGCGTCCTTGCGTCCGACCACCAGCCTGCCTCGATCGCGCGCAACGCCTGCGCGAGCAGTTCAGCGACGGTGTCCGGGGTCATCCATGGAACCTGAAAGAAAAAACGGGCACCCGAAGGTGCCCGTTTTCAAACGCATCGTCTCGCTTGTGGCGATCAGAACGTGTGGGCGATGCCGACGCCGACGATGTCGGAGTCCATGCCACGGCGCTCGGTCGAGGTCAGACCCAGCG
>CANHBC010000176.1 GCA_947458835.1 Betaproteobacteria bacterium | reverse complement strand
TCATTTTTTTCATGGTATTTCCTCTAGAGGGTTGATATCGGTACAGCTTGCCGAAGTACCTCGGCAGGAACAGTAACGCCACGCTTCCCGATCGGTTGACAGACATTGCAACATCGGACGACCGTGCTGCATCTGGTCACGAGGCGGCCGGAGTTTACCCCACCGTAAGACAAGTGTGTAGTCCCCTGTGCGGCGGGGGCGGGGCACCCCTCCAGGGCGCGAAAAACCGTTGCCCCTCAGGCCCCTGCGCCAGAGAGAATGGCGGACGCCCCGCCGGAGCAGGGGCCGGCGGCAGTGTGCAGACGAGCGCCGTCGACCGTTGTCTGGGTGACAACGACGGGTGCGTCTGCGAGCCCTCGAACACCGGACCCGGGCGTTGCCCGGGTCCGCAGCACCACTCAGCCGGCGCGCTGGATGTTGGAGGCCTGCTTGCCCTTCTGACCCTGGGTGACTTCGAAGGAGACCTTCTCGCCTTCCTTGAGCGTCTTGAACCCGTTCATGTTGATCGCCGAGAAGTGCGCGAACAGGTCCTCGCTGCCGTCGTCGGGCGTGATGAACCCGTAGCCCTTGGAATCGTTGAACCACTTAACCGTGCCAGTTGCCATGACGTACCGTCCTCATCCGTTCTGCGTCGATTGAAGGCGAAGCCCTTGCCCTGACATCTGGCGCCCTCATCTGAAACTGAACGAGACCCACGGGGACGCAGTCCCGTGGATGGACGTGACAGTCCGGTTCCCCAGTTAAACACCCGCCAGACCCCGCTTTTTTACGCCCGATGCGGGAGTGTCGTCAAGCCGGTGCGAAAGCGGTCCGAAAAGCCGGGAACAGGGCGGCAGACCCTTGCAGTTTTCACCATAATGCCCACAATGGCATGTGAAGGGCTGAAGGCGCACGGGCTTCGACGCGAACGTCGACTCGATCGTCGGCCGGGGCGGCAACGTACGCCGGAACGGAACAGGAAGTCAGGCAGGAACTTATCCCAGTGGTCGCAACGGCAGCAACCGCAGCAATGATGGCCACGACGGCGATGACAACCAGGTCGATGGCAGTGCAGGGCTCCGACGGAACCGTCCTCGAGGCGAAGAAAAGTCGCGTCAAGCCCCCGCCCATGTTCAAGGTATTGCTGCTGAATGACGATTACACACCCATGGATTTCGTCGTCGCTGTTCTGCAGTCGATCTTCGCGATGACCCGTGAACAGGCCACCCAGGTGATGCTGAAGGTGCATCGCGAAGGCATGGGTGTCTGCGGCGTCTACCCCCGGGACCTTGCCGAGTCCAAGGTGGAGCAGGTGCTGGCGTTTGCTCGCAAGCACCAGCACCCTCTGAAGTGCGTGATGGAAGAGACCTAGATGATTGCTCAGGAACTGGAAGTCAGCCTCCACATGGCCTTCATGGAGGCACGGCAGAAACGTCACGAATTCATCACGGTGGAGCACCTGCTGCTGGCGCTGCTCGACAATCCGTCCGCCTCCGAGGTTCTCAAGGCCTGCGTGGTCGACATCGAAGACCTGCGCAAGACCCTGGCCGAGTTCGTCGCGGAGCACACTCCTGTCGTCAACGGCGAGAACGTCGACACCCAGCCCACGCTGGGGTTCCAGCGGGTGATCCAGCGCGCGATCCTGCACGTGCAGTCCTCCGGCAAGAAGGAGGTGACCGGCGCGAACGTGCTGGTGGCCATCTTCGGCGAGAAAGACTCGCACGCGGTCTACTTCCTGCACCAGCGCGGGGTGAACCGGCTCGACGTGGTCAACTTCATCTCCCACGGTATCAGCAAGGTGCCGCAGGCGCCGCAGCCGGCCAAGGCCGACGCCGAGGCCGAAACCGAGCAGGAGCAGCAGGGCGGCGGGGCGCTCGAGGCCTACACCGTCAACCTGAACCAACTGTCGCTCGCGGGCAAGATCGATCCGTTGATCGGCCGCGACCGCGAGGTCGAGCGGGTGATCCAGACGCTCTGCCGTCGGCGCAAGAACAACCCGCTGCTGGTCGGCGAGGCCGGCGTCGGCAAGACCGCGATAGCCGAGGGGTTGGCGCGGCGCATCGTCGAAGGCGACGTGCCCGACATCCTGCGCAAGTCGCAGGTCTATTCGCTGGACATGGGCGCACTCCTGGCCGGCACCAAGTATCGCGGTGACTTCGAGCAGCGGCTCAAGGCAGTGCTCAAGCAACTGCTCGACAACCCGAACGCGGTGCTGTTCATCGACGAGATCCACACGCTGATCGGGGCCGGTGCGGCCTCCGGCGGCACGCTGGATGCTTCCAACCTGCTCAAGCCGGCGCTCGCGCAGGGGCAACTGAAGTGCATCGGCGCGACCACCTATGCCGAGTACCGCGGCGTGTTCGAGAAGGACCACGCGCTGTCGCGGCGGTTCCAGAAGATCGACGTCACCGAGCCGAGCGTGTCGGAGACCGTCGAGATCCTGCGCGGACTGAAGAGTCGGTTCGAGTCGCACCATGGCGTCAAGTACACGGCGGCGGCGCTCAGTTCGGCTGCGGAACTCTCGGCGCGGTTCATCAACGACCGGCACCTGCCCGACAAGGCGATCGACGTGATCGACGAGGCGGGCGCCGCGCAGCGTGTGCTGCCCAAGACCCGTCAGCGCAAGGTCATCGGCAAGCACGAGATCGAGGACATCGTTGCCAAGATCGCCCGCATCCCGCCGCGCAACGTGTCCTCCGACGACCGCACGGCGCTGAAGAACCTCGACCGCGACCTGCGGGCGACCGTGTTCGGCCAGGACAAGGCGATAGACGCGCTCGCCACCGCGATCAAGATGGCACGCGCAGGCTTGGGCAACCCGCAGAAGCCGATCGGCTGCTTCCTGTTCAGCGGCCCGACCGGCGTCGGCAAGACCGAGGTCGCGCGCCAGCTCGCCTACGTGATGGGCGTCGAGCTGATCCGGTTCGACATGTCGGAGTACATGGAGCGCCACTCGGTGTCGCGCCTGATCGGTGCGCCGCCCGGTTATGTCGGCTTCGATCAGGGCGGCCTGCTGACCGAGGCGATCACCAAGCAGCCGTATGCGGTGCTGCTGCTCGACGAGATCGAGAAGGCGCACACCGACGTGTTCAACATCCTGCTGCAGGTGATGGACCACGGCACGCTCACCGACAACAACGGCCGCAAGGCGGACTTCCGGAACGTGGTGCTGGTGATGACCACCAACGCCGGGGCCGAGGCACTCAACAAGTCGACGATCGGGTTCACCACCAGCAAGCAGAGCGGCGACGAGATGGGCGACATCAAGCGCCTGTTCACGCCCGAGTTCCGCAACCGCCTGGATGCGATCATCTCCTTCGGTGCGCTTACGCCCGACATCATCATGAAGGTGGTCGACAAGTTCCTGATGCAGCTCGAGGGCCAGCTCGCCGAGAAGAAGGTGGACATCAGCTTCTCCCAGCCGCTGAAGGACCATCTCGCGAAGAAAGGCTTCGACCCGCTGATGGGTGCCCGGCCGATGGCGCGCCTGATCCAGGACACCATCCGCAAGGCGCTGGCCGACGAACTGCTGTTCGGCCGGCTGGCCGAGGGCGGCAAGGTGACGGTCGGCATCGATGCCGACGAGAAGGTCACGCTCGAGTTCGAAGCCCAGCCGGACGCCAAGGCAGCCAAGGCCGAGGAACCCGAACCCACCGCCTGAAGCACGGCGGACAGCGGGGGGCAGCGGGGTCGGACAGCGGGGTCAGGTCTTGCCTTTTGCCTCTAGAGGCAAAAGGCAAGACCTGACCCCAGGTGAAGTTACCCCAGGGCGTCTGCCCAGATGTTCCGCGCCCACGCGTACGCGTACTCGCCTTCCAGCGTCGAGCGGGCGCTCGACAGGCCGCCGGAGCCCTTGACCACCACCAGTGTCTTCTGGTCGCGGTCGTACTTGTGGACCGAGGCTACGTGCACCGCTTCGGTGGTGGTGAGGAAGCTGTAGCAGGTGTTGGCGATGATCGGGTCGGTGTTCAGTGGCTGGCCGGTCAGCCGGGCGATGACGGCGTCTGCGGCGACCTTGGCGTGGTTGTTGGCCATGAAGCCCGACTTCGGCATCGCCGGGGCGGGGGCGATCGCGTCGCCGATCACGTGCACGCCGGGGATCTTTGTCGACTCGAAGCCGAGGAACTCGACGCCGCACCACTGCCGGTTCACGGTGACCAGGTCGCTCGCGACCTGCCCGGCGCGCTGGGGCGGGATGATGTTGAACAACGTGGCCTTCACGTCCTCTACCTGCATGCGTGCCACGTTGCGCTTGACGTCGAACTCGACCAGTTCGCTGTTGGGCACGTATTCGACCATGCCCTTGTAGCGCTCCGCCCACACGCCGCGGAACAGCGCAGGCTTGGACACGATGTCGGAGTTCGCGTCCAGCACCAGCACCTTCGACTTCGGCTTTGCCTGGCGGAAGTAGTCCGCGACCACCGATGCGCGCTCGTACGGTCCGGGCGGGCAGCGGTAAGGCGAGCGCGGGATGGAGATCGCGAACACCCCGCCATCGGGCATCGCCTCGAGTTGCCGGCGCAGCGCGACCGTCTGAGGCCCGGCACGCCAGGCGTGCAGCACGCGCGACTGGGCCTCGGCGTTATCCAGCCCCGGGATCTGCTCGTACTGGAAGTCGATGCCCGGCGCGACGATCAGCCGGTCCCAGGGCAGGGCGTCACCGCGAGCCAGGCGTACCACGCGCCGGTCGTAGTCGATCGCCGTTGCCTCGTCGCGCACCACCCGCACGCCGTACTTGCGCAGGCCGTCGTAGCGCACGGTCAGGTTCTCGATCTTCTCGGCGCCAGCGAGCACCAGGTTGCTGATCGGGCAGGAGACGAACGCCTCGTTGCGCTCGACCAGCGTGACGTCCAGGCGCGGCTCCCAGAGCCGGAGGTACTTGGCGGCGGTCGCGCCGCCGTAGCCGCCGCCGATCACGACCACGCGCGCCAGCGGGCGCCCTGGGGTGCTGGCGCAGCCGGCGAGGGCGAGGGCGGCTCCGGCGCTGCCGACGGCAAGAAAGGTTCTGCGGTTCACGCTCATGCGGTACTCCGGTGTCGGCCTAGCGGGCGGGTTTCACGTTGGCGAACCACTCGGCGATGTGCCGCAGTTCGTCGGTTGTGTAGCCGCGGGTGTGCTGGTGCATGATCGTCGCCGGGCGCTGGCCCGAGCGGAATTCGACCAGCGCGCGGTAGGTGTCCTCGGCGCTGCGTCCGGCCAGCACGGGGAAGCCGCCGATCGAGCGCCCGTCGGTGTTGTGGCAGGCCGCGCAGGCCGCTGCCCACGCGCGCACCTGGCGCTCCGTCGGTCGGTCGGGTGCCTGCTGTGCCGCTGCGCTGCCGGCGCCGAAGGCCAGGAACGTCGTCGCGGCCAGCAGTGCCGTCCGGGCGGCGTTGCGGGGTGATGCAGTCATCGGGACTCCTCGTTCGTGTCGGCCAGGCAGGCCATGCGGTACCGGTCGATGCCCGCGGGCATCCGTGATGCGCGCAGCGCCGGAGGGCCGGCGCCGGATTATCGCGGCTCGGCTCGCCGGGTGGAACGCATGAGTTCGAATAACGTTATGCCAGGATGCGGCCATCGCGGAACAGAGCCGCTGCGTGGAGCATCGATCGGGCTTCGTGTCACACTCGTCTTCGAACCGACTTTCCGGGAGAGCATGATGGATCGAGTGCCTGCGCCGCTGCACTTCACCCCCGGTGCGCCGTCTGGATCCGCCGCAGGGGGCGACGCGGGTCTGCCGGCCGCGAGCGGGCGGCGGCGCCTGGTCGGTACGCTGGCCGCCTTCTCGATCGGACTCGCGGGCGGTCTGCCGCAGGCCCTGGCCCAGCAGGGCAAGCCGCCGGCCGCCGATGCGCCCGCGGCCGCCGGCGAAGGTTCGGAAGCGACCACGCGCCTGAGCGAGGCGGTCGGCGCGGTGGTGCGTATCCGCATGAGGGCGTTGCGCGACGCCACCTCGCTGGAACTGCTCGGGCCGGACCGCGAGGGCACCGGCGTGGTGATCGACAGCAGCGGCCTGATCCTCACCATCGGCTACATCGTCGTCGAGGCCTCGCGCATCGAGGTATCCGGCGCCGATGGACGCAGCGTGCCGGCGACGCTGGTCGCCTTTGACCAGCCGACCGGTCTGGCGCTCCTTCGCACCAGCACGCCGTTACCGGTGCGGCCGGTCGAACTGGGGGACTCGAGCGGGGTGGAAGCCACCGAGGCCGTGCTGGTCGCCAGCGCGGTGGCCGCGGATGTCGCATACATTGCATCGCGCCGCACGTTCACCGGCTACTGGGAATACATCCTCGAGGATGCGATCTTCACAGCTCCGCCGCGTGGCGACTTCGCCGGCGCAGCCCTCATCGGACGCGACGGGCGGCTGCTTGGCATCGGCTCGCTGTTCGTGGCCGATGCCGTACAGCCGCGGGCCAGTTTCCCGGGCAACATGTTCATCCCGATCAACGCGCTGCGCCCGATCCTGGGCGACCTGATCGCCAATGGCCGGCGCACCGATGCACGCCCGTGGCTCGGTGTGCATACACAGGAGGTTCAGGGGCGCATCGTCGTGGCCAGGGTGACCCCGGAAAGCCCGGCGCAGAAGGCAGGATTGCGCCGGGGCGATATCATCACTGCACTGGGCGGCCAGGAACTCGCCGGCCAGGCCGATCTCTACAAACGACTCTGGGCCTATGGCAAGCCCGGGGTTAAGGTGCCGTTGCGTGTACTACAGGGTAACCGGATGCTCGAACTGGGCATCGAGTCGATGGACCGTTTCGACCACTTCCGCGCGCAGCCCACGCTCTAGCCCGAACGACGGCGGGGCGCTGCGCCGCGCGCTGGCGTCGACGGCGCTCGCCGGCCTGCTGGCTGCGGCCGCGCCGCTGATGGCGGCACCGCCATCTGACGCCCGCGCTGCGGCAC
>CANHBC010000175.1 GCA_947458835.1 Betaproteobacteria bacterium | reverse complement strand
CGCCGGCTTGTTGGAACGATGGATTGTGGTGCCAGAGTGGGCGTATGGGAAGCCTTGCGACAACCCACGCCCGACCGCCGGTGCCATCGACGCGGCCAGACGGCCTGCTCCGGGTGCTCCGGATGCTCCTGGTGCATTGCCAGCCGCGTGCCGACCGTGCAACATGCCCGCCATCATCCAATGCCGAGGGAGCATCGTTGCCATGACCGTACTGGACCTCCGGATCAAGGCCACCGGCGGCGGCGAATTCGACTGCCACCTCGCACTGCCCGCGACTTCGGGCAAGGTGCCTGCCGTCGTGCTGGCCGCCGCGGTGCATGGCGTTGACGAGGACATTCGCAGTATCGCGGCCGAGGTCGCATCGATGGGCTTCATCGCCGCCGCGCCGGACCTGTTCTGGCGGACGATCCCGGGCCCGCTGCCGCGCAGCGACAAGCGCACCGGCGAGCGCGCCGAGCCCCGCGGGACGGTGATCGCGGCGGGCGAGGCGGACCTCGTGGACACACTCGCCATGCTGAAGACCCAGCCAGCGTTCAACGGCCGCGCCGCGGTGGCCGGCTTCTGTTTCGGTGGCCCGTATGCACTGATCGGGCCGAGGCGGCTGGGCTTCGAGGTCGGTGTGTCCTGCCACGGCTCGGCGATGGAGGACTTCATCGCCGAGGCAGAAGGTGTCAGCGCACCGGTGTGCCTGCTGTGGGGCGACCGCGACAACCGTGCGCCGCCGCCGGTGCTCGATGCCTACCGGAAGCTCACGGCGGAAAGTTCCAACGTGGAGCTGCACGTGTTCCCGGGCGTGCAGCACGGCTATATGATGAAGGGCGACGAGCGGCACGACCCGGCTGCGTACGCAGCCTCGATGAAGCGCATCGGCGAACTGCTGGCCGGATTGAGCTGAGGGGCATCCTCAGCAGCCGCAACGGTCCGGCCGGAGTGGCACAAGGGCGCAGCCGGCCGCGTCACCGGCCTGGCAGCAATGGTCGGTGAGATAGCCGAGCAGTGCGGCCATCCGGTCCAGTGCCGGTCGGTAGCGCAGGTGACGCCCGTCGCGCTCGATCGTGACCAGCCCCGACGCGGCGAGTCCCTTCAGGTGGAACGACAGCGTGGACGGCGGCACGCCGAGCATCGCCGCGAGCGCCCCCGGCGTGAGGCCGGCCGGGCCGGCCCCGACCAGCGCGCGGAACACGCGCAGCCGCATCGGCTGGGACAGCGCAGCCAGTGCAGCCAGCGCAGCGGGCTCGTCGATGCCACCGCGCACGGGCGCGATCACGTCCGGTTCCAGGGTCATCCTCCCTCCCCCGCCGCCGGCACGGCGGTGGGCGCCACGCGCGCGGTGGCGTGCGCCGGCAGCAGCAGCGTCACCGCCCAGCAGGTGGCGAGCATCGCCGCCGCGCCGCACAGCGTGTAGAGCAGGCCGCCCCACTGGTAGAGCAGCCCTGAGAGCAGCGTGCCGCCGAAGCGCCCGAACGCGTTCGCCGCGTAGTAGAAGCCGACATCCTCGGCTGCCTTCTCGCTGCCTGCGTAGGCCAGCACGAGGTAGGAGTGGATCGACGAGTTCATCGCGAAGGCGAACCCGAACACGCACAACCCGGCCACCACGATCCAGTCCAGCGCAGGCGGTTGCAGCGCGACGGCGATGGCCAGACCCACCGTGACCAGCAGCAGAAGCGCGGACCACAGGCGGGCGGCCGGCACTTCGGTCGACAGGCCGTCACCGCTGCGCCGCACCAGCGAGGGCGCGGCCGCCTGGACCAGGCCGTAGCCGATCGTCCACGAAGCCAGGAATGCGCCGACCGCGGTGAACGACCATCCCGAGGCGTAAAGGTAGAGCGGCACGCCGACGACGAACCAGACATCGCGCGCCCCGAACAGCACGACACGTGCGGCGGCCATCAGGTTCACGCCGCGGTTCTTCGAGAACAGTTCGCCGAGCGATTTCGACGCCTTGCCACGGCCCATCAGCCGCGGCACCAGGAGCAGCACGCCGGCCAGCACGAAGCCGAGCAGCACGGCCATCGCCCACAGCGCGCCACGGAAGCCGAACGCCTCCAGCAGTAGCCCACCGATGAAGAAGCCGACGCCCTTCATCGCATTCTTGCTGCCGGTGAACCACGCGACCCAGCGGAACAGTCGGCCGGAAGCGTCGCCGGCAGTGAGCTTGATCGCCGACTTGCTCGCGGTCTTGGTCAGGTCCTTGGCGACGCCGCAGATGCCCTGCGCGAACACCACCCAGGCCACGGAAGCGGCGGCGGTCCATCCCGGCGACAGCAGTGACAGCAGCACGAAGCCGGCGATCTGCAGCGAGAGCCCGACGGCCAGCATCCGCGAGATGCCGTGCCGCGTTGCCAGCCAGCCGCCGGCCAGGTTCGCGGCGATGCCGGCGGCTTCGTAGAGCAGGAACAGCAGCGCCAGCGTGGCCGGTGAGTATCCGAGCCGGTGGAAGTGCAGCAGCACCAGCATGCGCAACGCGCCGTCGGTGAGGGTGAACCCCCAGTAGGCGGCGGTGACGACCGCGTAGCTGCGCGCGCCGCCCATTTCAGAGGCCGTTTGCCTGCAGGTGGGCCGCGAGGTCGACCATCCGGCAGGCATAGCCCATCTCGTTGTCGTACCAGGCGTAGACCTTGAGCAGGGTGCCATCGGTCACCATCGTCGAGGGCGCGTCGACGATCGAGCTGCGCGTGTCGCGCGCGTAGTCGGCGCTGACCAGCGGCCGCTCCTCGTAGCCGAGGATGCCGGCGAGCGGCCCGCGTGCGGCCTCGGCGAACAGCCCGTTCACTTCGGCGACCGTGGTCTCGTGGCGCAGTTCGAACACGCAGTCGGTCAGCGAGGCGTTCAGCACCGGCGCGCGCACCGCGTGGCCGTTCAGCTTGCCCTTGAGTTCCGGGTAGATCAGCGCAATGGCGGTCGCGCTGCCGGTGGTGGTGGGTGCCAGGCTCTGCATGGCGCTGCGTGCGCGCCGCAGGTCCTTGTGTGGTGCGTCCACCACGACGTTGGTGTTGGTCGGATCGTGGATCGTGGTGATCTGACCGTGGCGAATGCCGATCGCCTCGTGCACGACCTTCACCACCGGGGCCAGGCAGTTCGTGGTGCAGGACGCCGCGGTGACGATCCGGTGGCGCGAAGGCTCGTACAACCCCTCGTTCACGCCAACCACGATGTTGAGCACGTCGCCGACCTTCACCGGCGCCGCGACGATCACCCGCTTCGCGCCGCGGTCGAGGTGGCCCTGCAGCGTCTCGGGCGTCAGGAACCGACCGGTGCATTCCAGCACGAGGTCTACGCCAAGGTCCCCCCAGGGGATCTCCGCCGCCGTCGCGTGCGACGAGAACCCGAGGCGGCGATCGCCGATCCGGATCGCCGCATCGCCGTCGGCCTCGATCGATTCGCGCCAGCGGCCCTGCACCGTGTCGAATGCGAGCAGGTGGGCGGTGGCCGCAGCGCCGCCCTTGAGTTCGTTCAGGTGCACCACGTCCAGCCGGTTGCCGCCGCGCGGGTCGTCCGCGGGCCGCTCTGCGGCACCGGAGGCCGCGCGCAGCGCCAGCCGGCCGATTCGTCCCATGCCATTGATGCCTACCCGCATTGCCTGCCTCCGCTTGACGTTTCGACGATGGTCGAAATGTAGGTGTCGGTCATGACACTTTCATGACGCTCGGACCGCTTGCGTCGCGCCGCGCGGGTCGATACGATTCCTGTCACCGTAATGAGATTCCGCTCAACGGAACGATAGCTCCGCTCGGAGGACACATGCCCGCCACGGCCCCCGCACCCGTCCGCAACGCGCCCCACATCGGACGCACCCTGCGACCTGCAGACACCACCCTTGCCGAAGACGGCGAACTGCGCCTGGCCGGCGCCGAATGCGGCGACTGCGGCACGCGGATCTTCCCGGCGGCGCCGGTCTGCCCGTCGTGCAACGGTGAACGGATGAAGACGCTGCCGCTCGGTGCCATCGGCACGCTGTACGCGTACTCGACCGTCCATGTCGCACCGCCGATGTGGCAGGTGCCCTATGTGATCGGCTACGTCGATCTGCCGGAAGGCGTGCGCGTGTTCGGCAAGGTCGCCGGCAGCGATGGCGTGGCCGCCGGCCTCGCACCGGACCTGAAGGTGCGAGTCCATGTCGAGGCTGACGAGGGCCCGGCAGATGCCAGCCCGGCCGCACCCACCTACCGCTACTGGTTCGCGCCCGCCTGAGCGGCGGCCGCCTGGAGGACCGTCGATGCACGCCAATCTGCGTCCCGTGTCGGTGATCGGCACCGGCATGATCAAGTTCGGGAAACACCGAGACCTCACCGTGCCGGGGCTGGCCCAGCCCGCCGTGCGCGACGCGCTGCGCGAGGCAAACCTGGAGCCGAAGCAGATCGAGGCAATCTACGCCGGCACCGCCACCTCGGGCTGGATGCCTGGCCAGCGGGTCGCCCGCGACACCGGCATGAGCGGGGTTCCGGTGGTCAACTGCGAGAATGCGTGTTCGAGCAGTGCGACCGCATTTCGCGAGGCCTGGGTCGCGGTGGCCGCCGGTCTCTATGACTACGTGCTGGTGTTCGGCGTCGAGCAGTTGACCAAGCTCGGCGGCGGCACGCTGCCGCTCGACCAGGACGACATCGAGGTCTCGAACGGCATGGTGATGCCGGCGCTGTACGCGATGCGCGCGCAGCGTTACCTCCACGACTACGGCGCGACCGAGCGCGACCTGGCCGAGGTGGCGGTCAAGGCGCGCCGGCATGGCGCCCTCAACCCCGATGCGCAGTTCCGCACTGAGACCACGGTCGAAGAAGTGCTGGCCTCGCGCCGCATCGCCGATCCGCTGACCCTCCTGCAGTGCTGCCCGACCGGCGATGGCGCGGCGGCGGTGGTGATCTGCCCGACCGAGCGCGCATCGGCACATTCGGACCGTCCGGTGAAGGTGCTCGGTTCGCACCTCGCCTCGGGCAAGTACATCCCCGGTTTCCGCGACATGACGACGCCCGAGATCACCAGTCGCTGTTCCAGCGAGCTGTATGAGGAGACCGGCATCGGCCCCGAGGACATCGACGTCCTCGAATGCCACGACGCGTTCACCATCGCCGAACTGCTCTACTACGAGGCGCTCGGCCTGTGCCCGCGCGGCGAGGCGGTGCGCCTGCTGCGCGACGGCACCACGTCGCTCGGCGGTCGCGTCCCGGTGAATCCGAGCGGTGGCCTGCTGTCGAAGGGCCATCCGGTCGGCGCCAGCGGTGCAGCACAGATCGTCGAGATCGTGCGCCAGCTGCAGGGGCGCTGCGGCAGTCGGCAGGTCGAGGGCGCGAAGGTCGGGTTGACGCACGTCACGGGTGGCGGGACCTCGGGCTTCGACCACGGCGCCTGCGCCATCCACCTGTTCGGCACCTGACCGAGCCAGCGGTGGTCGAAGCCCGCCGTCTGCCGGCCGATTCCGGCACCGTCGCCCGTGCGGTCGCGGTGCTGCGGGCGGTGGCCGAATCCGGCGACGGCACGCAGATCAAGCGCATCAGCATCGAGCTAGGGCTGCCTGCGTCCACCGTCCACCGACTGCTCGACCTGCTCATGCGCGAGGGCATGGTCGAGCGCGACGAGGACATGCCGACCTACCGTGCCGGGCGCGAGTTCCTCCGGCTGTCGTCGGTGGTTGCCAGCCGCCACCCGGTACAGTCGATCGCCGGGCCGCTGCTCGAGCAGGCGGTTGCGACGATGAACGAGACCGCCTACCTCTGCCTGTACCTGCCGCGCGAACATCGGCTCACCTTCGCATCGCACGTGGAGTCGACGCATCCGCTCGGCTACCGGGTACGCAGCCACGAGCCGCAGACCCTGCTCACCGGCGCCTCTGGCCGTTCGATCCTCGCCTTCCTGCCGTCGGACGAGGTTGCCTCGGTGCTCGCTCGCGAAGGCCTGGCCGGTCGCCTCGACCTGGCGCAGGACCTTGCCGCGATCCGCGCGCGCGGCCATGCCGTTTCGTTCGGCCAGCGCATCGCCGGTGCAGTCGGCATCTTCGCACCGGTGTTCGGTGCCGGCGGCCGGGTCACCGGTTCGCTCGGCTTCACCATCCCTGAACAACGATTCGACCCGTCCCGTGAAGGTGCGTTCGCGCGCGAGGCCTGCCGCCGCGCCGCCGAACTGTCCGCCGGGCTGGGCCACCGCGCCCGAGAGAGCGCCTGAGGAGCTGATCCCGACATGTCCGAAGCCAATGCCGGCACCGCCGCCGCCGCGTCCACTCCCGCCACCGGTGCGCAGCCGCTCAAGGGCCTGCGCGTGCTCGACCTCACCCAGTTCCTGTCCGGCCCCTACGCCACCCAGATCCTCGCCGACCTCGGCGCAGAGGTGATCAAGGTCGAGCCGCACGGCGGCGACTCTTCACGCCACATCCCGCCGTACTTCGTCGACCGCGACAGCGCCTACTACCTGAGCGTGAATCGCAACAAGCAGAGCATTGCGGTCGACATGAAGCATCCGGATGGCCAGGCGCTGGTGCGCGAGCTCGCGCTCAAGAGCGACGTGCTGATCGAGAACTTCCGCCCCGGCGTTGCCGCGAAGCTCGGGCTGGATGCGGCTTCGTTGTGTGCGGAGCACCCCGGCCTGGTCTGGTGCAGCATCTCGGGCTTCGGTCAGGACGGCCCGTACCGAGAGCTGCCCGCCTACGACATGATCGTGCAGGCGCTGTCCGGCGGCATGAGCCTGACTGGCGAGAGCGGCGGCCTGCCGGTGCGCTCAGGGATCCCGCTGGGCGACCTCGCGGCCGGGATGTTCGCGGTGATCTCGATCCAGGCCGCGCTGCTCGAACGCACGCGCACCGGTCGCGGCAAGCAGGTCGACATCTCGATGCTCGACTGCCAGGTGTCAATGCTCACCTACCAGGCGGCCTACCACCTGATCGCTGGCGTGGTGCCCGGCACCCAGGGACGCGCGCACGATTCGTTCGCGACCTATCGCACCTTCATCGCCGGCGACGGCGTGAACGTGGTGG
>CANHBC010000174.1 GCA_947458835.1 Betaproteobacteria bacterium | reverse complement strand
CCGCGGCCGCGGCGAGCTGCAGACGGCGCAAACGCTGGTAGCGCTGGGCGCTGTCGGTGCCGCGCACCGGCCGCGCCCAGATGAGCACCGCACCGGCCGCGCCGGAGCGCAGCGCCTGCTCGGCCGCCCACAGCGCATCCTCTTCCGACTTCGGGCGCACCACCGCCAGCAGGTCGAGGTCGATTCCGGCCTCGGCCAGCGCCGGCGCATACGGCAGGTGCGGCGGATCGACCAGCAGCAGCCCGCGGCCGCGCCAGTCGGCGGATCGGGTCAGGTAGCGCAGCGCTGGCAGCAGCAGCGAGGTCTCGCCCGCCCCGCAGGTGTCGCACAGCACCTCGGTGAGTGCACCGACCGGCCAGCCCCCGCCCGGGATCTCGGCATCGAGGCCGGAGAAGCCGGTCGGGATGCCCGCCGCGATGCCCGGCGGCAACTCGCCGCAGCGGAACACCGATGGCACCGCGGACAGCGGTACGCGGGCAGTGGAGGGGACGGACGTCGAAGGTAGGGGGGAGGCGGCAGGAGGCATACCGTATTTTTATACGGTATCCGGATTTCCTGCAACTGCTTCCGTGTCGTCCCGGAGAGCGCCCGGCCCCTCGCCTGGCGATCGGTCGTCCGGGGCGCCTCTACCCCATCTCCACCGGCAACCAGTCCGCGACCCTCCCGAACGCCCCCAGCCGCCGCCGCACGTCCGTGTAATCCCGCTCCCCCCGCACGATCTTCGCCACCGCACCCCAGAACCTGGGGCTGCGCGCGGGCAGCGTGTAGCAGGCCCGCGGCCACCAGAGGTAGATGTGCGCCCACCGCCGCGCATCCAGCAATGTCGGCATCAACTCTGCATCGATCCGCGCCTCGTAATCGAGCTCGCCCTGCGCCCCCTGCGCCTGGTGGTCCACGATCGCCTGCGCCGCGATCTGCCCGCTGCGCAGCGCCCAGTGGATACCCTCCCCGGTGAACGCCTCCACCAGCCCGGCCGCATCGCCCGCGAGCAGCGCGCGGCCACGCTGGATCGGCGCGCCGACCGGCCGCAGCGGCAGCACGAATCCCACCGTGCGCAGCACGCGCACTGGCCCAGGCAGCTGGTAGGCGAGGTGGCGCCGGCCGTAGTCCTTCAACTGCTTCGCAGGCCGGGAGTTCGTCGAGAAGCAGCCCACGCCCACGTTCAGGTGGTCGTCCTTCGGGAACACCCAGCCGTAGGAGCCGTGCAGCGTGCCGATGTCGAGCGCCATCCGGTCGTGCCAGCGGTCCATCGTACGCGCGTCGACCGCGATGTCCTGCTCGGTCGCGGGCAGCAGGTGGCGTTCCTGCATCAGCCCGAGTGCGCGGGCGACCGGGCCCGCCGCGCCGTCGGCGCCCACCAGATAGTCGGCCTCGAAGGTGTCGTTCGTGGTGCGCACGACTACGCCGCCGTCGGTCGCCTCGACCGACTTCACCGACAGCCCGTCCTTCAGTTCGACCTGCCCGGTGGCGAGTGCCCGCTCGACCAGCCAGGCGTCGAAGCGGCTGCGCTGGAACATGTGCACCAGCGGCTCGCCGGCGGGCATCGTGGCGGAAGCCTTCAGCCGCCAGTGCAGTTCGACGGTGCCGATGGTGCGTTCGGCCAGCGGCGTGAGGTCGACGCCGAGCGCCCGTGCCGCCTTCCAGGTGACGCCACCGCCGCAGGTCTTCGGCCGCGGCAACCGTTCGCGTTCGATCAGCAGCGTACGTCGCCCCGCCCTGCCCAGCGCCTCGGCGGCGACCGCGCCAGCCGGGCCGGTGCCGACGACGATCGCATCAAAACGGATGCTCATGGATGTTCCCTGCCTGCGGCCAGCAGTGCGAACGATGCCAGCCAGTGGGTTGCGACATAGTCGCCGTCGAGCGCGGCCGACAGCGAGGCCTTGCGGTGCGCGTCGATCGCGCGCGCCACCGGCTCGTGGAGTTCGCCGGGCAGCCCCGGCTGCAGCACCTGCCAGCACCAGGCGCGAGAGAGGTTCAGGCCGTGCAGGTGCACGATGCGTGCATCGGCGGCATCGCCCACCACCACCGGAAGCAGCCAGTGGCCGAGCGCCGCGGGCCCGGGCGAGAACCGGTGCCACCAGTCGGCGAAGTCGCAGCCGTCGAGCAGCCGGTGCATCAGCACCGCCTCGACGAGCCCGGCGGACAGGAAGTCCTCGCCGCCGGGTTCGTACTGCGCCGGATAGGCGTGGTCGCGCCCGTACCACCGGTGCGCCGCCTGCGCGACGGCGCGCTGCAGCGCCGGATGGCCGCAGGTGAGCGCATGGTCTAGCGCGAGCACGCAGGCGAAGGCGGTGTTCGAATGGGTACCGGTGCGTACCGGATGCGCGAGTCGCGGCAGGAAGTCGACCATCGCCTGCGCGATGCGCAGCGCGAGCGGCTCGAGCAGCGTGCGCCAGCGCACGGCCGCGGCGGCCGGTTCACCGGGCAGCGAAGCATCGGTGGCGAGCCGTTGCAGTTCCGCCTGCAGCGCCAGCAGCCAGCCCCAGCCGTACGGCCGCTCGAACGCACCGTAGCCGGGACGGTCGAACAGCGACGCCTCGGCGGCCACGGCGCCTTCGGTGAAGGTGCGATCGAAGCGCGCAGCAATCGCTTCGCCCTGCCCCGCCTCCAGCGCATCGCCATGCAGGCGCAGCAGCCGCAGCAGGCTCCAGTGCATGTGCACGCAGGAGTGCCAGTCGTAGCTGGTGTGGAACAGTGGATGGCGCTCGCGCGGTGGCGAGAAGTCGCTCGCATCCACCATGAACACGTCTGGCCGGTACGGCCATTCGCGGGCGAGGCTGTCCAGCGCCACCCGGCACAGCGTGGCGGCCGGCAGTGCGGTCTCGGCAGCCATGCTCAGAACGTCCCCGCCAGCAGCAGCGCGACCCCGGCCACGACCATGCCGATGCCCGCCCACTCGCGCCAGCCGCTGCGCTGTGCGAACACCCGGCGCGAGATCAGCGCGGCGAACACCACCTCGACCAGGCCGACGGTGCGTACCGCCGCCGCGGTCTGCAGCGAGAACGCGAGGAACCAGCACTGCGAGGCACTCGCCCCGAGGAAGCCGGCGAGCAGGGACGGCTTCCAGGCGCGCACCAGCGCGGTCAGCCGACCCGGCTCGCGCAGCCTCAGGTACAGCGAGAGCAGCACCACCTGCAGCACCAGCGCGAGCACCAGCGCCAGCGTGGCACGGCCGTAGAACGGATCGTCACCCAGCGCCAGCACCGCGCCGCGGTAGCCGACCACCGACATCGAGAACATGCTGCCGGTCGCGATGCCGAGCAGCGCCGCGCGCCAGGGCGAAGGCGCGGGCTCGGCACCGCCCGCGGCTGCCGGCACCTTCTTCCACGACATCAGCACCACCCCCGCGGTGGCCACCAGCACGCCGACGGTCGCCTGCAGCCCCAGGCGGTCGCCGAGGAACACGAAGCCGTAGAGCGCGATCTGTACCGGCTCGGTCTTGATGTACGCAGTGCTCACGACGAAGGAGCGCTGCTGCATCAGCACCAGCATCATCGCGGTAGCCAGCACCTGGGTGAGCGCCCCGAGCACCAGCCAGGCCCAGAACGCCGGGCCCATCTGCGGGTCGCGGACGCCACCGAGCGCGGCCACCACCGCCAGGAACACGCAGGCGAACGGCAGTCCGTACAGGAAGCGCACATGCGTCGCGCCGGCGGTGCCCACGGTACCGATCAGGCTGTGCTGCATGGCATTGCGCAGCGTCTGCCCGGCCGCCGCTGCCACGGTACAGACGACCCACAGCGAGCCTCCGAAGATCATCGGGACCGTCCCTCGCCCGGCCCAGGCCTCATCCGCGGTCGCCCGGGGAATGCCTGCCATCGCCGGCGCGCGGCGGCGCGGACGGCCCTGGTTCGGGCGCGGGTTGCACCGACGCCTCGGCCGACCCTGCGCTCTCAGGCGTCGACTGCAACTGCTCGCGCAGCGTCCGTACCTCGTCGCGCAGCATCAGGATGTCGCGGTGCATCTCGCGCCGCAACCTCGCCTCGTCCTGCCCGACGAACACGGTGACCAGCGTCGCGGTCAGCAGCGACAGCAGCGCGAAGCCCAGCAGCACCATCACCGCGGCCCACAGGCGGGCGGCCGGCGTGGTCGGCACCAGGTCTCCGTAGCCGATGGTGGTGCCGGTGGCGAACGCGAGCCACAGACCGTCGGCATAGGTGTGCACGGTCGGCTCCAGCCAGTAGAAGCCGGCTCCGCCGACCAGCACCGACACGATCGCGAACGCGAACACCAGCGGCAGCGCATCGGGCGAGTAGAGGGTTCGCAGTGACCCGAGCAGCCGGCCGAGGATCATCGCGACCATGGCCACCCGGGAAAGGCGCGCCAGGGCCAGCCAGCCGACCTCGACGCCCGCCAGGCTCGCCGCGGCCGCGGCGATGATCAGCACGTCCAGCCAGTTGCGCGCCAGGTAGCGCAGGCGCTGGCGCACGACGTGCAGCATCCAGCACAGCTCGAGCGTGAAGGCGACGAGGATGAACAGGTCCAGCCCCCGGGCAGCGGAGCGCAGCAGCGGCTCCGGCGAGGCATCGTCGATGAACGCCGCGGGCAAAGCGACCAGCGCGACCGCGATCATCAGGCCGTGCAGCCGGCGCTCCCACAGGTAGGCACGTGCCGAGTCGTGCGGCGGGACCCCGCCGACGCCGGCCCGCGCACCCGCCCAGTGCAACCCCTTGTCCGGCATCTGGTCGCGGCCTCCGCGCCGGCGATCAGTTGCCAGCGATGGTCATGTTGTCGATCAGGATCGACCCGGTGGTCCTGGAGCCGCGCCTGAGCACGTCGGTGCCGATCTCGATGATGCCGCGGAACATTTCCTTCAGGTTGCCGGCGATGGTGATCTCGTGCACCGGGTAGGCGATCGCGCCGTCTTCCACCCAGAAGCCGGCCGCCCCACGCGAGTAGTCGCCAGTCACCGGATTGATGCCGCTGCCGAGCAGTTCGGTCACCAGCAGCCCGCGGCCCATCTTCGCGAGCAGCCCGTCGAAGCCCAGGCTTCCGCTCTGCAGTTCGAGGTTGTGGCTGCCGCCGGCGTTTCCGGTGCTCTGCATGCCGAGCTTGCGCGCCGAGTAAGTGCCAAGGAAGTAGCCCTGGACCACGCCCGCGCGCACCACGTCGCGCGTCGCGGTGGCCACGCCCTCGTCGTCGAACGGCGCGCTGGACAGGCCACGCGGCAGGTGCGGCGCCTCGCGCAGGTTGACGATCGGCGAGAACACTTCGGTCCCGAGGCTGTCGAGCAGGAAGCTCGACTTCCGGTAGAGCGCGCCACCGGAGACGGCGCTGACGAAATGGCCCACCAGCCCGCCGGCGAGCGTGGCGTCGAACAGCACCGGCGCCTGCAGCGTGTCGAGCTTGCGCGCATTCAGCCGGCGCACGGTCCGTTCGGCCGCGCGCCGCCCGACCGCCTCGGGCGGCTCGAGTTCGTCCTCGCGCCGCGCCGCGGTATACCAATCGTCACGCTGCATCTCGTCGCCCTGGCCGCCGATCACCGAGCACGACAGGCTGTAGCGCGAGGTCGGGTAGCCGCCGACGAAGCCGTTCGAGTTGGCATGCACGAAATGCCACTGCTGCGTGTAGAGGTTCGAGCCCTCGGAGTTGGTGATGCGGGGATCGAAGTCGAGCGCGGCGGCCTCGCAGCGGCTGGCCAGTTCGATCGCGGACTCGACCGACACGTCCCAGGGGTGGTACAGATCGAGTTCGGGCAGCGTGACCGGATGGCGGTCGGGATCGGGCAGGCCGGCGCAATCGTCCTCTCCGGTGTAGCGGGCGATGGTGAGGGCGGCCTCGACCGTGTCGCGGATGGCCTTCGGGCTGAAGTCGGACGTGCTCGCGGAACCGCGCTTGCGGCCGAGGTAGACCGTGACCCCGAGCGACTTGTCCCGGGTGTATTCGATCGTCTCGACCTCGCGCGAACGCACGGTGACGCCCTGGCCGAAGCCGTCGTTCACCTCGGCGTCGGCCGCGCTGGCGCCAAGTGCCCTTGCGTGCGCGAGCGCGTCGGCCGCGATCTGCTTCAGGGTGTCTTCGGACAGGCTGAATCGGGCATTGCTCATCGGATCGGACTCGTGCGGGGTGCGGTGCTGCGCTGGACAGGCGATACTTATGATAACAGTGCACCCGTGCCCCACCCTGCGCCCGTCCGGCGTCCGTACCCGACATGACCGAAACCGATACCCTGCCGCCGCTGCCGCCCAGCAAGACGCGGCTGAAACAGGCCGCGCACGACCTGCAGGCGCTCGGTGCCCGGCTGGTCGACCTATCGAAGGACCGCCTTCGCTCGCTCGACCTGCCCGAGGAACTGCGCGAGGCGGTTCGCGAGTGCCAGTCGATCACCCGGCACGAGGCACGCCGGCGCCAGATCCAGTACATCGGGCGGCTGATGCGCGACATCGATCCGGCGCCGATCGAGGCGCGCTTCGCGGCCTGGGACGGCAACTCGGCGGCGGAAACGGCGCTGCAGCATTCGATCGAGCGCTGGCGCAACCGACTGATGTCTGACGCGTCCGCACAGGCCCTGACCGAACTGGCCGGCGCACATCCAGGCTGCGACGTTCAGCAACTGCGCACGCTGATGCGCAATGCACGGCGCGAGGCCGCACAGGGCCGACCGCCGCGCAGCCATCGCGAGCTGTTCCGCGCACTGCGTTCGATCCTCGACGGTCCGGCACCTGATCGCGGCGACGCATCGGCACCGGATCCGGACGACGCCGGCCTCGACGCGCCCTGATCCATCCGGACGGACGACGGCACCGGTGATCCTGCTGCGCAGCGGACGACGGGATGCCCCCGCCGAGGTCGCAGCGTTGACGGCCCGGTGGCTTCTGCGTAACGTCTGCCGATCGGGGCAGAGGCTGTGGCAGGTACCGCAGCCCACGGTCCCCAGGAGGAGCCATGATGGAAAAGCAGGCCTGTCCGCACGGTCGGGCGCCCGCCGCGATGGCGGCGCGGAGGGTGTGCACGCCATGGGTGGTGGCACTGT
>CANHBC010000173.1 GCA_947458835.1 Betaproteobacteria bacterium | reverse complement strand
GGTCCCGGCCGGTGCCGGCGCCGGCAGCGCCGCCGACCGTGCGGTAAAGTCCGCAGGCGGCCGGGGCGCCGGCCGCGGGGCCGGCAGCCTGGCCGGGTCGTTCATGCGGATCGCGAGGAGGAAGGTCGTGAAGTCAGTTTGCGTGTTCTGCGGGTCGAATCCGGGCGTTCTGCCCGAGTACCGTGCGGTGGCCGAGCGGCTGGCGCGGCAGATCGTCGAGGCGGACTGCACGCTGGTGTACGGCGGCGGCCGGGTCGGACTGATGGGCGTGATCGGCGATGCGGCGATGGCCGCCGGTGGCCGGGTGATCGGGGTTACCCCGAAGCGGCTGGTCGAGAAGGAGGTCGCGCACACCGGGCTCACCGAGCTGCGCGTGGTCGGTTCGATGCACGAGCGCAAGGCGATGATGGCCGAACTGTCGGACGCGTTCATCGCGCTGCCCGGCGGCCTCGGTACCTTCGAGGAGTTCTTCGAGGTGCTGACCTGGTCGCAGCTCGGCTACCACGCCAAGCCGTGCGGGCTGCTCAACGTGGCCGGCTACTACGACCAGTTGCTGGCATTCCTGGATCATTGTGTCGCGCAGGGGTTCGTGCACCCCAGGCATCGCGGGATGGTGCTGACCGACACCGAGCCGGCGAGGCTGCTCGACCAACTCGAGACCTTCAACATGCCGGTCGTGAACAAGTGGATCGACCGCGAGTCGATCTGAACCACCACAGGAACGCAAGGGAAGGATCGCCACCATGATGACCGCCACCGAGCAACGCCAGCGCCTGCGCGCGATCCTCGCCGGCAGCGAATGCCGGTCCCCGGCCAGCGTGTTCGATGCCCTTTCCGCACGCGTGGCACGCTCCGTCGGCTATGAACTCGGCATCCTCGCCGGTTCGGTGGCGTCGAACACCACGCTCGCTGCGCCCGACCTGATCGTGCTGACGCTGACCGAATTCGCGGAACAGATCCGCCGCATCCAGCGCGCCAGCGACCTGTCGCTGATCGTCGACGCCGACCATGGGTACGGCAATGCGCTCAACGTGATGCGCACGGTGGAAGAGTGCGAGCACGCCGGGGTGTCCTGCCTGTCGATCGAGGACACCGACCTGCCTACTCCCTTCGGCAGCGGCGCGGAGCGCTTCATATCGATCGCCGAGGGCGTGGGCAAGATGAAGGCCGCCCTGGCTGCCCGGCGGGATCCCTCGCTGGTGATCGCCGGTCGTACCTCCGCGATCCGCGGCGAGGGCATCGAGGGTGCAGTCGCCAGGCTGAAGGCCTACGCCGAGGCTGGCGTGGACTGCGTGTTCGTGGTCGGCCTGGAGAACCTCGACCAGCTGGCTACGATCCGCGCCGCGACGAAGCTGCCGGTGATCGTCGGTTCGGCCCCCGCCAGCATCACGCGCGAGCAGTTCGCAGCCCACGGTGGCCGGGTGCTGCTGCAGGGGCACCAGCCGACGGCGGCCGTGGTGAAGACCCTCACCGAGGTCTACAGCCATTTGATCGGCGGCGGCCTGCCGGCCGATCTCAAGCCGAAGCTGGCGACCGCAGAGCAGATGGACGCGGTGACGCGGGCGGCCGACTACAAGGGGTGGCAGCAGGCCTTCCTGCGCTGAGACCCGCGCGGCGGGGCGCGTGATTTCCCTTATGCGCCCATAAGCCATACTGAGCACGCTTTCGCATGAGGCCCGGTACCATCCGGGACGCTCGCGCCGCCCGCTTCCGGGCGCGCCCCGCCGGAGACCGCCTTGGACACTGCCGCACCGCCGCCGCTCAGATTGCAGGCCGACCGCCCCGCCGAACACGAGGGCGATGCCAGCGCGACGATCCGCACGAAGAACACCACCTGCTACATGTGCGCCTGCCGCTGCGGCATCCGCGTGACGCTGCGCAACGACGAGGTGCGCTACATCGAAGGCAACCCGGACCATCCGCTGAACAAGGGGGTGATCTGCGCCAAGGGGGCCTCGGGCATCATGAAGCAGTACTCGCCGGCGCGGCTGACGAAGCCCCTGCTGCGCAAGCCGGGCTCGGAGCGCGGTGCCGCCGAGTTCGAGGTGATCTCCTGGGAGCGCGCGTTCGAACTCATGACCGAGCGGCTGGCCCGGATCCGCTCGACCGACCCCAAGCAGTTCGCGTTGTTCACCGGGCGCGACCAGATGCAGGCGCTGACCGGCCTGTTCGCGCGCCAGTTCGGTACGCCCAACTACGCCGCGCACGGCGGCTTCTGTTCGGTGAACATGGCCGCCGGAATGATCTACACGATCGGCGGTTCATTCTGGGAGTTCGGCGGACCCGACCTCGATCGCGCGAAGCTGTTCGTGATGATCGGCACGGCCGAGGACCATCACTCCAACCCGCTGAAGATCGCGATCTCGAAGTTCAAGCGCGACGGCGGCAAGTTCATTTCGGTCAACCCGGTGCGTACCGGCTATTCGGCGATCGCCGACGAATGGATCCCGATCCGGCCCGGCACCGACGGTGCGCTGATGCTCGCGCTGTGCCACGAGCTGATCCGCCTGGGGCTGTACGACCGTGACTTCGTCGCCCGCTACTCGAACGCTGGCTACCTGGTGAACATCGATCCGGCCAGCGACAGCCACGGCATGACCGTGGGTGGCGAGGGGCTCGCGCACATGAACCCGTTCCGCCAGCACAACCAGCTCTGGTGGGACCGGCACACCGGCCGTCCGGTGGTCAACCACACCGACGACAGCGACCCGCAGTTGTTCGGCAGCTTCCGCCTGCATGACGGCACGCCGGTCAAGCCGGCGTTCCAGCTGCTGGCCGAGCGGCTGGTCGAGAACACGCCGGAATGGGCGGCCGGCGTGACCGGCATCCCGGCCGATACCATCCGTCGGCTCGCAGTCGAGCTCGGCGTGATGGCGCGCGACCACAGGATCGAACTGCCGATCGCCTGGACGGACTCCTGGGGCCGCAGCCACGACCGTGTCACCGGCAATCCGGTCGCCTTTCACGCCATGCGCGGGCTGGCGGCGCACTCCAACGGCTTCCAGACCATCCGCGCGCTGTCGATCCTGATGACGCTGCTCGGCACGATCGACCGCCCGGGCGGCTTCCGGCACAAGGCGCCGTACCCGCGGGGCACGCCGCCGGTCATCGCGCGGGTGCCGAACACGCCCGACATGGTGAAGCCCGACACGCCGCTCGGTGGCGCGCCCCTCGGCTTCCCGGCCGGTCCGGACGACCTGTTCGTCGATGCCGAAGGCCAGCCGGTGCGCATCGACAAGGCGTTCTCCTGGGAGCACCCGCTGGCGGTGCACGGGATGATGCACAACGTGATCACCAATGCCTGGCGCGGCGATCCGTATCGCATCGACACGCTGCTGATGTTCATGGCCAACATGGCCTGGAACTCGTCGATGAACACCTCCGAAGTCCGGAAGATGCTCAACGACAAGGACGCGGACGGGCAGTACCGGATCCCGTTCATCATCGTCTGCGATGCGTTCCAGTCCGAGATGTGCGCCTACGCCGACCTCGTGCTGCCCGACACCACCTACCTCGAGCGCCATGACGCGATGTCGCTGCTCGACCGACCGATCTCGGAGTTCGACGGCCCGTGCGACTCGGTACGCATTCCGGTCGTACCGCCCAAGGGGGACTGCAAGCCGTTCCAGGACGTGATCGTCGAACTGGCCTCGCGACTGAAGTTCCCCGCGTTCACCGCCGCCGACGGCTCGCGCAAGTTCAAGGACTACCGTGACTTCGTGATCAACTTCCAGACCGCGCCGGATTCCGGGGTCGGCTTTCTGGCTGGCTACCGGGGTGCGAACGGCGACAAGGCGCTGGTCGGGGAGCCCAACCCGCGGCAGTGGGAGATGTACGAGCAGAACAACTGCGTGTTCCACTACACGATGCCGCCCGAGCACCAGTACATGCGCAACTGGAACCAGGGCTACAACGACTGGGCGGTCAAGAACAAGCTACGCATGCACCCGGACCCGGTGGTGATCCAGCTCTACTGCGAGGTGCTGCAGAAGTTCCGCTTGTCCGCCCAGGGCAAGGGCCCCAGCCCGCGCCGCCCGCCCGAAGCGTTGCGCAGCCGTATCGAGACCTACTTCGACCCGCTGCCGTTCTGGTACCCGCCGCTGGAGGCGCAGGCGAGCGACCGCGAGCGGTATCCGCTCAACGCCGTCACCCAGCGGCCGATGGCGATGTACCACTCGTGGGACAGCCAGAACGCCTGGCTGCGCCAGATCCACGGCCACAACTACCTGATGGTCAACCCGGTCACGGCGAAGGCGGCGGGGATCGCCGACGACGACTGGATCTGGGTCGAGTCGATGCACGGCAAGGTGCGCTGTCTGTGCCGCTATACGGAGGCGGTCGAGCCGGGCACGGTATGGACCTGGAATGCGATCGGCAAGGCCAAGGGGGCCTGGAACCTCGGTCCGCAGGCCAACGAGTCGCAGAAGGGCTTCCTGCTGAACCACCTGATTTCCGAGGAGCTGCCGGTGGATGCTTCCGGCGCCCGGTTGTCCAACTCCGACCCGATCACCGGGCAGGCCGGCTGGTATGACGTGCAGGTGCGCATCCGCAAGGCCGAGCCGGGCGAGCCCGAGGAAACCTTCCCGCAGTTCGACGCAATGCCGACGGTCCCCGGGACCGAGCCGGCGCGGCGCAGCTGGCAGGCGTTCTTCGCGGGCAAGGGCGTCGCCACCGCGATGACTGCGGGTCGTGAACTGAAGAAGGGAGAATCGCGTTGACCCAGCTTGCATTGGTCATCGACCTGAACGTCTGCGTCGGCTGCCACGCCTGCGTCACCAGCTGCAAGGAGTGGAACACCTCGGGCGTGGCCGGCTTCCTCACCGACGAGAACCCGTACGACAAGGATCCGACCGGCACCTTCTTCAACCGGGTGCAGACCTACGAGGTCGGCGAGTTCCCGTGCACCGAGACCGTCCACTTCCCGAAGTCCTGTCTGCATTGCGAGGATCCGCCGTGCGTGCCGGTCTGCCCCACCGGGGCGTCGTACAAGCGCAAGGAAGACGGCATCGTACTGGTCGACTACGACAAGTGCATCGGCTGCAAGTACTGCGCATGGGCCTGTCCCTACGGCGCGCGCGAGATCGACGAGAAGCAGCAGGTGATGAAGAAGTGCACCCTGTGCGTCGATCGCATCTACGACCAGTCCATTCCCGAGGACCGGCGCAAGCCGGCCTGCGTGGTGGCCTGCCCGACCAGCGCCCGGCTGTTCGGCGACATCCACGACGCCGACTCCGAGGTTTCGCGGGCGATCCGCGATCGCGGCGGCTATGCGCTGATGCCTGAGTGGGGCACCGAACCGGCCAACCACTACCTGCCGCGCCGCAAGGGCACGGTGCCGGTGGCCGATGATCAGGTCAACCGGATCGACACGCCGCTGGGCGTCGATAATCGCGTGCCGGGCACGCTCGCTGCGCTGATCGCCGAGGCGCAGGCCGCGGCTGACCCGCTGTCCGCGCCGGCCGGGGGAGGGCGCTGACATGCATCCCGCCTTCTCGGTCATCTTCCTCACCACGCTGATCGGCGTCGCGCAGGGACTGTTCCTCGCGGTGTTCTCGATCGACCTGCTGGCAACCCTCGGCCTGTCGGAACGGCCAATGCCGTCCTTCGTGCTCGCCGGTTGCGTGATGTCGGTGCTGTTCGCGGCGCTCGGCCTGTTCGCCTCGTTCTGGCACCTGGGCCGCCCGGAGCGTGCCTGGCGCGCCGCGACGATGTGGCGCACGTCCTGGCTGTCGCGCGAGGTGATCGCGCTGCCGGCCTTCCTGCTGAGCGTGGCAGCGTACGGCTTCGCCCACGCGTCCGGATCGGTCTGGTCCATCCCGCTGGGCTGGCTGGCGGTGGTCGCCTGCATCGCGCTGTTCGTGTGCACCGGAATGATCTACGCGTGCCTGCGCTTCCTGCAGGAATGGGCCTCGCCGCTGACGCTGGTGAACTACTTCCTGCTCGGCTGCGCGTCGGGTTGCACGTTCGCCACGCTGCTCGCCTCGCTGCTCGAGCCGGCCTATACCGAGGACCTCGCCACCTGGGCGATCGGTCTCACCACGGTGGCGCTGGTAGTGCGTGCGGCGATGCTTGCGCGCAACGCGCGGCTTCGGCCGAAGTCGACCGTGCAGTCGGCGATCGGCGTCAAGCATCCGAAGGTCGTGCAGAAGTCGCAGGGCGCCGTCGGCGGTTCGTTCAACACGCGCGAGTTCAGCCCCGGCCGCAGCCGTTCGTTCCTGCGCTCGGTCAAGTGGGTGTTCCTCGTGCTGGCCTTCCCGGTGCCGGCTGTCCTGCTCTGGATCGGCGCGACCGGCGACGCGGCGCTGGTGCTGGCGCTGGCGTTCGTCGTCCAGTACGTCGGGCTGCTCGCCGAGCGATGGTTCTTCTTCGCCCAGGCCAACCATCCGCAGAACCTGTACTACCAGACGATCTCCTGAGCGCAGCCGGTGCCGCCCGCGACACCCGCGGCACCGGCCGCTCGATTGCACGGCCGCGCGCATTTGGGGTAGCCTGCAATCCCACATGACGACTCGCTCATTGAAGCGGAGATGCCCATGAATGACGTGAACCGCGACAAGCTCATCGTCGACCTCAAGACCGTCGTTTCCGATGCCGAGGCACTGGTCAAGGCTACCGCAGGCCAGGCCGGCGAGAAGCTCGGTGAAGTGCGCGCGAAGGCAGAGGACTCCCTGCGTTCGGCCCGGCTCGCGCTGCGCGATGCCGAGGCGCTGGTCGTGGACAAGACCAAGCAGGCCGCTCGTGCGACCGATGATTTCGTGCATGACAAGCCCTGGACGGCGGTGGGCGTCGGGGCGGCCGTCGGCATGATCATCGGGCTGCTGATCGCCCGTCGCTGAGATCGCGTCAGCAACCCCGGTGGTCGATCCCGAGGGCACGGGCGAAGGCGGAACGCCGCCCCGCGATGCATCGCCGGGTCTGCTGCAGTCGCTGCGAGAACTGGTAGGCAGCGCGGTCGCCGCGCTCCAGACCCGGCTGCAGCTGCTGTCGGCCGACGCCCAGGAGGCGGGCTGGCGGCTGGCGGCGATCGTCGTCTATGGCGTTGTCGGCCTGTTCTGCTTGTTCAT
>CANHBC010000172.1 GCA_947458835.1 Betaproteobacteria bacterium | reverse complement strand
GAGAACACGCAGGCGCTCCCGGTCGGCGACACCCCTTCGGTGGAAGGCAATCCTTCCGTCGACTTTGACTTCGAACCGGTGCTGCCCGGCGAGGCCCCCTCCGCCATCGGTGCCGACGGCGGGATCGTCGACATCGGCACGCCGGCTGCAGGCAATGCGAGTGCGACCGCGACCGACATGGACTTCACCCTCGACTTCGGTGCGCCCGAACGGTCGTCGGTGCCGGCACTGCCCGACCTGCCGCTCGAGCCGCCCTCATCGACCGTTGCCGCCGCCGAAGCCGACCTGGACTTCGAGCCGGTATTGCCACCATCGGCCGTCGAACCGCCACTCGGGCTGCCCGAGCCTGCGTTCCGGTCCGAGGCGACCAACGTGCTGCTCGACTCCGGCCCGCCCACCGGCAGCATCCTCGACTTCAATGCGGATGCCACGCGCACGGACGTGGACACGCCCGAGCCAGCCACGGATTCCGGACAGCCGAGTCTGCCGCCGCTGGCCCAGGACACGATGATCATGGCCAACCCTGGCGACCTGGTGACGTTCGACATGACGCACCCCGCCGGCCTGCCGCAGAACTGGCAGGAGACCACGCTGCCGCGGGTCGACCTTGACCTCGGCGAGACCAGCATCGACGGCCGCGATGCGCACAGGGACGAGCACTGGAACGACGTCAACACCAAGTACGATCTGGCCAAGGCTTATGAAGAGATGGGCGACAAGGACGGTGCCCGCGAGATCCTGCTCGAGGTGATTGCCGAAGGCGACGCGCAGCAGAAGGCCGACGCCGAGGCGATGCTGGCGCGGCTGGGCTGAGCAGCGGTCTGCGGCCGCAGGGTGGCCGGGCAGGCACGGCGCGACCCCGGCCGCCATTGGCGCTATCCTCGCCGGATGCGCATCGCCCTCCAGATCGAATATGACGGACGTCCCTTCTGCGGTTGGCAGAGCCAGCCGTCCGGCTGCTCGGTGCAGGACGCGCTCGAGCGGGCGCTGTCTGGCATCGCTGCCGCGCCGGTCGCCACCGCCTGTGCAGGCCGTACCGATACCGGCGTACATGCGCTGATGCAGGTGGTGCACTTCGACGCGCCCAATCCCCGCCCGCAACAGGCATGGGTTCGCGGTGTCAATGCGCTGCTGCCCGATTCGATCGCAGTGGTCGGCGCGGCCGAGGTGCCCGACGACTTCCACGCCCGGCACGACACCGCCTGGCGCTGCTATCGCTACGTGCTGCTCAGCGACCCGGTGCGTCCTGCCCTGCTGGCCGGACTCGCGGGTTGGCACCATGAACGACTGGCGCTGGAGCCGATGCGCGAGGCACTCCGGGCCCTCGAGGGCGAGCATGATTTCAGCGCGTTTCGCGCTGCCGAGTGCCAGGCACGCTCGCCGGTACGTCGGATGCACTGCGCCACGGTGTCCCAGCAGGGCGCGCTGTTTACCTTCGAGTTCCGGGCCGACGGGTTCCTCCACCACATGATCCGCAACATCGTCGGCAGCGTGGTACGCATCGGGCGGGGCCTCGCCACCCCGGCATGGCTCGGCGAACTGCTGGTCGCGCGCGACCGTACCCGTGCGGCCCCGACCTTCTCGCCGGCCGGCCTGTATCTCGCCGAGGTCGGGTTCCGATCGGGGCGGGCGCCGGGACTGCCGGGACCGCGTGCCTCGATCGCCGGACAGCCGGTAGTGCTGTCGCGGCTGCAGGCGGCCGCCGGCATCCTGTCCGAAGGCGCCTCGGCATGAACCGTCCGCACCGTACCCGGGTCAAGATCTGCGGCATCCGCACGGTCGAGGATGCACTGGCAGCCGCGCATGCTGGTGCCGACGCGATCGGCCTCGTCTTCTACGGGCCCAGCCCGCGCCACGTGACGCCGGCGCAGGCGGCGGAACTGGCCGGAAGCCTGCCGCCGTACGTGATGTCGGTCGGGCTGTTCGTCGATGCCCCCGCTGATGAAGTGCGCGCCGTGCTGTCGGCCGTCCCGCTCGATCTGCTGCAGTTCCACGGTTCGGAAACGACGCAGTTCTGCGCGCAGTTCGACAAACCCTTCGTGCAGGCGGTGCGGGTGAGGCCGGGGGTCGATTTGCTACAATGCCGCAATGATTCGATTCAGGCCCGGCCGCTGTCGCGGGGTCTCCTGGTCGATGCCTTCGTCCCCGGCCTGCATGGCGGTACCGGCCAGTCGTTCGACTGGTCGCTGATACCCGGACCGCTGCGCGGCGAGGTGATCCTGTCCGGCGGACTCACGCCGGCCAACGTGCGTGATGCGGTGCGGCGGGTGCGTCCCTGGGCCGTCGACGTATCGAGCGGCGTAGAGCGTGGCAGCGGGCCCAAGGGGGTCAAGGACCCCGGCCTGATCGAGCAGTTCATTGAGGAGGTTCACCTTGCAGATGTATGACCTGCCCGACGAGCGTGGCCACTTCGGCCCCTACGGTGGCGTGTTCGTGGCCGAGACGCTCATGCATGCGCTCGACGAACTCAACGAGTGCTACCTGAAGTACCGCAGCGATCCCGAGTTCATGGCCGAACTCGCGCGCGAACTGAAGCACTATGTCGGCCGGCCGAGCCCGATCTACCACGCAAAGCGCTGGTCCGAGCATTTCGGCGGCGCGCAGGTCTACCTCAAGCGCGAGGACCTCAATCACACCGGCGCGCACAAGATCAACAACACGATGGGCCAGGCGCTGCTTGCGCGCAAGATCGGCAAGCCGCGCGTGATCGCCGAGACCGGTGCCGGCCAGCATGGCGTGGCCACCGCCACCGTCGCGGCACGCTTCGGCATGAAGTGCACCGTCTACATGGGCTCGGAGGACGTCAAGCGGCAGTCGCCCAACGTGTTCCGCATGAAGCTGCTCGGCGCGGAGGTGGTGCCGGTCGAGAGCGGTTCGAAGACCCTGAAGGACGCGCTGAACGAGGCGATGCGCGACTGGGTCACCAACGTCTCGGACACTTTCTACATCATCGGCAGCGTCGCCGGCCCGCATCCGTACCCGATGATGGTGCGCGACTTCAACGCGGTGGTCGGCCACGAGTGTCTGTGGCAGATGCCCGAACTGATCGGCCGCCATCCCGATGCCTGCATCGCCTGCGTCGGTGGCGGGTCGAACGCGATGGGCATCTTCCATCCGTACATCAACGTCGACGGCGTGCGCCTGATCGGCGTGGAGGCCGGTGGCTCCGGCGTGGCTTCCGGGAAGCATGCTGCGCCGTTGTCGGCCGGTCGGCCGGGCGTGCTGCACGGTACCCGGACCTACCTGATGCAGGACGATGACGGCCAGATCATGGATACCCATTCGGTATCGGCCGGTCTCGACTACCCGGGCGTTGGCCCGGAGCATTCGTGGCTGAAGGACGCTGGGCGCGCCGAGTACGTCGCTATCGACGACGACGAGGCGCTGGAAGCCTTCCACCTGCTCTGCCGCCTGGAGGGCATCATCCCGGCGCTGGAGTCGGCCCATGCGCTCGCGCACGCGGCCAAGATGGCGCCTACGATGCGCAGCGACCAGGCCCTGCTCGTCAACCTCTCCGGCCGTGGCGACAAGGACATCAACACCGTCGCCGGCCTTGCAGGGATCTCGCTCTGATGTCGCGCATCCAGGGACGTTTCGAAAAGCTCAAGGCCGAGGGGCGCGCGGCGCTGATCCCCTTCATCACTGCCGGTGATCCCTCGCTCGAGGTGACGCTTGCGCTGATGCACGAACTTGCGGCGGCCGGCGCCGACGTGATCGAGCTCGGCGTGCCGTTCTCCGACCCTCAGGCAGACGGCCCCACCATCCAGCGCGCGACCGAGCGGGCGCTGGCGCGCGGCACGACGCTGCGCCGCATCCTCGAGGTGGTGGCCCGCTTCCGCAGCCTGGACGCGGATACCCCGGTCGTGCTGATGGGCTATGTGAACCCGGTCGAGGCGATGGGCTACGATGCGTTCGCTGCCCGCGCGGCCGAGGCGGGCGTGGACGGGGTGCTGCTGGTCGACCTGCCGCCCGAGGAGTCGCGCGGCTTCGTGGACCGGCTCGCCGCCGCCGGCCTCGATCCGATCTACCTGCTGTCGCCAACCACTACCGATGCGCGGATCGCCGAGATCGCACGGCTCGCGCGCGGCTATGTCTACTACGTCTCGCTGACTGGCGTGACCGGCGCGCGGCACCTGCAGGTGGGCGACGTATCGGCGCGCATGGAGGTGCTGCGACGCCACCTGAACGTGCCGATCGGCGTCGGCTTCGGCATCCGCGACGCGCAGAGCGCCGCCGGCATCGCGAAGGTGGCCGACGCGGTGGTCATCGGCAGCCGCATCGTCGAGGAGATCGAGGGCTCGGCACCCGGCAGCGAGGCGGCCAATGTAGGCGTCTTCCTGCGCGGCATCCGGCAGGCGATCGATGCAGTCGTTCGGAAGGCCTGAGCCGGTGCCCGGCCTCGGGTCCGGAAGGGTGCACGCCGGATGAGCTGGCTCCAGAAGCACCTGCCGCCCAAGATCAAGCGCGACGAGGGCGCCGCACGCAAGTCGGTGCCCGAAGGCCTGTGGGTCAAGTGCGAGGGCTGCGAGACGGTCCTCTATCGCACCGACCTCGACAACAATCTCCAGGTCTGCCCCGGGTGCGGGTTCCACAACCGCATCGGCGCGCGCGAGCGCATCGACATGCTGCTCGACCCGGAAGGCCGCTACGAGATCGGTGCGGAAGTGCGGCCGGTCGACAGCCTCAAGTTCAAGGACACGAAGAAGTACACCGACCGGCTGGCCGCCGCCACCCGCGACACCGGCGAGGACGACGCGCTGGTCGTGATGCAGGGAAGCATCCATGGCACGGCGGTAGTGGTCGCCGCCTTCGAGTTCCGCTTCCTTGGCGGCTCGATGGGGTCGGTGGTCGGCGAACGCTTCGCTCGTGGCGTGCGCGCCGCGATCGAGCAGCGCATGCCGTTCATATGCATCGCCGCCTCCGGGGGGGCGCGCATGCAGGAAGGGGTCCTGTCGCTGGTGCAGATGTCGAAGTGCTGCGCCGCGCTGACGCTTCTGGCCAGCGAGCGGCTGCCGTTCGTGTCTGTGCTGACGGACCCGACCATGGGCGGCGTCTCTGCAAGCTTCGCGATGATCGGTGACCTGGTGATTGCCGAGCCGGGCGCGCTGGTTGGCTTCGCCGGTCCCCGGGTGATCCAGCAGACGGTGCGCGAGACGCTGCCCGACGGATTCCAGCGGGCCGAGTTCCTGCTCGAGCACGGCGCGATCGACATGATCGTCGACCGGCGCGAGATGCGCGACCGACTCGCTTCGCTGCTCGCACTGCTGTCGCGGCAGAAGCCGCCCCGTCTCCAGGCGGCGCCGTCGAAGTGAGCGGTCCGCGCACGCTCGACGGCTGGCTCGAGTACATCTCGACCCGCCATCCGGCGACGATCGACCTGACGCTGGACCGGGCGGGCGAGGTCTGGCGCCGGATGCGGCCGGGCGCGGACCCGGGTTCGCTCGGCGTGCCCGCGATCATCGTCGGGGGCACCAACGGCAAGGGCTCCACCTGCGCGATGCTCGAGGCGATCCTCGACCGCGCCGGCTACCGCGTCGGCTGCTACACCTCGCCGCACCTGCTGCGCTACAACGAACGGGTGCGCATCGCTCGCCAGGATGCCCCGGATGCAGACCTCTGCCGCGCGTTCGAGGCGGTGGAGGCCGCGCGCGGCACGACCGCGCTCACCTACTTCGAGTTCGGTACGCTGGCGGCGTTCCAGCTGATGGTCGACGCACGCATCGAGGTCGCGGTGCTGGAGGTCGGGCTGGGCGGGCGGCTCGACGCGGTGAACCTGCTCGACGCCGACGTCTCGGTGGTCACCAGCGTCGGGCTCGACCACATGGAGTACCTCGGCGACACGCGCGAGAAGATCGGCTTCGAGAAGGCAGGCATCTACCGTCCCGGACGCGCCGCGATCTGCGCTGACGCCGATGCACCCTCGACGCTGGTCGACCATGCGCGGGCGATCGGCGCGCGGCTGCTGCTGGCCGGCATCGACTGGGACTACACCGACCAGGACGGCAGCCAGTGGCGCTATCGTCGCCTCGTGCCGGGCATCGAAGGGGCCGCGCCGGTCGTGGCCCGGGCGCGCTACGGTCTGCCGTTCCCGGCATTGCGTGGCGCCTACCAGCTCGGCAATGCATCGGCCGCGATCACCGTGCTGGATGAACTGGCCACCCGCCTGCCGGTGAGTGCCGAGGCGATTCGCACCGGCCTGCTCACTGCCGAGGTGGCCGGACGGTTCCAGGTGCTGCCCGGCCGGCCGACGGTGGTGCTGGACGTCGCCCACAATCCGCACGCGGCGGCCGTGCTGGAGGCCAGCCTGGCCCGCCTGCAGGGCGGGGGACGCACGCTTGCCGTGTTCTCGATGCTCGCCGACAAGGACATCGAGGGCGTGGTGCGCGCGGTCAAGGGCCGCATCGACGAATGGTTCATCGCGCCGGTGGACGCTGCCCGGGCCGCGGACCTGCCGACCTTGCGCAGCGCGCTGGTGCGCGCGGCCGCGCTCGATCCGACCACCGAGTGCGCCAGCGTCGAGGAAGCCTGGCGCAGCGCCAGGGAGCGTGCAGGCGAAAGTGATAGGATCGTGGTGTTCGGGTCGTTCTACACGGTAGCCGAGGTGCTCGGGTCGATCGGCGCATCCCGCGGGTGATACGCGGGTGGTGCCGTCAGCGGTATCCCAACCTCGGCCAGGGCAGGCAGTCATGGCACGCAGCACGTCGGAAGAAGAGATCAGGCTACGCAAGCGCGCACGGCGCCGGCTGATCGGAGCGATCGCGATCACCACGCTCGTCGTGGTCACGCTGCCGATGGTGCTCGACAGCGAGCCGCGGCCGATCGGCGACGACATCGCGGTGCAGATCCCCTCGCCCAACAGCGGTCCCTACGCGCCGCGCGGACCTGCCGAACCGGCGAAGGCCGCCGCGTCGGCGAAGGCCGACGCTCCGGTGGCACGGCCGACCACGCCGGCAGACCTGTCGCAGCCGGTGGCACCGGCCGCAGCGCCTGCGGCGGCACCGGCACCGGCACCAGCACCGGCACCGGCACCGGTCGGGTCGGCGACCCACCTTAGCCTTGCCACCCGCACGCGAAGTCGGTTCGGACTCAAGGGGGCCTTTGAAGCTGCCGTCGGCGTTGAAGAG
>CANHBC010000171.1 GCA_947458835.1 Betaproteobacteria bacterium | reverse complement strand
GTGGCCCTGAATCTGCGTGGCGAGGACGCGGTCGATCCCGGCCCGCCGCCGCCGCTCGACCGCCAGGCCCAGGCGGCGCAGATCGCCCGTGGCGCCTACCTCGCCCGAGCCGGGAACTGCAGCGCCTGTCACACGGCCCGCGGGGGAGCCGAGTGGGCGGGAGGACGCGGCATCGAGACGCCGTTCGGCACCGTGCATGCCGGCAACCTCACCCCCGACCCCGCCACCGGCATCGGCGACTGGAACGCATCGCATTTCTGGCGCGCGATGCACAACGGACGCTCGAAGGATGGACGGCTGCTATACCCGGCCTTTCCGTACACCCACTACACCCGTGTGACGCGCGAGGATTCCGATGCACTGTTCGCGTTCCTGCGCACGGTTCCGCCGGTGGTCCAGCAGAACCGTCCGCATGCGCTGCGCTTCCCCTACGACTCGCAGGTGGCACTCGCGGTCTGGCGTGCACTGTACTTCCGGCCTGAGCCCTGGCGCGACGACCCGGCGCAGGACGCCCCCTGGAATCGCGGCGCCTACCTTGTGCGCGGCCTCGCGCATTGCAGCGCCTGTCATGCGCCGCGCAATGCGTGGGGGGCCATCGATGCGACGCAGGAGTGGTCGGGCGGGCTGCTGCCGCTGCAGCGCTGGTACGCGCCCTCGCTGCGCTCGGCCTCCGAGGGCGGCGTCGGCCACTGGAGCGTGCAGGATGTCGTGCGCCTGCTGCGCGACGGAGTGAACGACCAGGCATCGGTGCTCGGGCCCATGGCCGAGGTGGTCCACCGCAGCACGGCGCACCTGTCCGCCGAGGACCTGTCCGCGATGGCAGTCTTCCTGCGCACGCTCGCGGCCGCCGCATCGCCGACGCCGACAGCGCCGCCGACGCCTGTGCCGCCAGATGTCGAGCCGCGCGTGACCCGCCTCGGCGCCGGCCTGTACGCGGAGCATTGCGCCGGCTGCCATGGCGATGACGGGCGCGGCACTGCGGATGCGTTTCCGCCGCTGGCCGGCAACCGTGCGGTGCTGATGGCGAACCCGGCCAACGTGGTGCGGGTGGTGCTCCATGGCGGCTTCCTGCCGTCGACGCCTGGCAACCCGCGCCCGCACGGGATGCCGCCGTTCTCGCACCAGCTCACCGACGAGCAGGTGGCGGCGGTGGTGACGTACCTGCGTACGTCCTGGGGCAACGCTGCCGCGCCGGTCGGGCTGACCGAGGTACTTCGCTATCGCTGATTTGCGCCGGCCGGGTGCACTCGCTAAGCTCCGCGCTTTCGTCCACTCAGGGAGTCACCCATGAGCAATATCGTCCGCCATCCCTCCGGCCCGAAACTGAGCGATGCCGTCGAGCACAACGGCGTCTGCTACCTCGCCGGCATGGTCGCCTCCGACGAGACCCTCGACACCAAGGGCCAGACCGAACAGGTGCTGGCCGAAATCGACCGGGCGCTGGCGCTTTGCGGCTCGAACAAGTCGAAGATCCTGTCTGCGACCTGCTACATCTCCGACATGCGCAACAAGCCGGGCATGGACGAGGCCTGGCTCGCCTGGGTCGACCCGCAGAACCTGCCCTCGCGCGCGACCGTCGAGGTCCGCCTGGGCAACCCGACGACCCTGATCGAGATCATGGTCATCGCGGCGAAGTGACGCCCCAGGGGCATCCGGGCGCGGCCTTCGCGGCGCCCGGTGCCCGCTGCCCGGTCCCGGCGGCTCAGCCGCCGAGTTCCGACTGCAGCAGTTCGAACGCCTGCCGGAGCTTCTTTTCGTAGGCGGCCTTCTCTTCGGCGATCTTGGCGTCGTCGTATTCCCAGAAGCCGTGCTTCGTCTTCATGCCGGTGTGCCCCGCGGCGACCATGCCGTGCAGCATCTCGCCATGCTTCGCGCTGTTGCACAGGGTCGGGTAGATCACGTTGCCGGCGGCGAGGTTGGTGTCCCAGCCGGAGAACTCCTTCTGCTTCATCGGCCCGCAGGCCAGGAAGCGGAAGCCGAAACCGAAGCGCACGGCGTCGTCGATGCCCTGCGCGGTGGTCACGCCCGACTCGACCAGGTAGAGCGCCTCGCGGATCAGCGCAGCCTGCAGCCGATTGCCGATGAAGCCGCAGATGTCCTTGTTGACGCGGATCGGCGCCTTGCGCGCGTCGCGCATCCAGCCCTCCAGCCGGTCGACGACCCAGTCGGCGGTGTACTCGGAGCGGACGATCTCGACCAGCGGCACCAGGTGCGCCGGCATGAAGTAATGCAGCCCGGCGACGCGTGCACGGTCGGCCTCGGGCACCGACTTCGCGATCTCGCCGATCGGGAAGCTCGAGGTGTTGGTCGCTAGGATGGCCTGCTTCGGCGCGCGCGCAGCGAGGTCCGGGAACAGGCGCTGCTTGAGCGGGAGGTCTTCGCTCACCGACTCGACCACCAGCGCGAGCGAGTCCCAGGGCACGGTGTCGAGTGACGCGTGGATACCCACCGTGTCGGCGATCGATTCGTCGGCCTGCAGCTTGGCCAGCCCGGTACGCAGGGTGGCCGGCAATGCGTCGCGGGTCTTCTGCGAAGGACTCATCACGTGGACGGTCCAGCCGGCCGAGGCGAACGACGTCGCGATGCCCCCGCCCATGATCCCGCCGCCGACGACCAGCACGTTCTGGTTGACGCTCATTCGTGTATTCCTCGGGCTCTCGATGCTTCGATGTTGTCGGAATGACCGGCGCGAGTATAAACCGCGGCGCACGGCGTCCGCGCCGCTGGTCGTGGATGCCATCGCCGCGCGCTAGTGACTGGGCGACAGCTGGTGCCTATACTTCGGTCCCGCCGCCGCCGCCGCCCGACACCCCGGGCGGTAGCCTGCACCGACCCCAGGGAGCCGCGATGAAACGAATCGACCTGCACAACCACGTGATCCCGCAGGGGGTCATCGATGCCGTACTCGCCGATCAGGCGACCTTCGAGACCCGCATCGAGGGGGAGGGCGACAAGCGCCGCGTGGTGCGCAAGGAGAACAGCTTCCCGCTGGTGGCGGAGTACTACGACGCCGATGCCAAGGTCGAGGCGATGGAACGCAAGGGCATCGACATCTCGATGATCTCTGCGGCGCCGCCGACGTTCTACTACTGGACCAAGCCGGAGATCGGCCTGAAGATCGCGAAGCTGCACAACGACGGCATCGCCGCGATGGTGGCGAAGCGGCCTGACCGCCTGCGCGGCATGGCCAGCCTGCCGTTGCAGGACGTCGATGCGTCGATCGCCGAACTCGAGCGTGCGGTGCGCGAGTACAAGTTCAAGGCGGTCGAGATGCAGGCCATGGTGAACAACCAGCAGCTGGCCGACCCGAAGTTCCGGCCGCTGCTCAAGACCGCCGAGCAGTTGGGCGTGTTCGTGTTCGTGCACCCGAACTGGTGGTGCACCGACATGGGCCTCGACAAGTACTACCTGATCAACATGATCGGCAACCCGCTCGAGACCACCATCTTCACCGCGAACATGATGTTCAGCGGCGCGCTCGACGAGATGCCCAACCTGCGATTCCTGCTCGCGCACGGCGGCGGCTACGTGCCCTACCAGATCGGCCGCTTCCGCCACGGCCATTCGGTGCGCCCGGAGGCGCGGGCGCTGTCGACGACCTCGCCGGTCGACCACTTCAGGAAGTTCTACTTCGACTGTCTGACCCACAACCCGCAGTCCACGCGCCACCTGATCGACAGCGTCGGGGCCGACCATTGCGTGCTCGGCACCGACTCGCCGTACGACATGGGCGACGAGACGCCGATCGCCAACCTCGACGCAGTGCCCCGGCTGACGCCGCAGGAGCGGGAGCAGATCTGCTGCCGCACGGCATACACCCTGCTCGGCGAGGCCGGCTGAGCCGTTGCATCGCCACGCCCGAACGGAGCTGCCCGATGGTCCAGCGCATCGACCTGCATTCCCATGTGATCCCGCAGAACTTCCTCGACGCGATCGCCGCCGAGCCGGCGCGGTTCCAGTCCAACGTCGAGCAGCGTGGTGGACGGCGGTTCATCGTTCGCGGCAGCCATGCAGTGCCGCTCGACCCGGCGTTCTTCGATGCCGATGCCAAGGTCGAGAAGATGGATCGCCTCGGGCTGGACATCTCCGTCCTGTCGGTCGGGCCGCCGGCCTACTGCTACTGGCTGCCGCCGGAGGCGGGCCTGGCCGCGGCGCGGCTGGTGAACGACGGCATCGCCGCGATGGCCGCCCGGCATCCGACCCGTCTGCAGGGCATGGCCACGCTGCCGATGCAGGATCCGGACGCGGCGATCGCGGAGCTCGAGCGCACGAAGCGGGAGCACGGCTTCCGCATGGTCGAGACCGGTACCTCGATCGAGGGTGAACTGCTCGCTGCCGAGCGCTTCCGCCCGGTGCTGCGCACGATCGAACAGCTTGGCATGTCGCTGTTCACGCACCCGTACCAGTGCGTGGCCCACGGGGGCATGGACGACTACTACCTGCGCAACTTCATCGGCTACCCGTTGGACACCACGATCATGGTCGCGCACCTGATCTTCAGCGGTGCGCTCGACGACTGTCCCGGCCTGCGTATCGTGCTGCCGCATGCCGGCGGCTTCGTCCCCTACCAGATCGGCCGGTTCGACCACGGCTTCGAGGTGCGCCCCGAGGCGAAGCGGCACATCTCGAAGCACCCGACCGAGTACCGCCGCCGCTTCTGGTACGACTCGCTCGCGCACCTGCCGCAGTCGGTGCGCCACCTGGTCGACACCATGGGCGCCGACCGGGTGGTGATCGGCACCGACTGCCCGTTCGACATGGCCGACTTCGATCCGCTGGCGAGCCTCGAGCAGGTGCCCGGCCTGACCGACGAGGAGCGCGAGTGGATCCACGGACGCAGTGCGGCGGCGCTGATCGGCGGGCCGGATGCAGGGTAGGATCGACGGGAACATGCGGGACGGGGATCAGGCGATGGGCGGTGGGCGCAGGCGGGTGGCACGGCATGCACGATGGGCGGCGGCGGCGCTGGTTGCGACCGCGAGCGCGTCCGCCGGCGCGGCGGCCCCCTCGGTCGTGGGCAACTTCCGCGAGGGGCTGTGGGAGATGACCGCACGGGCGGAAGTGCCCGGCACCAGGCCGGTGCCGCCGATCACGCTGAAGAAGTGCATCACTGCCGCGGAGATCCAGGAGTTGCAGGCGCGCGCGAGCCAGCCGCCCGGCTCGGACAAGTGCAAGGTGCTCGACCAGCGTACCCAGGGCGCCACCACCTCCTGGAAACTCGAATGCAGCGGCCGCACGAAGATCACCGGCGAGGGCACGGTCACCTTTTCCGGCGACACCTATGCCTTGCAGTCCTCCATGGTGGTCACCGGCTCCGACGGCAAGGTGGTGCAGGTGCGCAACGAACTGAACGGGCGCCGCGTCGGCGATTGCAAGCCGGGCGCGCAGTGAGCCCGGCCGGCCCAGGCCGGACCGGACATCGGAACACGAGCATGGGACGTTGATGAAACTCGACAACTACGACATCGAGATCGTCGTGCAGGGCTTTCCCGGCAAGGCGGTGTGCCACGGCGGCATGGGCTGGAGTTCGGTGGTGCTGATCCGCGGCGAAGGCCGCATCGCGCTGGTGGACACCGGCTCCTTCGGCATGCGCCGGCTGCTGCGCGAGCGCCTGGCCGAGCACGGGGTGAAGCCCGCCGACGTGACCGACGTGATCCTCACGCACTCGCACTACGACCACTCGGTCAACTTCACCCTGTTCCCGAACGCCCGCATCGTGATCGGCGCCGACGAACTGGGCTGGGCGGTGGAACAGCCGTGGGGCGAGTCGCCGGTGCCGGAACTGTACGTACGCGAACTCAAGCGCTGGCCCACGCTGGCCACCGCCGCCGATGGCGACACCGTGTTCCCGGGGATGAGCGCCCACCTCGCGCCGGGTCATACGCCGGGCTGCCTCGTCTACGTGCTGCATGGCCGCGAGCGCGACATCGTGTTCACCGGGGACGCAGCCAAGAACCGCGCCGAGATGCTCTCGCGCGGTACCGACATGACGTTCAACGCGGCGCAGTCCTCGGCGTCGATCGAATCGATCTGGCGGCTGTGGCAGCGCAAGCCGGGCAGCGTGCTGGTACCTGGCCATGACGTGCCGATGACCCAGGTCGACGGACGCACCGAGTACCTGGGCAAGCGCGACGCCCGCATCATGGCCTGGTTCGGCGAGGACCTCGAGACGACGACGGTGTTCCGGCTGGAGGCGTAGCCGGTCCGGCCCGACCGGCCCGGACCGGCGGCAGGTTCCGCCCTGCCGGTTCAGGTCCGCGCGAGCTTCATCTGCTCCAGCGCAGCACGCCCGACCGGCCCGTACGGGTTGGCGAAGCTCTCGGCCATCTCGTAGTGGTTGTAGCCGTCGCACGCGATGCCCTGCACCGGCCGCCCGGCCTTCTGCAGCGCGGCAGTGAAGTCGCGCCCCTGGCGCTGGAACTCGGGCGAATCGTCCGAGCCCCACAGCACCACCAGCGGCGCGCCGATGCGGTCGAGGTGGCGCTGCGGCGACAGCGCGTGCTCCATCTCGTCGGTGAACTTCACGTAGCTGCTGCGCCGCGAAAGGCGCGGTCCGCGCAGGTCGTACATTCCACTCTGCAGAACATAGCCCTTGACCGTGTCCGCCGGCAGCCCGAAGGCCTTCCAGTCGGTGATCGCCGCGCAGGCGCCCAGGTGTGACCCGGACGAGCGGCCGGACACGTACAGCCGCTGCGGATCGCCGCCGAAGGATTTCGCGTTGCGGTAGGTCCACGCGATCGCCCGCCGCACCTGGTCGACCATCGGGAACAGGCTGCCGTCGGTGCCGTTCACGTTGTCGAAGTCGATCGCGATGAAGTGGGCCCCTGCGCGCATCACAGTCTCGGCCGGGTAGGCGTGGTCGCGGGCGGTGTTGCTGCGCCAGGCCCCGCCGTGGATGTACAGGTTGATCGGGGCGTTCGGGCGATCGGTACGGAACAGGTCGAGCGCCTCGACCGGCTTGTCGCCATAGGCGTGGCGCTGCGGCTCGCCCAGGCGCCGCCGGGCCTCGTTGCAGACATGGTCCATGCGCCGGGTGACGGTGTCGCGGTTCGGTGCCCAGACACGCTGGTCGTAGGCATCGTCCAGTTCGCGCTGGTCCAGGCCCATGTAGATCTCGGGGCCGCGCAC
>CANHBC010000170.1 GCA_947458835.1 Betaproteobacteria bacterium | reverse complement strand
TGCTCTCGCCGGGCGATGAGGCGAAGCTCGGGCTGCAGGCCTACCAGGACATCCTGAAGAAGGAGAAGCTGTCGACCGACCCGCAGAAGATCGCCCTGGTCCAGCGCGTCGGTGCCCGCATCGCCGCGGCGACCGGGCGCACCGACTTCCAGTGGGAATTCCGGCTGATCGACAACGACAAGATGATCAACGCGTTCTGCCTGCCGGGCGGCAAGGTCGCGGTCTATACCGGGATCCTGGCGATCACCCGGGACGAGGCGGGCCTGGCGGCGGTGATCGGCCACGAGGTCGCCCATGCGACCGCACGGCATGGTGCCGAGCGGATGAGCCAGGGGCTGCTGGTGCAGGCCGGGCTCGCGGTCGGGGCGATCGCGGCAGGAGCGAGCGGCCGCGATCCGGGCACCACGCAGGCGGTCCTCGGGGCGCTCGGCGCAGGTGCGACCCTGGGCGTGATCCTGCCGTTCTCACGGCTCCAGGAGACCGAGGCCGATCGCCTCGGTCTCACCTACATGGCGCGCGCCGGCTACGACCCGCGCGCGGCGCGCGACCTCTGGGTACGCATGGCAGAGGCCTCGGCGAAGATGGGCCGCGCCACGCCGGAGTGGATGTCGACCCACCCGTCCAATGCCAGCCGCATCCGTGACATCGACGCCATGCTGCCCGAGGCACTGGCCATCTACAAGCCGCGCTGAAGCGGCAATCGAAGGGGAAAAAATGAAGCGCCCGAACCTGCTGGTGATCCTGATCGACGACCTGCGCTTCGACGAGTTCGGCGCCGGCGGCCATCCGTACATGAAGACGCCGAACATCGACCGCATCGCGGCCGAGGGCGCGTTGTGCACTCGGGCCTTCCACACCACGCCGCTGTGCTCGCCGAACCGCGCCTCGATCGTCACCGGGCAGTACGCCAGCCGCCACGGGATCATCGACAACGTGGCGCGCGACGCGCACAGCCACCGGCTGCCCAACTACCACCTGGCGCTGCAGAAGCTCGGCTACGAGACCGCCCACGTGGGCAAGTGGCACATGGGCAACGAAGGCGGGCCGCGGCCGGGCTACGACTACTGGGTGAGCTTCGACGGCCACGGCAACCTGTTCAACCCGCGGCTCAACGAAGACGGGGTCTACACGACGCACGACGGCTACATCACAGACCTGCTCAACGAGCGGGCGGTGGAGTTCGTCTCGCGCAGGCGCGACCGGCCGTTCTCGCTGTTCTTCGCGCACAAGGCCGTGCATCCGGACGCGGTGCAGGCGGCCGACGGCAAGCTCACGCTCGACCCGGGCAACGGCTACAAGCCCGCGCCGCGCCACGAGCACCTCTACGAGGGCGCGGTGTTCCCGCCGCGTCCGAACGTGCTGCCGATGTCCGAGGTGGTCAAGGACAAGCCGGTGTGGCGCGAGGCGTTCGAGATCAAGTCGACCGAGACCTCGCAGGCGCTGCTCGAATCGGTGAAGACCGGCGACCAGGAGGAGATGCGCCTGCGCGCGCGGATGATGGCTTCGGTCGACGAGGGCGTGGGGCAGTTGTTCGACGCGCTGGAGAAGACGGGGCAGCTCGACGACACGTTCATCCTGTTCCTTGGCGACAACGGATACTTCTTCGGCGAGCACGGGCTGGGGCTGGAGCGCCGGTTCGCCTACGAGGAGGGCATCCGCTCGCCGTTCACCTTCCGTTACCCGCGTCGCGTGAAGGCGGGCACTCGCATAGACGACCTGGTGCTGGCCCTGGACATCGCACCGACCTGCATCGAGCTGGCCGGCGGCACGCCCGGACCGCAGGTTCAGGGCCGCTCGCTGCTGCCGCTGATGGACGAGCGGCCGGAAGTCGGCACCCCGGGCGGCACCCCCGGCTCCACGCCAGGCTGGCGCAGTTCGATCCTGTGCGAATACTTCAGCGAGAATGCGATGCCGTGGCTGATCGGCATGTCGTACAAGGCAGTGCGCACCGACCGGTACAAGCTGATCCACTGGGTCAACCGCGGCGATGACGGCGAACTGGACGAACTGTACGACCTCGACAGCGATCCGTACGAACTGAAGAACCTGATCGGCGACCCGGGCCTTGCCCAGGTGCGGCGGTCGTTGCGCGAGGAACTCGCGCGGCTGGTGGCGGCTTCGGTCGGCCTGTAGGCGCGGGCGCCCGGGTGGGCGCGGCGGCGCGTGGCGCCGGACCGGCGGGGTCCATGACATAATCGTCGGTTCATCAACGGCGCGCCCAAGACCATGGCCCTCACGCTCTACGACAAGTTGTTCGACAGCCATGTCGTCCATCGCCAGGACGACGGTACCGTGCTGCTCTACATCGACCGCCACCTGGTCCACGAAGTCACCAGTCCGCAGGCGTTCGAGGGGCTGAAGCTGGCCGGGCGCAATCCGTGGAACGTGAACTCGATCATGTCCACGGCCGACCACAACACACCCACGCGCGACTGGGCGGGCGGCATCAAGGACCCGGTGTCCAAGCTGCAGGTCGACACGCTCGACGCGAACATCCGCGAGTACGGCGCCCGCGCCTACTTCCCGTTCCTGTCGAAGCAGCAGGGGATCGTGCACGTGATCGGACCGGAGCAGGGCTTCACGCTGCCCGGCACCACGCTGGTCTGCGGCGATTCGCACACCAGCACCCACGGCGCGCTGGCGGCGCTGGCCTTCGGCATCGGCACCTCCGAGGTCGAGCACGTGCTGGCGACCCAGACCCTGGTGCAGAAGAAGGCGAAGTCGATGCTCGTGCGGGTCGAGGGTGCTCTCGGCGCCGGCGTCACCGCCAAGGACATCGTGCTGGCACTGATCGGCAAGATCGGCACCGCAGGCGGCACCGGGCACGCGATCGAGTTCGCCGGGTCGGCGATCCGCGGCCTGTCGATCGAGGGCCGCATGACCCTGTGCAACATGGCGATCGAGGCCGGCGCGCGTGCCGGCATGGTCGCGGTCGACGACAGGACCATCGAATACGTGAAGGGCCGTCCGTTCGCGCCGAAGGCCGACCAGTGGGAGGCTGCGGTCGCCTGCTGGCGCACGCTGGTCAGCGACGAGGGTGCGGCCTTCGACACCGTGGTCGAGATCGACGGCCCGTCGATCGAACCGCAGGTGACCTGGGGCACCAGCCCGCAGATGGTGGTGCCGGTGGGCGGCAGGGTGCCCGACCCGGCCGACGCCACCGATCCGGTGCGCCGCGAGGGCATGGAGCGCGCGCTGAAGTACATGGGCCTGAAGCCGAACACGCGTATCCAGGACATCGCGATCGACAAGGTGTTCATCGGTTCCTGCACCAATTCGCGCATCGAGGACCTGCGCGCCGCTGCCGCGGTCGCGAAGGGTCGCAAGGTCGCGCCGAACGTGAAACTGGCGATGGTCGTCCCCGGGTCCGGGCTGGTGAAGGAGCAGGCCGAGCAGGAAGGCCTGCATGAGGTGTTCACTGCCGCCGGCTTCGAGTGGCGAGAGCCGGGCTGCTCGATGTGCCTGGGCATGAACGACGACCGGCTTGAACCGGGCGAGCGCTGCGCGTCCACTTCCAACCGCAACTTCGAAGGCCGCCAGGGCGCGGGCGGGCGTACCCACCTGGTCAGCCCGGCGATGGCCGCCGCGGCCGCGGTCGCCGGCCATTTCGTCGACGTGCGCACGCTCGGAGCCTGATCCATGGAAAAGTTCGTCCGCCTGAACGGCCTCTCGGCCCCGCTTGACCGGGCCAACGTCGATACCGATGCGGTGATCCCCAAGCAGTTCCTGAAATCGATCAAGCGCACCGGCTTCGGACCCAACCTGTTCGATTCCTGGCGCTACCTCGATACCGGCGAGCCGGGCATGGACAACAGCAACCGGCCGCTGAACGAAGACTTCATCCTCAACAAGACCCGCTTCCAGGGTGCGCAGGTGCTCCTCGCGCGCGAGAACTTCGGTTGTGGCTCGTCGCGTGAACACGCGCCCTGGGCGCTGCAGGACTACGGCTTCAAGGTCGTCATCGCTGCCTCGTTCGGTGACATCTTCTACAGCAACAGCCTGAAGAACGGCCTGCTCCCGATCCGCCTGCCCAAGGATGCGATGGACGTCCTGTTCGAGGAGACGTTCGCGAACGAAGGCTATCGGCTGGACATCGACCTCGAGAACCAGACGGTCACCACCCCCTCCGGCCAGCCGTTCCGGTTCGACATCGAACCGTTCAGCAAGCACTGCCTGATGAACGGTCTGGACGAGATCGGGCTCACGCTGCAGCACGCAGACGACATCCGGGCATTCGAAACGAAGCACCGGGCGGCCCAGCCCTGGCTTTTCCTCTGAGCATCCGCGAGGCACCATGAAGAAGATCGCAGTCCTGCCGGGCGATGGCATCGGCGCCGAGATCATCGCCCAGGCGGTGCGCGTGCTGCGCGCCCTCGAACCCCACGGCCTGAAGCTCGAACTGGCCGAGGCGCCGGTGGGCGGTACCGCCTACGACCTGTCGGGCGATCCGCTGCCCAAGGCTACGCTGGACCTCGCGCGCTCGGCCGACGCCATCCTGTTCGGCTCGGTCGGTGGCTGGCAATGGGACAAGCTGCCGCGCGAGAAGCGCCCGGAGCAGGCGATCCTCGGCCTGCGCAAGGAACTGAAGCTGTTCGCCAACCTGCGCCCGGCGGTGATCTACCCGGAACTGGCGGCCGCCTCGACCCTCAAGCCCGAGGTCGTGTCCGGCATGGACGTTCTGATCATCCGCGAGCTCACCGGCGACATCTATTTCGGCCAGCCGCGTGGCATCCGCACCAACGCCGCCGGCGAGCGCGAGGGCTTCGACACGATGCTCTACGCCGAGTCCGAGATCCGGCGCATCGCCCGGGTGGGCTTCGAGTCGGCCCTCAAGCGCAACCGCCGGCTGTGCTCGGTCGACAAGGCCAACGTGCTCGAGACCTCGCAGCTGTGGCGGGACGTCGTCACCGAAGTGGCCAAGGACTACCCCACCGTCGAGCTGTCGCACATGTACGTCGACAACGCGGCGATGCAGCTGCTGCGCAACCCGCGCCAGTTCGACGTGATCGTCACCGGCAACATGTTCGGCGACATCCTGTCCGACGAGGCTTCGATGCTCACCGGCTCGATCGGCATGCTGCCATCGGCGTCGCTCGACGCGAACGGCAAGGGGCTGTACGAACCGATCCACGGTTCAGCGCCGGACATCGCGGGCAAGGACGTCGCGAACCCGCTGGCAACGATCCTGTCCGCGGCCATGCTGCTGCGCTACAGCCTCGACCAGGACGGTTTCGCGCGCCGGATCGAGGCGGCGGTCAGTGCCGTGCTTCAGAAGGGCCTGCGCACGTCCGACATCGCCGAGAAGGGCGAGCCGGTGATCGGTACCCGCGCGATGGGCGATGCGGTCGTCGCCGCGCTTGGCTGAACCCGGGCAGCGCCCCGGTACGGCGAGCTCAAGGAGCAGAACATGGCGAACAGGATGAAGGTCGGACTGATCGGCTGGCGCGGCATGGTTGGCTCCGTGCTGGTCGGCCGCATGCAGGACGAACGGGACTTCGACCACGTCGACACCACCCTGTTCTCGACCAGCCAGGCCGGACAGGCTGCGGTCGCACTGCCGAACACCGCGCCAGTGGTGGCCGACGCCACCGATGTCGCTGCGCTGTCGGCCATGGACGTGCTGATCTCCTGCCAGGGCGGCGACTACACGACCGCCATGCATCCGAAGCTGCGTGCGTCCGGCTGGAACGGCTACTGGATCGACGCCGCATCGACGCTGCGCATGCAGGACAAGGCGGTGATCATCCTCGACCCGGTCAACCGCGGCGTGATCGACGCGGCGCTTGCCGCTGGCGGGCGCGACTTCATCGGCGGCAACTGCACCGTCAGCCTGATGCTGATGGCGATGGGTGGGCTGTTCCGCGAGGGCCTGGTCGAGTGGGTGACCGCGATGACCTACCAGGCGGCCTCCGGCGCAGGCGCGCAGAACATGCGCGAACTGCTCGTGCAGATGGGCGATGCGTACGCGTCGGTGAGCGAACTGCTCGCCGACCCCAGGTCGAACATCCTCGACATCGACCGCGCCGTAGCTGCCCGGCTGCGCAGCGACGCCTTCCCGACCGAGCAGTTCGGCCATCCGCTGGCCGGAAGCCTGCTGCCGTGGATCGACAAGGATCTTGGCAACGGCCAGAGCCGTGAAGAGTGGAAGGGCATGGCCGAGTGCAACAAGATCCTCGGCCGCAGCGCGGACCCGGTGCCGGTCGACGGCATCTGCGTACGCATCGGCGCGATGCGCTGCCATTCTCAGGCCCTCACCATCAAGCTCGCGCGCGACCTGCCCCTGCCGGAGATCGAGTCGCTGCTGGCCGGCGGCAACGACTGGGTGGAGGTGGTGCCCAACCGCCGCGAAGACTCGCTCGCACGGCTCACGCCGGCGGCCGTGACCGGGCGGCTCGACGTGCCGATCGGCCGACTGCGCAAGCTTCCGATGGGCGGGACCTACCTCACCGCGTTCACCGTCGGCGACCAGCTGCTCTGGGGCGCGGCCGAGCCGCTGCGCCGGATGCTGCGCCTGCTGCTCGAGCAGCAGGGGCGCTGAGCGCACCCGCAGCCCGCAGGCCCGATTCCCGCAGGTGGTTGGCTGACGATTCCACTCAAGCCGGACGGTCGTGCGCCGTTAGCTGAGACAAAGTTGCGCGCGAATGACGGTGGCCCGAGGTCATCATGCAGCAGCATCCGAAAGCCCGTGGAACCCGGCGCCTGCAAGCTGATATCAGAGACAGGGTTAGCTTGCACCCGTAACCCCATGATGTTAAGTTCAAACTCCGACGAGTCCTGAAGGACGGCCCGTGCGCACCAGCTTTCCTATCGTCCCCCGCGCATGGTTCGCAGCCTGCGCGCTACTGATCTCGGTCCTCCTTCCCGCCGTCGCCGAGGCCGCAGGCCTCGGTCGAATGACCGTCCTGTCCGCACTCGGCCAGCCGCTCAACGCCGAGATCGAACTCAACGCGACGAAGGACGAACTGTCGACGATGCAGGTGCGCATCGCGAACGCCGATGCCTACCGGCGCGCGAACCTGGAGTACTCCGCGTTCGTGGCGTCAGTCCGTGTCGCGATCGAGCAGCGGCGCGACGGGGCCATGATCATTCGTGCAACGACGCCCCGTCCGGTCAATGATCCGTTCGTTGAACTGCTGGTCGAGCTGGTGTGGTCGTCCGGCCGCCTGATGCGGGAGTACACGTCGCTGATCGATCCGCCCGGCTTCACTGCGGCCGACGGGGTCGCGCCGCCGGTCGCGCCGGCGCCGGC
>CANHBC010000169.1 GCA_947458835.1 Betaproteobacteria bacterium | reverse complement strand
GCCAGCGGTGCGCCGATGATCGAGCCCAGGGCGAGGCGTCGCTGCGAGTCTGTTGCGGTCATCGGTGGCTCCGGTCGTGCGGTGGGTCGATGCGGTAGGGTATCTTGCCTGCCGCCCATGTCCATCCCCTCGATACCTCTCCCGGACCTGCTCCTGTTCGTCGCCGCCTGCATCGTGCTGGTGGTCACGCCGGGACCGAACATGCTCTACCTGCTGTCGCGTGCGATCTGCCAGGGGCGAGCGGCGGGCATGGTGTCGCTCGCCGGGGTGGTCGCGGGGTTCATCGTGCACATGCTGTGCGCGGCGGTCGGGTTGTCGGCGCTGCTGGTGGCGGTACCGCTCGCCTTCGACGCAGTGAAGTTCGCCGGTGCGCTCTACCTGCTCTGGATGGCCTGGGATACGGTGCGCCCCGGTTCGCGCTCGCCGCTGGAGCCGCGCGCGCTGCCCGCGGAGTCGCCGCGGGCGCTGTTCGTGAAGGGCTTCCTGACCAACCTGCTCAACCCCAAGGTGGCCATGTTCTACCTGGCACTGTTCCCGCAGTTCGTCGACCCCGGGCGTGGCTCGGTGCTGGCGCAGTCGGTGATGCTGGGCACCCTGCAGGTGGTGGTCAGTGTGCTGTTCGATGCGTGGATGATCTGCACCGCCGCAGCGATCGCGCGCTGGTTCGCGCGCAACCCGGCCTGGCTCGCGGTCCAGCGCTGGGTGATGGGCGGCGTGCTGGCCGCACTGGCCGTACGCATCGCGCTCGAGCCGCGTCAGGGCGCCTGAGCGCGCGGCCCGTGGCTGCAGTCACTCCGGCTCGATGCGCGCCGCCTTCACGATCTTCGCCATCTGCGGGATGCCGGTGCGGATCAGTTCCAGCAGTTCCTTCGGCGAGGTGCCTGCGACATCCGCACCCTGCGCGGCGAACTGCTGGCGTACCTCGGCCGTCTGCAGCGCCTTCAGCGTGTCGGTGTTGAGGCGCGCCACGACGGGCGCCGGCGTGCCGGCCGGCGCGAAGATACCGATCCAGAAGTTGAGTTCGAAGCCCGGCAATCCCGCTTCGGCCATCGTCGGCACGTCGGGCAGCACCGGCGAACGCCGGCTGGAGGTGATGGCCAGCCCCCGGATGCGGCCTGCCTTCACGTGGCTGGTGGCGGAGATGATGCTGTCGAAGATCAGCGGCACGCTGCCCGCGATCACTTCGGGGTAGGCAGCGGCGACGCCCTTGTACGGCACGTGCACCATGTCGATCCCGGCCATGGTGTTGACCAGTTCTCCAGCCAGGTGGAACACCGTGCCAACGCCGGAGGAGGCGAACGCCAGGCTGCGCGTCTTCGACAGCGCGATCACATCCTTCAGCGTCTTCACCGGCAGCGTGGCACTGGCGGCCATCAGGTTCGGGGCCGTGGCCACCATGCTGATCGGAGCAAAGTCCTTCAGCGGATCGTACGGCAGCTTGCGGTAGACGCTCGGTGCGATGGTGTGGGTTGACAGGTTGCCGATGCCGATCGTGTGGCCGTCCGGGTTCGCCTTCGCGACCAGGTCCGTGCCGATCGTGCCGCCGGCACCGCCGCGGTTGTCGATCGCAACCGGCTGGCCGAGCGTCTCCTGCAGCCGCACGCCGATGGTGCGGGCGACGATGTCCGACACCCCGGCCGGCGCGAACGGCACGATGAAGCGCAGCGGCCGGTTCGGAAACGCCTCGGCCTGGGCGTGGACGGCGGTCGGGGCGAGCACCGCGGCGGCGGTGACGGTGATGGCCAGCCATCGCGTCGGGCCGGCGCAACGGACGGAAGGCGATGCGTCTGGAGCGAGCTTCGAAGGCAGGCTGTGCATGGCCCTCACTCCGGCTGGATCTTCGCGGCGCGGACGATCTCGCCCATTCGCCTGAGGTCGGACTGCACCGCGGTGAGCAGGTCGCCCGGGCTGCCGGGCGCCACCTCGGAACCCTGCGCGGCCATCTGGTCGCGCACCTCGGGCGTCGTCAGTATCCGGTTGATCTCCTTGTTGAGTCGGGCGGTGACGCCGGCCGGCATCCCGGAGGGGCCGAACATCGCGATCCACAGCGTGATCGAGTAGCCGGGCAGGCCTGCCTCGGCCATCGTGGGCAGGTCGGGCAGGGTTGCGACGCGTTTGGGCGTGGTGACCGCGAGCGGGCGCAGCTTGCCCGCCTTCAGGTGCGGGGTCATCGACAACACGCTGTCGAAGATCATCGGTACCCGGCCACCGAACACGTCAGGGTAGGCGGCGGAGGCGCTCTTGTAGGGGACGTGGGTGAGCGGTACGCCGCCCAGCGCGGCGAGCATCTCGCCGGCCAGGTGCGAGGTGCTGCCGATGCCGGAGGAGCCGAAGGCGAGTGAACCGGGCTTCGCCCGGCCCAGCGCGATCAGTTCCCGGACCGACTTCACCGGCAGCTCGGGGCTGACCGCCAGCACTGTCGGGGTGATCGCGACCATGGCGATCGGCGTGAAGTCCTTGACCGGGTCGTAGGGCAGCTTCCGGTACAGGTAGGGCACGATCGCATGGGTGCCGTTGCTGCCGAGCAGCAGGGTGTGCCCGTCCGGCTGCGCCTTGGCGACGATGTCACTGCCGATCGAACCACCGGCGCCGCCGCGGTTGTCCACCACGATCGGCTGGCCGAGGCCGTCCTGCATGCGCGCGGCCAGCGTGCGGCCGATGATGTCGGACACGCCGCCGGCGCCGAACGGCACCACCATCCGCACCGGCCGGTTCGGGAATTCCTGCGCGGTAGCGGGCGCTGCTGCGAGGAGCAGGGCGATCGCGGCGAGGCGCGGTGTCGGGACGGGCAGGGGCTTGTGCGGCGTCTGGGGCAGCAGGCTGGGCATCGGGGCGCGGTCCTTCGGAGGGAAGACCGTCCCGCACTTGCAACTCCCGTGCCATCGGGCAGGGCCACGCCGTCCCGGCGTGCACGGCGCCGTCCCCGGCCCGCTGCCGCCCGCCCCGGATGCACCGAACCGGGGCGGCAGGCGGTGTTCAGGCCACGCGCGGGGGCGCTACGCCGATCAGGCTGTCCCGGGTGACCAGTGCCGCAAGCGCGGCCTCGTCGAGGTGTTCGGTGCCCTCGGGGCGCATCGGCAGCACGATGAAGCGCAGGTCGGCGTTCGAGTCGTGCACGTGCACCTCGACGTCGTCGGGTACGACCGAGCCGAACTCGGCCAGCACCTTGCGCGGCTCGCGCACCACGCGCGACCGGTAGGCCTTGTTCCGGTACCAAGCCGGCGGCTGGCCGAGCAGCGACCGCGGGTAGCAGGAGCACAGCGTGCAGACGATCACGTTGCGGACCTGCGGCGTGTCCTCGACCACGGTCAGCGAGGCCTCGGTGACCGGGATGCCCAGGGAGGCAGCGGCTGCCTTGCCGTCCTTGAGCAGGGTTGCGCGGAACGCCGGGTCGACCCAGGCGCGGGCCACCAGCCTGCCGCCGAGCTGTATCGACTTGCTCTCCATGAGCTCGATCTGCTTGCGTACCTCGCGCGCGGCGAGCACGTTCTGCTCGATCAGCATGTCGCGCATCACGTCGGAGGCGACCTCGAACCAGCGAGAACGCTCGTCTCCGAAGTCCGGTGCCGGCGCGTGTGGATCGAATCCCGGCGGATGGGCGTGATCGTGGTCGTGTCCGTGTGGATGATCGTGCGGCATGTCGGCGTTCACGCTTTCTCGAGCCAGTGCTCGTAGACCTCGATGTGCAGCTTGTCGTGCGCGGGGCCCTGGTAGTCGGGCCACAGATGACGCTGGTCGAACACCACCCGGTAGCCGTTGACTGCCGGTCCGCCGCAACGTCCGTAGGCGAGGTCTTCCGGGTTGAGGACCTTGCCGGTCCATTCGGTGACGACGCCGATCTTCTCGCGGATGTACCAGGGCGTACGCACGTGTCCCGGCTTGCGCAGGTCGACCACGCGCACGCGGTCGCCAGCGGAGAATCGGTGCACGGTGGCGGGGGTGGCGGCAGTGGTCATCGCGTTCCCCTGTTCAGCCCGCAGCGCGCTGCTTGAGCGCTGCGTCGACCCGCTGCATGAACGCGTCGCGGTCGATCAGCCCCTTCTCGCAGAGGATGTCGAGCATCGCCTCCAGCCGCCGTTCGTAGAACGACAGCGTGTTGTACTTCTCCTCGCCGAAGCTCTCGAATGCCCGGCGCATCTCGTCGACCGTGACCATGCGGCGCAGCGGGTCGCCGAGCAGGCCGCGCATGGCCTCGTTCTGCTTGTGCCAGAACTCGATCGGCTCCTCGGCGGGGTCGATCTCGCCGGCCGTCAGCCCGCCGATGTCGTGGTAGCCGCAGCGGCCGGGCTTCTCAGGGGGAATGGAGGTCGTCATGGTGAGGGAAATATAGCCCAATCCCGCGTTCGCATACACTTTGGCCATGTCCGCAGCGTCCTCGTCCTCCCTCCCTCCCGCGGTACGGCGCGAGCCCCTGTCCCGAGTCGAGCCGGGGCTTCCGGCGGCCTGGTACCGCGACGAGGCCCACCATCGGCGCGAGGTCGAACGCCTCTGGCACGGCGGCTGGATCGCGACCGCCCGCTGCGACGAGGTGGCGGCGCCCGGCGACTACCGCGTGGTGGAGATCGGCGGTCAGTCGATCCTGATCGTGCGCAGCGACGCCGGCCGCTGGCGTGCGTTCCACAACACCTGCCGCCACCGCGGATCGATCCTGTGCACCGAGTCGGCCGGGCGGCTGCGCGGTGGCCGGGTGGTCTGCCCATACCACGCCTGGTCGTACGACCTCGACGGGCACCTGCAGTCCACGCCGCGGCGGATGCCGACGGCGGATTTCGACCCGGCCGCCTTCGGGCTGCTGCCGGTGGCGATAGATACCTGGGGTGGCTTCCTGTTCGTGCATCTGGGCAGCGGGCCGGTGCAGCCGCTGGCCGAAGCCCTGGGCTGGATCCCGGAGCGCTTCGCCAACCATCGGCTCGATACGCTGGTGAGCGCGCACCGGCTGGTGGTCGACGTGCAGGCGAACTGGAAGCTGGTGTGCGAGAACTTCTGCGAGTGCCTGCACTGTCCACCGGTGCATCCGGAACTGTGCCGCGTGGTGCCGGCGTATCGCGAGGGCGGTGCCTGGGGCCTGCAGCGCGATGCGTCGGGCCGGCCCGTGGCCGAGCCCTCGACCGAATACCGCGAAGGTGCCCGCACCCTCACGCTCGATGGCACGGCGCGCGTGCCGCCGTTCGCCGGGCTCGACGCCGGGCAGCAAGCCACGCTGTACCTGCCGGCCATGCTGCCGCCGAACCTGTTCCTGAACGTGCATCCCGACTACGTGAATTCGCACCTCATGTTCCCCACCGGGCCGGGGTCGGTGCGCATCGTCTATGACTGGCTGTTCGAGCCGCGTGCGCTGGCCGACCCGGCCTTCGACCTGGAACACTACGTGGCGCTCTGGCGTACGACCAACGCCCAGGATGCGCGCAACTGCGAGTGGCAGCAGCGCGGGATCGGTGCGCGCGGCTTCGACCACGGCGTCTACCTGCCGCAGGAATTCGACTGCCACCGCTTCGCCGACTGGGTGCGCGAAGCGCTGGAAGACCCGGTCGCGGGCCAGCGGCCGATCTGAATCTTCTGTTTGAACCTTCTGTGTGAACCGTCTGCGCCCGGTCCGGCCCCGTCCGTGCGCGAACCGGGCGCGCGTCGGGCCTAGTCGGGCTGGATGCCGGCAGCCTTGACCACCCGCGACCACTTCGCGATCTGCGACCGGATGTAGCTGGCGAATTCCTGAGGCGTGCTGCTCACCAGGTCTGTTCCCTGGGCCGCGGCCTTCTCACGCGTCTCTGGATGTTTCGCGACCTCGGCCAGTTCGCGGTTGACCCGGGCCACGACGGCCGCGGGCGTGCGTGCCGGACCGAGCACGCCGTTCCAGGCGCTCACGTCGAACCCCGGAAGCCCGGCCTCGGCCACCGTCGGCACGTCGGGCAGGGCCGAGGCGCGGCTCGGACTGCCGATACCCAGTGCGCGCAGCCGTCCGGCCTGGATGTGCGGCATTGCGGCCGGCACGGTCGAGAAGCTCATCTGTATCTCGTTGCCCAGCAGCGCGGCGAGCTGCGCACCGGTGCCCTTGTACGGCACGTGGACGATGTCCACCCTGGCCATCAGCTTGAACAGCTCGCCGGCGAGGTGGGCAGAGGCGCCGGTCGAGCCCGCGCCGTAGTTCAGCTGGCCGGGCCTTGCGCGCGCCTGCTCGATCAGTTCCTTCACGTTGCGGGCGGTCACGCCGGGGGCGACCAGCAGCACGCTGTGGGTCAGCGCAACCAGCCCGATCGGCGCGAAGTCGTCGAACGGATCGTAGGGCAGCCGACCGTGCATGCTCGGCAGTACCGAGTGGCTGGTGTGCGTGAACAGCAGGGTATGCCCGTCCGCCGGCGACCGCGCGACCAGTTCTGAGGCGATCATCCCGCCGCCGCCGACTCGGTTGTCGATCAAGACAGGCTGGCCAAGCAACGGCCCGAGCCGGCTTGCGTAGAGGCGGGCGAGCAGGTCGGTGCTGCCGCCCGGCGCGGACACCGCAACCATCCGGATCGGCTTGTCCGGCCACGCCTGTGCTTCAGTGGCTGCCGTGCCCAGGGCGACGGCGGACAGCAGGCCGGCGGCACACAGGCAGTTCCCTGGAGCGGCGAGCGGCGGCGCGCTCAGGCGTGGGACGGACGGAGGGCGGGGCATGCGTGGACTCCTGTCAGCGCCGGCGGTGCGGCATGCGCCGCGAATGCTCACCGCCAGGCAAGGTGTGCATCGCCGGACTGTATCGCGGGGCTTGCGGGGCTGGCTACTGTGCCGTGGCTTTTTGGTATCCTCCGGCGCGCCATCCATCGTCCAGACCAGTCCCATGAGTATCCGCATCGACAAATGGTTATGGGCCGCACGGTTCTTCCGCACCCGGACGCTCGCCCAGGACGCGGTGGAGGCAGGCCGGGTGCGCATGAACGGCGACCGGGTGAAGCCGGCGAAGGACGTCAAGGCCGGCGATGCGGTCGAGGTGCGGGTAGGCGAGCACGAATGGTCGGTGATCGTGGCGGCCGTCGTGGACCGGCGCGGCTCCGCCGATGTTGCGCGCACGCTCTATGTCGAGACGCCGGCCAGCATCGAGCAGCGTGCGGCGCGCAGCGCGCTGCGCCAGGCGACGCGTGACGCCGGCTGGGGCATGCGTTCCGGACGCCCGACCAAGCGCGATCGGCGCGAGATCGATCGCCTGCGCGAAGGCGAGTCGTGAGCCTGCGCCAGGCCCTGATGCGACCGGCCTGGGCCGGGTGCGTCGCGGTTGCGATCATGGCCCTGCTGCCGTGCGGCCTGCGGGCGGCCGACGGGTCGCCGGCGGT
>CANHBC010000168.1 GCA_947458835.1 Betaproteobacteria bacterium | reverse complement strand
CGGTCCCGCTGCGGGCATCTGGCCCGCGCGCAGCCGCAGCGCCCCGGCCCAGGCGATCATCGCACCGTTGTCCGTGCACAGCGCCACCGGCGGGTACACCACCCGGGCGCCGCGCCGGCGTACCGCTGCGTCGAGTTTCGCGCGCAGCCGCTGGTTGGCGCCGACCCCGCCCGCCACCACCAGCGTGCCGAGGCCGGTGCGGTCGAGCGCCTTCGTGGCCTTGGCGCAAAGCACGTCGGTGACCGCCTCCTGGAACTCGGCGGCGATGTCCGCGACCACGTCCGGTGAGAGCGGCTGGCGCGCGCGCACCAGCGTCAGCACCGCGGTCTTCAGGCCGCTGAAGCTCATCTCGAGGTCGCCGCTGGCGATCATCGGCCGCGGCAGCTTCAGCCGGCCCGGCGTGCCGCCCAGCGCGGCCTGTGCCACGGCCGGGCCGCCGGGGTAGCCGAGCCCGAGCAGTTTGGCGGTCTTGTCGAACGCTTCGCCGGCCGCGTCGTCCAGGGTGTCGCCCAGCAGCTCGTAGTCGCCGACGCCGGCCACGCGCATCAGCTGGCTGTGTCCGCCGGAGACCAGCAGCGCGACGAACGGGAAGGCCAGGCCAGGCTCCGAGATCAGGGGCGAGAGCAGGTGCCCCTCGAGGTGGTGGATCGGGATCACCGGGATGCGCAACGCGTAGCCGAGCGCATGCGCGACGCTGGTGCCTACCAGCAGCGCGCCGGCGAGCCCCGGGCCTTCGGTCACCGCGATGGCGTCGACCTCGTCCAGCCGGCAGCCGGCTTCCGCGAGCACGCGTCGGGTCAGCGGCAGCAGCCGGCGGACGTGGTCGCGCGAGGCGAGTTCCGGCACCACGCCGCCGTAGGCCTCGTGCAGGTCGACCTGCGAATGCAGCGCGTGCGCGAGCAGCCCGCGCTCGCTGTCTACCAGCGCGACGCCGGTCTCGTCGCAGGATGTCTCGATGCCCAGGATCCGCATGGCGGGTCATTCTAGCCGGTCCGGGGCGGGCCCATCCGCTATCATCGACGGGATGACGGAGGAGTTTTCGATGGGCAACCCAACAGATACCGCGCACCGTCCCGACCTGGAACGGCTGTTCAACCCGCGTTCGGTGGCGATCCTCGGCGCGTCGCAGAACGTCAAGTCGATCAGCGGCCAGCCGGTCTGGTCGCTGGCGAAGCACGGCTACAAGGGCACGTTGTACCCGGTCAACCCGAAGTACGACACGGTGGAAGGCGTGAAGTGCTGGCCGTCCGTGGAGTCGCTGCCCGAGGTGCCCGACCTGGCGCTGATCCTGGTCGCTGCCGCCCGCGTGCCGCAGATGCTGCGCGAGGTCGGGAAGAAGGGCATCCCGTTCTGCATCATCTTCAGTTCCGGCTTCGCCGAGACCGGCGCGGAAGGGCTCGCGCTGCAGCACGAGATCGCGGCGATCGCGCGCGAGCATTCCATCGCAGTGGTCGGGCCCAACTGCCAGGGCATGATCGGCGTCACCGACGATGTCTACGCTGGCTTCGGTTCCGCGTTCTCCGGCGACAACTTCCGCCAGGGTTCGCTGTCGATGACCACCCAGTCGGGTGGCTTCGGCTATGGCGTGATCATCCTCGCCGAGGAATCCGGCCTGGGCTTCCGCAGCATCGTCAGCACTGGCAACGAATCGGGCCTGACCACCACCGACTTCATCGAGTGGTTCACCCGCGACCCGCAGACGAAGGTGATCGGCGCCTACATGGAGGGCGTGAAGGACGCGCACCGCCTGCTCGAGGTCGGCGACAAGGCGCTCGACGCCGACAAGCCGGTGCTGATCTGGAAGGTGGGCAACACCGACGTCGGACAGCGGGCGGCGGCCTCGCACACGGCCAACCTCGGCGGGGCGCTCGCGCTCTACGAGGCGGCGTTCCGCCAGCGCGGCATGATCCGCGTGCGCGACGCCAACGAACTCATCGACTACACCCAGGTGTTCGAGTGCGGCAAGCGCCCCGCGGGCAACCGGGTGGCGATCGTCACCATCTCGGGCGGCGGCGGCATCCTGATGGCCGACCAGTGCGTGGAATCCGGCCTGTCGGTCGGGCCGTTGACGCGCGAGAGCGAACTGGCGCTGAAGGACATCATCCCGTCCTTCGGTTCCTGGCAGAACCCGATCGACATCACCGCGGGCATCTTCAACAACCCCGAGATGCTGGCGCAGGCGATGCAGATCATCGTCGACGACCCGACGGTGGATTCGATCGTCGTCATCTTCGCGTCGCTGCAGGGCGAGATCGCCACGCTGCGCGCGAAGGAACTGGTCGAACTGAGTGCGCGCACGCCCAAGCCGATCCTCGCCGCCTGGAGCGCGCGCGAGAAGTTTGCGTCCGAGGCTTACCGGATCCTGAAGGAGGGCAAGGTGCCGCGCTTCTCGACGCCGGTGTCGTGCGGCAAGGCCCTGGCTGCGCTCACTGCTTTTGCTGAGGCACAGCGCCGCCGTGCGAAGGAGAAGACCGAGCCTGTGCTGTCGTTGCAGCGGCCCGATGCGAAGGCGATGATCGCCGGCCGCAGCGCCGACCTGGCCGAGTACCAGGCCAAGGCGCTGGTCGCGGCCTACGGCATCCCGGTCACCCGCGAGGTGCTGGCGAAGGACCGCGCGGCCGCGGTGGCGGCGGCGAAGGAGATCGGCTTCCCGGTGGTGATGAAGGTGCAGTCGGCCGACATCGCGCACAAGACCGAAGCCGGCGGGGTGCGTATCGGCGTGCCCGACGCGGCCGCGGTCGAGGCAGCGTTCGATGCGATCGTCGCGAGCGCGAAGGCGCATGTGCCCTCCGCGGTGATCGACGGCGTCTCGGTGCAGGAGATGGTGTCCGGCGGCACCGAACTGATCGTCGGCGTGCAGAACGACCCGCTGTTCGGGCCGGCGGTGATGGTCGGCATGGGCGGCATCTACGCCGAGGTGTTCAAGGACGTGTCGTTCCGGCTCGCGCCGCTGACCCGGTCGGTGGCCGAGTCGATGCTGCGCGACCTGAAGTGCTTCCCGATGCTCGATGGCGCGCGTGGTCGTCCGAAGGCCGATGTCGATGCCGTGGTCGACGTGCTGCTCCAGCTGTCGGCGCTGTCGGTCGACCTGAAGGAGGAACTCGCCGAACTCGACATCAACCCGCTGGTGGTGCTGGAGGCCGGCCGTGGCGTGCGTGCGCTGGACGCGCTGGCGAAGCCACACGGCAGGACCTGACCCCGCCCGACGTGACCCCGCACCGCGCCAAGGAGCCGACCCGATGACCCCACCCGACCACCACGCGAACGCCCCGGTCCTTGAGACGCCGGCCGACGACCTCGGTTTCGCCCGCGGGCTGGGCGAGGACGTGCTGATGCTCAAGCGCGAACTGCGCCGCTTCATCGACGCCGAGGTCGAGCCGCGATCGCGCTGGATCGAGGAAAACGACACGATCCCCGACGACCTGATGCAGATGGCGCGAGCGCTCGGGTTGTTCGGGCTGACCATCCCGGAGGCGTACGGCGGCATCGGCCTGGACCTCGCCGGCAAGTGCGCGATGGAAGAGGAACTCGGCCGCAGCAACTACGGCTTCTCGACGGTGATCGCCAACCACACTGGCATCAGCACCAAGGGCATCGTCGACCTCGGCAGCGCGGAACAGAAGCAGCGCTACCTGCCGCGGATGGCCACGGGTGAATGGGTCGGCTGCTTCGCGCTGACCGAGCCGCAGGCCGGTTCCGACCCGGCGGCGATGCGCACGACCGCGGTGAGGAAGGGCGACCGGTGGATCCTCGATGGCGAGAAGATCTACATCACCAACGCCACCATCGCCAACGTGTTCACCGTGATGGCGGTGACCGACCGATCGAAGGGAGCCAAGGGCATCTCGGCGTTCATCGTCGAGCGCGGGTTCCCCGGGCTGACGGTGGGACCGAACGAACGCAAGATGGGCATGCATGGCTGCGGTACGGCGCCAGTCATCATGCAGGGATGCGAGGTCCCGGCCGAGAACCTGCTCGGGCCGGAAGGCATGGGCTATGTGCAGGCGCTCAAGACGCTGACGGCCGGCCGGGTGACCGTGGCCGCCCGCTGCTGCGGCATCATGGACCGGCTGATCGAGCGTACCGTCGATTACCTGAAGACGCGCGAACAGGGCGGCAGCAAGCTGGCCGACTACCAGGGGCTGCAGTGGATGCTGGCCGACATGGCGCTGTCGCGCGATGCGTCCAGGCTGCTGGTGCAGCGGGCGATCGACACCATCCGCGGTGGTGCCCGGGGCACGATCGAGGCCTCGATGGCCAAGCTGCACGCGACCGAGGCGGCGGGGCGGGTGGCCGACGCCGCGATCCAACTGCACGGCGGCATCGGCTACATGCGCGACTTCGGCATCGAGACCATGGCCCGCGATGTCCGCATCACGCGCATCTACGAGGGCACCTCGGAGATCCAGCGCTCGCTGATCGCCCGCGAACTGCTGAAGGACTGAGCCGCGGGCGACGGGCGGGCCGGGCGGGCGCGACCTGCCACCCGCCCAGACTTGGTATCATCCACATGTTGAGCCAGCGCCTCCGAGTTCCAGGCCGCAACCTGGCAGCATCTCCGCGGCCCCCGCAGGTCAGTTCCGTCCGGCGATCCTGACAAGTTGCCGTGCGGTCGGATCACAGGCCCCCCGGGACACCCCGCGGCGCCCGCCGGCGTTTCCCACGGCCTCGACAGCCCCAGCCACACAACCGATGCGGCGTTCCACGAACGGAGAGAAACACAAGATGAGTGCAAACCTCGACCTGCTGAAGATCGCCCAGGAAGAAGCCAGCGGCGACCTGTTCAAGTACCTGGACAGCATCTACAAGCGCGCGACCATGAAGGTCGACGGCTTCCCGGATGCCATCCTCTGGGAAGGCGGCAACGCCGCCGGCGGCGTGAAGCCGGTCGCGCACACCTTCACCGACACGTTCGCGCTCAACGGCACCCTGATGGCGCTCGACGTGCTCGGCCTGCCCTACATCGGCGTGCCGATGATGGCGCAGTACCGGCACGACACGAAGCTCGCCTGCCTCGACTGGTTCGGCAAGCTGCCCTACACCTCGATCAAGTGGTCGACGGCCGGCGACTTCCTGGTCAACGAAGGCGGCAAGAAGGTGGTGGTGTTCGGCAAGTCGGCCAACGCGCCGCTGCGCACCGTCTCCGGCGTGTACTGCAACGTGCGCCCCTACGGCCCGATCACCGCGGTACGCTGCATGCCCTGCCTGCCCTACTCGCAGGACAAGAAGAAGTTCAAGATCGATCCCGAGACCGGCATCGTCCACTCCGAGATGAACACCCCCGGCATCCGCATGGCGTATGCCGGCCGCCTGTTCCTGAAGATGGTGCACGAGACCGGTCAGCTCGGCCGTGTCGCGATGAAGCCGACCCAGGCCCAGGAAGACGCGATCAACGCCGGCCTGCTGCGCTGGATGCTGCAGGGCACGAAGTTCAAGCTGGTGCGCAAGTATTCGGTTGATGCCTACGAAGAGCACAAGGACAACGTCGACGCGATCGTCAGGCTGCTGCCGAAGGACTTCAAGGACGGCATGGAGAACTGGGGCGGCGAGATCAGCGAGCACATCGCCGACACCAACTACGGCCTGCTGCTGCATGACGTGATCCGCCACCGCAAGGCGATCGTGCTCGGCACTGACCTCGACGGCGACCGCCTGACCGACCTGATGGCCGACGGCCCGCAGGTGCTGCGCGACTTCGGCCAGATGGTGCTCGACCATGCCAAGTCCGGCCTGGACATGAACAAGGTCTGGACCGACATGGGCTTCACCATGAAGAACGGCCGCGACATGACCAGCGTCATGTACCGGATGGTCGGCGAGCCGATCTACGAACAGACCCTCGGCTCGGCCGACGCGATGCTCACCCGCCTGCTGGATGGTGACGAGACGGTCGGCGGCACGAAGGACCCCTACGATCCGCGCATCCACTTCGTGCTGATCAACGACGCCTACAAGGCTGCGAACCCGGGCAACACCCAGCTTCACAAGTGGCTCGACGACCAGCTCGCCACCTTCGATTCCATCTACGAGCCGAAGCGTCCGAAGTACATCGACGGCTACCAGAAGCTGAAGGCGGCCATCAAGCCGTGGGGCAGCCAGTAACCACCCAGTAGGACGGACCAGAGCGGGGTCAGGTCTCACGAGCGGGGGTCAGGTCTTGCCTTTTGCCTTCTCAGGCAAAAGGCAAGACCTGACCCCCGCTTTGTTGCCTTTTGCCTCCGCGGGCAAAAGGCAAGACCTGACCCCCCGCTTTGGTTGATTCCCGCGCGCTTGCTCTTGCACAGGACCGATTCCCATGACAGCTCTGAAGGAACTCTTCGATCTCTCCGGCCGCGTCGCGGTCGTCACCGGTGGCTCCACCGGCCTTGGCCTGCAGATGGCCGAGGCGATGGCCGAGTTCGGCGCCAAGGTGGTCATCTGCGCGCGCAAGGCCGATCGTCTCGCCACCGCCGAGGCGACGCTGCGCGGGCATGGTGCCGAGGTGCTGACCGTGGCCTGCGACGTGTCGAAGCCGGAGGCGGTTGCCGCGCTGCACGACCAGGTGATGGACCGCTTCGGCGGTGTCGACATCCTGGTCAACAACGCCGGCCGGGCCTGGGTCGCGCCGGCCGAGGACATGCCGCTCGAGCGCTGGCAGCAGGTGTTCGACCTGAACATCACCGCCCCCTTCATGCTGGCGCAGGCGTTCGGCCGGCAGATGATCGCGCAGAAGAAGGGCAGCATCATCAACATCGCTTCGATCGCCGGGCTGGTGGGACGCAACCCGGACGCCTACAACTCGATCGCCTACGGCTCCAGCAAGGGCGCGCTGGTGAACTTCACCCGCGACCTGGCGATCAAGTGGGCCCGGCACAACATCCGCGTGAATGCGATCTGTCCGGGCTTCTTCGTGACCGACATCAACCGCAAGGTCTACGACGAGCGTCCGGAGAAGATCGACCGGGAGATTCCGCTCGGCAAGCCTGGCGGCGACAGCGACATCAAGGGCGCGGCCGTGTGGCTGGCCTCCGATGCCAGTCGCTTCGTGACCGGTGCGATCATCCCGGTCGATGGCGGGACCACGGCGTGGTAAGCCGGAGAACGATGGAGGCAGGCAAGTGAGCACGATCGCGGAGCAGATCCTCGCAGCACTGAAGGACGCCGGGGTAGACCGGATGTTCGGCATCCCTGGCGGTGGCGCGACCGCCGAACTGGTCAGTGCCAGCAAGGCCGCCGGCATCGAGTTCGTGCTGACCCAGCACGAGACATCGGCGATCATCGCCGCCGGCGTGTACGGTCAGCGGACCGGTACCGTCGGTGTCGCGGTGTCGGCGATCGGGCCTGGCGTGGCCAACTTCGCCAATGGCCTGGCGCATGCGATGCTCGACCGGCTGCCGGTGCTGGCGATCGCCGACCGCTACCGGGGCGGCGTGCACGAGGTCGCGCTGCGCCAGCAGTTCGACCACCTTGCGATGATGCGGCCGGTCACCAAGGCACAGCTCACGCTGCACGAGGACACCTGGGACATCGGGCTGCGGCGCGCCTACCGCATGGCGCTGGCCGAGCGGCCCGGTCCGGTGTTCATCGACTTCCCCAACAACGTGGCGGGCAAGACGAACCGTCCGGCGACCCCGCTTCGCCTGCGCGCGCCCTCG
>CANHBC010000167.1 GCA_947458835.1 Betaproteobacteria bacterium | reverse complement strand
GCCGCCGCGCCCGACCGGCCGACGCCCGCGATCGGCGCCCCCGTGCCATCGGCGGCATCGGCGTCGGGACCGGGATCGAGGTCGGCCGGCACGTCGAGCGCAGTCGGTGCACCGGGCAGCGACGACCCGTAGCCCTGCGCAAGCCGCAGCTGGTACACCCAGGCCAGCACCTCGGCCACCGCCGCATAGAGCGGCGCGGGCACGCCGTCGCCGACCTCGGCATGCCGATACAGCGCCCGCGCGAGCGGCGGTGCGCTGAGCACCGGCACCTGGTTCTCGCGCGCCAGCTCGAGGATGCGCGCGGCGGTCTCGCGGGTGCCCTTGGCCACCACCTGGGGGGCGCGCATCCGGGTCTCGACGTACTGCAGCGCCACGGCATAGTGCGTCGGGTTGGTGATCACCACGTCGGCCTTCGGCACCGCAGACATCATGCGGCGGCGGGCCATCTCGCGCTGCATCGCACGGATGCGGCCCTTGACCTCGGGATTGCCCTCGGTCTCCTTGTTCTCCTGGCGGACCTCCTCCTTCGTCATCCGCAACTGCTGCACGTGGTTCCAGACCTGGAACGGTACGTCGATCGCCACGATCAGCAGCATCGCCAGCATTACCGCCACGAAGGCGTCGGTCATCAGCGCGCCCACATGCTCGAGGGCCGCCTCGATCGGCTCCAGCGCGAGCGCCGCCATCGCGTCCCGCTGCTGCCAGAGCATCCAGACCACCACCGCGCCGAGCAGAACCATCTTCAGGATGGCCTTCAGCAGTTCGACCGCACCGTGCCAGGAGAAGGTCCGCCCGAGGTTGGCTGCCGGTGACAGTCGGCTCAGCCTGGGCTGCAGCGCCTCGGTGCTGAACAGCCATCCGGACAGCAGCATCGGCGCGAGCAGCGCGACCAGGGCGGAGGCGGCGAACAGCGGCGCCAGCGCCCACAGGGCCGCGACCAACGCTTCGTGGAGCCGGGTCAGCGCGACGCCGATGTCGAATGCACTCGCCCGGTCGAGCTGCAGGCCGCTGGCGAACAGGGTGCGCAGACCATCCATCACCGTGGCGCCGGCGAACAGCAGCAGCCCACCGGAGACCACCAGCCCGGAGAAACTGTTGAGCTCGGTGGAACGGGCGACCTGTCCCTGCTCGCGCGCCTGTTCGAGGCGGCGGGAGCTGGCTGGTTCCGTCTTCTCGAGATCGCTCTGCTGCGATTCCGCCATGGCTGGTCAGGTTGTTTCGCCATACTAGCATGCCGCGCCGCCTGCAACCCCTTCTCCGACGCTCGATACGGGTTCGTGCTAACTTCGTCCGCACCTGCACGACGGGTGCAGCGACCCACCTTAAAGACAGCCCGGCGACCCCGGCTTCCCTGCCATGCCAGACCAGCGCGACCCGGTCCGCTCCGAACTGTTCCCGCCGATCGAGCCCTACGCGAGCGGCATGCTGGCGCTCGACGGACGACACCGCATGTACTGGGAGCAGTCCGGCAATCCCTCCGGCGTGCCGGTCGTGTTCCTGCACGGCGGACCGGGCGCCGGAAGCTCGCCGGAGCACCGCCGGTTCTTCGACCCCGCGTTCTACCGGATCGTCGTCCTCGACCAGCGCGGTGCCGGCCGCTCCGTCCCGCACGGTGACCTGGTCGACAACACCACGCCGCTGCTGGTCGACGACCTCGAGCGGTTGCGCACGCACCTCGACATCGAGCGCTGGCTGGTGTTCGGCGGGTCGTGGGGCAGCACCCTGGCGCTGGCCTATGCAGAGGCCCATCCGGAACGCTGTCTGGGTCTGGTACTGCGCGGCATCTTCCTGTGCCGCGACTCCGAGATCGACTGGTTCCTGTACGGACTGAAGGCGATCTTCCCGGAGGCGTGGCGCGCGTTCACCGCCCAGCTCACCACGGAAGAGCGTTCGGACATCCTCGCTGCCTACCATCGTCGGCTGACCCACCCCTCGCCGGCCGTGCACATGCCGGCCGCCCGTGCCTGGAGCGTGTACGAGGGCAGCTGCTCGACCCTGCTGCCCAGCCCGGAGACGGTGTCCTACTTCTCGGGCGACAGCGTCGCCCTGGGGCTCGCGCGCATCGAGGCGCACTATTTCATCAACCGCATCTTCCTGCCGGACAACGCGCTGCTCGACAACATCGGCCGCATCCGCCACCTGCCCGGCGTGATCGTGCAGGGCAGGTATGATGCGGTGTGCCCGATCGTCAGCGCGGACGACCTGCACCAGGCATGGCCGGAAGCCGAGTACATCGTCGTGCCCGATGCCGGGCACTCCGCATGGGAGCGTGGGATCCGCGCGGAACTGGTCCGCGCGACCGAGCGCTTCCGCCTGCGGCTCGCCGGCTGAGCCCGCGGACCGGCGTCACGGCAACACCGTCACCGACGCGCGCTGCGGCGCGTCGTCCGGCCGGGCGCCCCGCGCGCCTGCTCCAACCACACCGCAGCCCGTATCCCGCACCACACAGACGGAGTCCAGCAGCATGAAGCTCTACACATACAAGGCAGCCGCAGGCGCGGCATCCACGGTCGGCGTGCTCGACACCGACGGCGTGAACCTGGTCGACCTCGCAGCGACCGCAGCCGCCGGTGGCACCGCGCTGCCGTTCGACCCGACCAGCATGCAGTCGCTGATCGACGCCGGCGCAGCGGCCCTCGCCGCGGTCGCCGCCCTCGCCGCGCACCCGAAGGCGGTTCGCGTGCCGCTGGCGGCGGTATCGCTGTGCGCGCCGCTGCCCCGCCTGCTCCGCAACGTCTACTGCGTGGGCTGGAACTACCTGGACCACTTCAACGAGGGCGCTGCCCACCGCAAGACGGCGGTCGAGTTGCCCGACCATCCGGCACTGTTCACCAAGGCGTCGAATGCGCTGAACGGTCCGTTCGACCCGATCCCCTGGAATGCCGCGGTCAGCGACAAGATCGACTGGGAATGCGAGATGGGCATGATCATCGGACGCCGTGGGCGCAACATCGCCGAGGCCGATGCGATGTCATACGTGTTCGGCTACACCGTGCTCAATGACGTCACTGCCCGCGACATGCAGCGCTACCACGGTGGCCAGTGGTTCAAGGGCAAGAGCCTGGATGGCAGCTGCCCGATCGGTCCGTGCATCGTCACCGCCGACTCGATCCAGCCGGAATCGCTCGACATCTTCACCCGCGTCAATGGCGTGGTGAAGCAGGAATCCAACACGCGCAACCTGTACTTCAAGCTGCCCCGGCTGATCGCCGAACTGTCGCGCGGCCTCACGCTGGAGCCGGGCGATCTGATCGCCACCGGCACGCCGCAGGGCGTCGGCTACGCCCGCACGCCGCCGGAGTTCCTGAAGCCGGGCGACGTGCTCGAGACCGAAGTCCAGGGCATCGGCGTGATCCGCAACCCGATCGTCGCGGTCGAGGACTGATCCGGCGGGGCCGCATCCCGGCAGCACGCCAGCATCAGTCGAGTTTCCGTCAGGAGTAATCGGACATGCGTACCGAAGTACATGTGCACGGCACGGTAGTGCTGGTCGAGGGTGTTTCCATCGGTCAGGTCGAGGGCGCACTGCGCCCCTGGCTCGACTACCTGGACTGCGCATCGATCAAGGAGGCCCGCAGCCTCGAGCAGGACGAGCCGGGCATCGTCTTCGACCGCAAGCGATTCCTGCTCGAGATCTGCTGGACCGGGGACGTCGGCCGCAACTTCCAGGGCGTGCTCGGCGACGCGCTTGCCGGGCTCGGCCCGCTGGCCGAGGAAGCCTCGACGGTCGAGATCACCTACTTCCACGACAAGGGCGACGAAGTGCAGCTGATGTTCGTCGGCCCTACCCCGCAGGCGATCCACGACATGCAGCGCCGTCTGATGGTCGAGGAGGTGTCCAACCTGCTCGGACGGCAGTTCGGCGCCGAGGACGTCTCGCAGGTCGCGGCGCTGATCAACCGTCTGTTCGCGGAAGACTGGACACGCAAGCAGGCCGCCGGCGAGAGCGGCCTGGCGAGCGCCACCCAGCCGCATACGCGGCCGAAGCAGTTGCACTGAGGCAACGTCCTCGCCGCACCGACCAGGACCGTCGACCGACGCCATGCAAACGGTCAGTCGTGAGCCGCTGCCTCACACGGCCTCGTCCACCCGGGGCGGGGGTGGGTCATCCGTGCGGCGACGCTCGCCGCGCCGGTCGCGTCCGGTCCGCGTGTCGAGCAGTACCGGGATCTGACGCTGTCGCCGATCGCCGCCCTCGCGGCGAGATCCCTGCCGGCGATCGACCGGCGGTGGCCCCGGGGGTGTCGGCCCGGCCACGGACTGGCCGCGTACGACGCCGGGTACCGCCGCATCACCGGCCCGCGCCGACGTCACGCCCGCCACGTCCGCCACGTCCGGACGCTCGGCAACGGTCACCTTTCGCGACGGGATCGCCGGAAACTGCATCCTGGGTCTTCCGGGGACGGCTTACGGTTACCGGCCGTGCGCTCGACGCCTACCGGGAGGGACTGGCACCCGGCCCGGCCTTTGCCGTCATCGACTCGAGCGCCGATTTCTGGAGCTCCAGGGTCTTCACGGTCATCTGGATGAAGCCGACGTTCATCCTGAGCCAGTTCTCGACGGCCTGCAGCTCGTTGATGCGGCGCTCGATCTCCTTCGGGTCGGTGGTCGGCGTGAACAGCGCAGGCATGCCGGGAAACCCGGGCATCGGCGTGGTCGCCGACATCGCGGCCATTCCCGGCAGCCCATAGGCCTCGGGCGTCCACATCTTGCGCATCCAGTCGAAGAACTCACTGGTCTGGTCGGCGGAATCGGCCATCGGAAACCTCCTGCGACGGTTCGGATACGGATACGGTCGGCGTACGGTTTCGGTACTCTACCCCGATACGGAGGCACGTCTACCCCATGGATGACATTGTCGCGCAGGCGATGGCCCGGTGGCCGGATGTGCCGGCGGTCTACGGCTGGCTGCGCCTGGACCGGCGCGGGCGCTGGCTGGTGAAGGACGAGCCGATCGGGCATCGGCCGACGGTGGAGTTCATCGGCCGCAACTACCTGTGCGACGCGCACGGCCGGCACTACTTCCAGAACGGACCGCAGCGCGTGTTCGTGGACATCGACCATTTTCCGCACGTGCTGCACATCGAGGGCGGACCGGTGCCCGACGGCACGTCCGGCACCGACGTGGGCCGCTGCGCGCTGGTCACGCACGCCGGCACGCCGGTCGTACAGCCATCGCGTGCGTGGGTACACCCGGACCATGGCGTGATCGTCGCGTTCGACTGGCCGGGCTCGCCGCTGCCCGCCCTGGGCAGCGTGCTCGACCGCGACCTGCCCGCACTGGTCGAGTCGTTCTCGGCGCCGGACGGAAACGCGCTCGATGCCGATGCCTGGGAATGTCTGCTGCACGGCCGGCTGGCCGGGGCCAGGCTATCGATTGGAGGCCTTCGCGTGGCCGTCGAACCGCTGCCGGCCGGCTTCGAATCCGGCTTCGTCCGTGCGCCCCGGCCAGCGCCGGGCGAGGATGCCTGCACCTGATCGCTGCCCGATCACCCACTGGAGAGAACGCCCGCATGACCCAGCCCAACCCACCCTCCGCAGCGATCATCGGCGCCGGCCTGTCCGGACTGTGCTGCGCCCGCAGTCTGCAGGACGCCGGCTTCCGCGTGCGCCTGTTCGACAAGTCGCGCGGCGTCGGCGGCCGGATGGCCACGCGGCGCACCGACCACGGCGTGTTCGACCACGGCGCGCAGTACTTCACCGCGCGGGATCCGCGCTTTCGCGCGATGGTCGCGCAATGGGTGGCGCAGGGCGCGGCCGCGCCGTGGACGCCCGCCCTGGTCGCGATCGACATGGCCAGCGGCGCCCCGGTGCGCTCGGCAGTGGGCGAAGGCACGACGCGCCATGTCGGCGTACCGACCATGAACCGGATTGCGCGCCTGCTGGCCGAGGGGCTGGACATCCGCACCGGCAGCACCGTGGTCGCGGCGCGGCGCGGACCGGCCTCGGGCGGCCAACTCCAGTGGACGGTCGATGCGGTCGACGGCGAGGGCGCAGCGCTGGCACCCGAAGGAGGCTTCGACTGGCTGGTGGCCGCGATGCCATCGCCACAGGCGGCCACGCTGCTCGGCGATGTGCCAGCGCTGCAGGCCGGGGCGAGGTCGCTCCCCATGGTGCCCTGCTGGGCGGTGCTGGCGACGTTCGACGCGCCACTGGATGCCGGCTTCGATGCGGCCTTCGTCAACGGCTCGCCGCTCACCTGGATCGCGCGCAACGGCGCGAAGCCCGGGCGCGATACGGCCCGGGAATGCTGGGTACTGCATGCTGCCCGCGACTGGAGCGAGTCGATGCTCGAGGCGCCTGCCGAGGCGGTGTGTGCCCGGATGCTGGAGGCGTTCCGCCGGATCACCGGGGCCGCCACCGCGCCGGCGATCGCGCGCGCGCATCGCTGGCGCTACTCCGGGCCCGGTGCCACGACCGACCTCACCTGCCTGTTCGATGCGCAGGGCGGTGCGGGTGCCTGCGGCGACTGGCTGGCAGGAGCGCGGGTCGAAGGGGCCTGCCTGAGCGGCCTCGAACTCGCCGGACGGATCCTCGCCGCCGCCCGGTGATCGGCGCTGCAGACGCCTTCGACCGGCCCGGTCGCCATGGCATAGTCGAGGCGTCGAGCGGCGCCGCCATCCCGGCCGGCGCGATCGGCCACAGGAGGACAGACATGCTCACCATCGCCAGGGCGGTATCTGCCGCCGCAGTGCTGTCGTTCGCAGCGCTCATCGCGCCGCCCGCTGCACAGGCCGCAGAGGACGGCCGGACGAAGCAGCAGGAACGGATGGGTCAATGCAACAAGATGGCCGCCGACAAGGAAATGAAGGGCGACGACCGCAAGCAGTTCATGAGTGCCTGCCTGAAGGGCGAGGTGCCGGTGGCGCCACCGCGCACGACGCAGCAGGAGCGCATGACCAACTGCAACAAGGAAGCGGGCGCGAAGGCACTCAAGGGAGACGACCGCAAGAAGTTCATGAGCGAATGTCTCAAGGGATAGCGCGCCGTTGCCGATGAGCGCGGTGGCCGGTACCCGCATGACCGCGCGTGCGGTGCCGGCCCATCATGACCGCCACCGTCAAGCCTGCGGCACGCAGCCCGCAGCACGGCGGCATCCTGACACCGAAGCCGAACTGAGCAGGACTGACCCGGTCGAGCCCTTCCCATCGCGCGCGCTCGGGCCCGAGAAACAAGCACTTCTCACGAAAAACCGAACGTATTCTTGACCGCTCCGCAGGGTCAATGAACCCTCTGTCGGCTCATTATCGGGAAAAAATAATCTTGTCCCGAATCAAGCGCTTGGCGTGAATTGTCGCGAAATCGACTGGCAGTAATAGGCGCGATCCGGTCTGTCTGCTATGCTTTTTCTGCAGCCCACAAGGCTGGCGGAAGCAACTCCAGACTGTCCGACCCTCAGTGGTCTCCCGAACCCCCGCCGTTGGCGAGGGCCCGGAAGAAGGGTCGGCAGGGCGTCCGAAACGCAGCCGGTCAACGCCCGAAGATCGGGAAGGGCCAGGCTCCCGGCACGGTAACCGGCCGGGGCGCTGCGACTGAGGAAGCAGGCGCTGTAACCGGGTTGACCATAGTTGCCGTCGCGGGCTTCGCTATCGACTTCCCAACTGCAGGCTTCTCAGGAGTGCTGGCGACCGCCGGCTTTGGGGCTGTCTTTTTTGGTGCGGACGTACCCTTAGCCGCTGCCGCTGCCG
>CANHBC010000166.1 GCA_947458835.1 Betaproteobacteria bacterium | reverse complement strand
CGGCTTGCCCGGCCGGCCGGCGCTCGGCCCGGTATGCCGGCGCTGCGGCGCGCCGGTGCGGTTGTGGTCGAACGGCCGCGAGGACGGCGCGGACGTCGAGCGCACGCGCGGCTCAAGACCGGGCACTACGGTGACCGGGATCGTCTGGGAGGTGAACCGCTCGATCGTGCGCACCACGCCGCGGTCGCGAACGCCGATGAAGCTGATCGCGATGCCCTCGCGGCCGGCGCGCCCGGTCCGGCCGATGCGGTGCACGTAGTCCTCGGCCTGACGCGGCAGGTCATAGTTGATTACGTGGGAGATGCCCTGCACGTCGATGCCGCGAGCGGCGACGTCGGTGGCCACCAGCACGCGCAGCCCGCCGGAGCGCAGCGACTGCAGGGTGCGCGAGCGCTGGCTCTGCTTCATGTCGCCGTGCAAGGCCGCAGCGGAGAAGCCGCTCTGCAGCAGCGACTGCGCGAGTTCGTCGGCCGAGCGTTTCGTCGAGGTGAACACGATCGCCTGCTTCATGTCGGCGTCGCGCAGCAGGTGGTCCAGCAGGCGGTTCTTGTGGCCCATGTCGTCGGCGATGTGCATGCGCTGCTCGATGTTGACGTGCGGCGTCTGCTGGCTGTCGACGGTGATGCGCTCGGGATCCTTCAGCATCGAGGTGGCCAGGCGCACGATGCCTGGTTCCATCGTCGCCGAGAACAGCATCGTCTGGCGGGAGGCCGGCATCTTGGACACGATGGCGTCGAGGTCTTCGCTGAAGCCCATGTCGAGCATGCGGTCGGCCTCGTCGAGCACCAGCAACTGCAGGCGCGACAGGTCTACACGGCCCGAGTTCATCTGGTCGAGCAGCCTGCCGGGCGTGGCGACGAGGATGTCGACGCCCATCTTGAGCATGCGGTTCTGCACCGGGTAGGGCATGCCGCCGACGATCGAGACCGTCTTCACGCGGCGCAGGTTGCGCCCATAGGTCTCGGCGGCGCGCGTGACCTGCATCGACAGTTCGCGCGTGGGGGTGAGCACCAGCACGCGCGGCCCGTTGCCGTGGGCCGGGTGCGGTACGGTGAGCAGCTGCAGGGCCGGCAGCATGAAGGCGGCCGTCTTGCCGCTGCCGGTCTGCGAGGTCACCATCAGGTCGCGCCCCTGCAGGGCGACGGGAACGGCCTGAGCCTGCACCGCGGTCGGCGCGGTGTAACCAGCGGCGGTGATGGCGTCCAGGATGGGCGTGGCAAGGCCGAGTTCGGCGAAAGTCATCTTCTGTTTCCTCTGCGCCGCCATTCCGGTGGAGGCGCCTGCGATTGCGATGGGCAGGAGGGCATGCCGTCCGACGACGGAAACGGCAGGTCTGACACGCAAACGAAGCGCAGCAGTCGGCAGGCCCGAAAACACCGGCACCAACCGAATCGCATGCCTGCAGGCGGAGCCGGCAGGAGAGCTGCGGGGAAGCCAGCCTGGCCACTTCACGCGGCCGGCCTGCCTTCCGGAGAGGTCAGGGACGATGAACAACACGCATTTCTCGCAAGCGTTGCTGTGCCGGACTGCGTGCTGCAGCGCGGTAGCCCCGTTTGCGGAAGCCGGAAGATACGCGAGATCGGGCGAAACACCAAGCGAATCCTTCGCGTACCGGGCGGCCCGGCCGCGCGCTCGTGCCTGCTTCCGCCCGCCCGCGGGACGGGTCGACCTCAAGAATGGACGGCGCCGTCCGTAACCTGATGCATCTCCAACCGTGACCGCCCGCGCGCCCGGCGTCCGATGATGCGTGACGATTTCCCGAAGAAGATCGGCAAGTACCCGATCCTGCGCGAGCTGGGCCGCGGCTCCACGAGCAGCGTGTTCCTGGGCACCGATCCGTTCGGCAACCGCGAGGTGGCGATCAAGCTGTTCACCCGCACCGATGCCGCCGATGCGCGCATGGCGCGTCGGTTCAGGAACATGTACCTGAACGAGGCGACCCTCGCCGGCAAGCTGTCGCACCCGTACATCACGACGATCTACGACGCGGTCGACGACGAGGAGGCCAGCTACATCGTGATGGAGTACGTGCCCGGCGGTACGCTCGAGTACTACACCACCATGGACCGGCTGCTGCCGGTCGAGCCGGTGGTGGAGATCGTGTTCAAGTGCGCGCAGGCGCTGTTCTTCGCCCAGCAGCGCGGCGTGATCCACCGCGACATCAAGCCCGCCAATATCCTGGGTACGGCCGACACGCAGTTCAAGGTCAGCGACTTCGGTTCGGCGCTTTCGATGACGGCCGACAACACCCAGATCAACGGCATCGGGTCTCCGGCGTACATGTCGCCCGAGCAGGTACGCGACGAGCCGCTGACCCACCAGACCGACATCTATTCGCTCGGCGTCGTGTTCTACCAGCTGCTGACCGGCCGGCTGCCGTTCACCGGCGGCAGCCACGCGAGCCTGATCTACCAGATCCTCAACATCGAGCCGGTGAAGCCGTCGGAGGCGCGCGAGGGCCTGCCGCCGGACCTCGACCACATCACGATGCGTGCCCTCGCCAAGGACCGTGCGCGTCGCTACTCGACCTGGCAGGAGCTGGCCGACGACCTTGCGCGCGTGGTCGGATCGCTCTCGCTGCCGCAGAGCGACCTCAGCGACGCGGCGAAGTTCGCGGTGATCAAGGCGTTGAGCTTCTTCCACGAGTTCGAGGACGTGGAGACGTGGGAGATGCTTCGGGTGGCGCGGTGGTGGCGTGCAGTGCCATCCACCGTGCTCATCCGAGAGGGCGAGCAGGGCGACAGCTTCTTCGTGCTGGCCGAGGGCGAGGTCCGCGTGTCGCGCGGCGGCACCACGCTGAACATCCTGAAGCCGGGCGACTGCTTCGGCGAGATGCTCTACTTCAACGCCCCGGTCGCGCGCCGGACGACCTCGATCACGGCGATCGCACCGTCCCTGGTGATCGAGATCAAGGCCAGCTCGCTCAACGCGGCGAGTGACGCGCTCCAGGTGAAGGTGAACAGGGCTTTCCTGCGCATCCTGCTGGAGCGGCTGACGCTGGCCAACGCCCGCCTGGCCGCCGCCTGAGGGGGCGGCCCGGTCAGCCTTGCTGGCGCGACGGCGCGCGCCGGCAGGCGCGCTACTGCAGCTTCATCACCACGTGGTCGCGGTAGCCCTTGCGGGTCTGCAGGCGTTCGTACCAGGCTTCCAGCGCCGGCAGCGACGGCCGGTCGAACGGCATGTTGAGGAAGCGGTGCACTGCGCAGCCCAGCGGGATGTCGCCCATCGTGAACGCATCGCCGGTCACGTAGTCGCGGCTGGACAGGTGCCCGTCGAGCAGGCGGAAGTGCTGGATGCTCTGCGCGATGGCCACCTCGACGGCCTTGTCGTCACGCTTGTCCGGTGCAACCCGGTACAGGTTGAAGAAGGCGATGCGCAGCGCGGTGCCCCAGGCGCTGGTCGAATGCCACTCCATCCATCGGTCTGCGTCGGCTCGCGCCTGCGGCGAGTCAGGACACAGGGTTCCCATGCCGTGCTTGCCGGCCAGGTAGCGCACGATCGAGTTCGACTCCCAGAGCACGAAGCCGTCGTCGTCGATCACCGGGACCAGGGCGTTCGGGTTCATCTCCCGGAACCATGCCTCGGTGTTCTTGCCGAAGGCCAGCCCGGCGTCGATCCGCTCGTACGGCGTTCCGGTCTCGGCAAGGCACCAGAGCACCTTCTGGACATTGATCGAAGTGATGCGACCCCATACTTTGAGCATCTGGCTCGTCTCCGGAGGATTATGATTCGTGGCAGCAGACGCGGCGGACATCCCGGCCGCAACCTAACCGCACGTTAACCGTCCAGCGGATAGGCTCTTCGTGCAAGTCTGACAGAACCGGCGACGGCCGGGCCACCATACCGGGCCAACGATGCGCATCCTGCTCGTAGAAGACGACACCATGATCGGCGACAGCGTGCGCTCGGCGCTGAAGCACGAGGGGTTCGCGGTCGACTGGGTGCGCGACGGGCGGGCCGCACAGGCCACGCTGGCCACCGAGCGCTTCGACCTGGTGCTCCTCGACCTCGGACTGCCGCAGGTGTCCGGGCTCGACGTGCTGCGGGTGCTGCGCACGCAGAAGGACGCGACGCCGGTGATCATCGTGACCGCCCGTGACGACCTCGCCAGCCGGGTCGCCGGGCTGGACGCCGGCGCAGACGACTACCTGGTCAAGCCATTCGAGTTCGAGGAACTGACCGCGCGCATGCGCGCGGTGATCCGTCGTCATGTGGGCCGGGCCGAGCCGGCGATCGAGGTCGGGCCGGTCACGCTCGATCCGACCACGCGCACCGTCACGGTGGACGGCGAGCCGGTGATCCTGTCCGCGCGCGAGTACGCGGTGCTCGAGGCGATGATGCTGCGCCCGGGCGCGATCCTGTCGCGCGCGCAGCTCGAGGACCGGCTCTATGGCTGGGGCGAGGAGATCGAGAGCAACGCGATCTCGGTCTACGTGCACCAGCTGAGGCGCAAGCTCGGCGACGACTTCATCCACACGGTGCGCGGCGTCGGCTACTACGTCGGCAAGCCCCGGGCGGGACGCTGACCGGACGCGGCGATGCACTCGATCCAGGCGCGCGTCCTCTGGTCGTCGTTCGCGCTGGTCACGCTGACCGCGCTGATCTTCGGCGCCGTCACCTACTTCGGCGTGCTGCGCGAGACCGAGGCCCTGTTTGACTACCAGCTCAAGCAGATGGCGCTTTCGCTGCGTGGCCAGAGCGTCGGGGTTCCGGTCGAGCAGCCGCTGCCACCGCCGGAGCCCACCGACTTCGTGGTCAACGTCTGGAACAGTGACGGGCAGGCGGTCTACCACTCCCGCCTCGTGCCCGGCATGCCGACCGCGGTCTCGCTGGGCTACTCGACGGTTCAGATCGCCGGGGACCCGTGGCGGATGTTCAGCCTCGGCTTCGGCAATCGGGTGATCCGCGTCGCGCAGCCGATGGCGGTGCGGCGGCAGCTCGCGGCCGAGGCGGCGCTGCGCAGCGTCACGCCGCTGCTGGCGCTCGCGCCGCTGCTCGCGCTGGCGGTGTGGTGGCTGGTCGGGTTCTCGCTGGGGCCGTTGCGACGCGTCGCCAACGAGGTGAAGGGGCTGCAGGCCCAGGCGCTGTCGCCGATCGATGCGCGCGGGCTGCCGAGCGAGATCGAACCGCTGGTCGGTTCGCTCAACGCACTGCTCGCCCGGTTGCGGGGTGCGTTCGACCAGCAGCAGGCCTTCGTGGCCGATGCTGCGCACGAGCTGCGCTCGCCGCTGACTGCGCTCAAGCTGCAGCTCGAGGTGCTGCGCCGGGCGGCCGAACCCGATGCGCGCCATGAGGCGACCGACCGGCTGGCGGCAGGCATCGAACGCGCGCGGCATCTGGTCGAGCAACTGCTGACCCTCGCGCGCAGCGAGCCCCGCGACGAGTCGGCGGGGGCACGCGAGCCGGCCGAGCCGGTCCGCGTCGACCTTGCCGAGACGGTGCGCAACGCGATCGTCGACACGGTGCCGCTCGCCGCCGGAAGGGGCATCGAGCTGTCGCTCGAATGCGGCCCGGAGCCGGCGGACGACGCCGGCGCTCTGGCCAGCGAAGCTGCCGCGACGGCGGAGGCGGTCCGCGCCACGCAGCCGGCATTCACCGATTCGCCTGATCCCCCGTCGCTGTCGGCGCTGGTGCGCAACCTCGTGGACAACGCGGTGCGCTACGGACGCGACGGCGGGCGCGTGGTGGTGCGCGTCGAGTCGGTCGACCGCAGCGTCGTGCTGACCGTGGACGACGACGGCGAGGGCATCCCGGCCGATGAGCGCGAACGGGTGTTCGACCGCTTCTACCGGCGCCATCCGGGCGAGACCACCGGCAGCGGCCTCGGCCTGGCGATCGTGCGCGCGATCGCCGAGCGTCATCGCGCGACGATCGTTCTGGGCGATGCGCCGATCGGTGGCCTGCGGGTCCAGGTGCTTTTTCCCATGGCGCGCGAACAGGGTTAACGTCCCGCTCATCCGCGGTTAATCCTTTGCTCACCTTCGCCGGCGATCGTCCGCCACGCAACACGCAGACCCTGGGCAGGGCGCCTGCGTGGACCCACGTGACAGGAGGATGGCATGGTCGAACGCATCACTGGCGGTAAAGGCGCAGGTTCCGGAGGGCATGCGGGCGGGGGCTGGCGGCAGCCGAGGCGACTGGGGCACGCGCTGCTGCTGGCGAGCCTGCTGGCGACCGGTACCGCGCTTGCATGGACCCCGGTCCGCGGGCCGGTGATCGACGCCGCTGTGCCCATCCCGCCGATCCAGGCACCCAACTATCGCGCGATCGTCGAGCGCTTCGGTCCGTCGGTCGTCGGCATCAACGTCGCCGGCAACCGGCCGGTGGGCAGCAGCCCGGGCGATCCGATGCAGCCGTTCCAGCGCGGCCTGCCGGGGATGCCGGCGCCGCGCGGGGAGGCGCCATTCCGCGGGCAGGGCTCCGGTTTCATCGTCAGCGCCGACGGCCTGGTGCTGACCAACGCCCACGTGGTGCGCGACGCGAAGGAGGTCACGGTCAAGCTGCAGGACCGCACCGAGCACCGTGCCCGGGTGCTCGGCATCGACCCGGCGACCGATATCGCGGTGCTGCGCATCGACGCGACCGGGCTGCCGGCGGTGGTGCCCGGCGATCCCTCCCAGGTGAAGGTCGGCGACTACGTGCTGGCGATCGGCGCGCCGTTCGGCTTCGAGCAGAGCGCGACCCAGGGCATCGTGAGCGCCAAGGGGCGGGCGCTGCCCGGTGGCTCGCGCGTGCCGTTCATCCAGACTGATGCTGCGGTGAATCCGGGCAACTCGGGTGGGCCCCTGTTCGACGGCGGCGGACGGGTGATCGGCATCAACGCGCAGATCTACTCGAGCAGCGGCGGTTTCCAGGGGGTGGCGTTCGCGATCCCGATCGATGTCGCGCTGAGGATCAAGGACCAGATCGTCGCGCACGGGCGAGTCGACCATGCCCGCCTGGGCGTGGTGGTGCAGGACCTCGACCAGGCCCTCGCCGAATCGTTCGGGCTGCTGCGTCCGGACGGTGCGGTGATCAGCGCGGTCCAGCCGGGCAGCGCGGCGGCTGCGGCCGGCCTGCGCCCGGGCGACGTGGTCGTGCGCATCGCCGGGCAGCCGGTGAACACGGCGGCCGAACTGTCGCAACGCATCGGTGCCGCCCGGCCGGGCGATACGCTGTCGCTGCAGGTGTGGCGAGAGCGCGCGACCCGAGAGGTCAAGGTGCAGTTGCAGACCGTGGCACAAGCCGATGCGGGGTCCACGGCGCGGCAGGGACCTGCGCCGTCGCTGCGCAGGCCTGGATAACGCCGACGATCCGGGCGCGCAGCCGTGCAGGACCCTGCTATACCGGTGGCAGGAGCGCGAGGGCTTCCTGTCGCCCCATCCATTCGGACTCGGCCGCCTCCAGGCGCCCTGCGAGTTGGGCGCTGCGTGCGAGCGCGGCTGCGAGTTCGGCCTTGCGCGGCGGCAGGTAGAGGTCGGGGTCGCCGAGCAGCGCGTCCAGCTTCGCCTTTTCAGCGGTCAGGCGCTCGATCTCCTGCTCCAGGCGGGCGATCTCGCGCTCGATCGGCCGGCGCTGGTTGCCGGTGGCCCTGGGCTGTGCGTTCGGCGCGAGGGCCGCAGCCGGCGCTTTCTCAGCCTCGCGTGTCGACGCTGCGGCAGTCGCCGCGGGGGCGGCGCCATTGCCTGCGGCGACCGCCGCCTGCGGCTGCGCCTG
>CANHBC010000165.1 GCA_947458835.1 Betaproteobacteria bacterium | reverse complement strand
CTGCTGCTGTCCGCCGCACCGGCCATCGCCCAGCCCGCCTGGCCGTCCAAGCCGCTACGGCTGATCGTGCCCCTGGCCCCCGGCGGCAACCAGGACCTGGTCGCGCGCAACGTGATGCAGCGGGTGGCCGCCGAACTCGGCCAGCCGGTGGTGGTGGAGAACCGCCCCGGCGTGGGCGGCGTCGTGGGCGCCGAGGTCGTCGCCCGCGGACCGGCCGACGGCTACCAGTGGCTGTCGATCGCCAACACCTTCGTCACCGTGCCCAGCGTGTTGCCCGGCGTGCCCTACGACCCGGTGAAGGACTTCGTCACCGCGAGCGTGATCGCGAACATCCCGCAGGTACTGGTGGTCAACCCGGCGATGCCCGTGCGGACGGTGCAGGACCTGGTGAAACTGGCAAAGGCGCGCCCCGGGCAGGTGAACGTCGCCATGTCGGGATCGGGCAGCACCGGGCATATCGCTTCGGTCGGATTCACGCGGGCCGCCGGCATCGAGGTGACCTACGTGCCGTACAAGGGCAACGCGCTAGCGCTGGTCGACGTGATGGGCGGGCATGTGTCGGTGCTGTTCGACCAGGTCAGCACCTCGATACCGCTGATCCGCAGCGGCAAGGTACGCGCGCTCGGCGTCACCAGCGTGCGGCGCTCGGTGCTGCTGCCCGACGTGCCGACCATCGCCGAGTCGGGCCTGCCCGGCTACGAGGCGGCCACCTTCAACGCTGTGCTGGGCCCGGCTGCGGTGCCCCCGGCCATCGTGTCGCGCATGCATGCCGCACTGGCCGCAGCCGTGAAGCACCCCGAACTGCGCGCTCGCATGGCCGAGCTGGGCATCGAACTGTCGGCCAATGCCTCGCCCGAGGAGGCCACCGCGTTCGTGCGGGCGGAGGTTGCACGGATGGCGAAGCTGGTGAAGGAAGCAGGCATCAAGGCGGACTGACCCGCTGCCCGACGGCAGTCAACCGGCCGTCGTCGAAGGCGGCGGCCCGCTATCGCGCGGGGCCACCGGGTCGTTCTTCGACGATCGCCGGTAGAACTCGCCGCCGCCGAACAGCATCGCCGCGCAGCCGATGAACACCGGGATGTAGCCGGTGACGCTCGCGAGCGCGCCGAAGGCGAGCGGGATGGTCACGTGGGTGAGCTGGTTGATCATCACCCGGATCCCGGTGCCCTCGCCCGCCCGGCCCTTGGGCGACAGGTTGTAGATCAGGGTCATCGACAGCGGCTGCGCGCAGCCGCAGCCCAGGCCGAGCATGAACGCGATCACCGCCAGCGCAACCCCGCCGGTGAAGAACGGCAGCAGCGCGTAGGCGACGCCGGTGGTGAAGATCGCCCAGGCCAGCACCGGTCCCTCGCCATGCTTCGTCGCGAGCTTCGCGGCGACCAGGCGGACCACGAAGGTCGCGCTGGCGAAGGTAGCCATGATGACGCCGATGGCCGAGGCCGAGTGTCCGATCGAGCGCGCATAGACCGGCAGGAAGAAGTTGAACAGGTCCCAGGCGGTCGCGATCACACCGCCGGCGAAGAAGGTGCGCTTGAGCGCGGGGATCCGCCAGAGATCGAGCGAACTGGTCCTGGGGCCGCCGCGCTTGGCCGATGCACGCCGCTGCGGGATCCACCCGGGGAACCACCACACGGCCACCAGCGCCACCAGGGGCATCGAGGCCAGCACGAGATAGGTCGCGCGATAGCCGATCAGGTCGATCGAGAAGCCGGTGACCAGCGGACCGAGCAGGCCGGACAGGGAGAAGCCCATGCCCAGCAGGGCGAAGTTCTGGGCGCGGCTCTCCGGCCCGCTGAGCGACCCGGTCATGGTCTGCGCTGCAACCTGCCAGGCCATGAAGCCGACGCCCAGCACGCTGGCCGAGATACAGATCGCGAGCACGGTGGGAAAGAACCACGGGATCAGCAGCCCGACCAGCACCATCACCGCACCGAGCACCAGCGGCAGCCGCATGCCCACGCGGTCCACCACCTGCCCGGCCCACACGGCCAGGAAGAACGGCAGCAGCGCATAGAGCGACACGACCACGCCGATCATCAGCGGGCTCGCCTGCAGGTTCAGCGCGAACAGCGACGAGAGCACGCGGCTGCCCCCGAACCCTACGTGGGTCAGGACGCTCATCAGCACGATGAGCTTCAGCGGGCGCGAGGGCCCGGTCATGGGCAGTGCGGGTCCAAGGTCGGCCGGGTTCCTCTGCGTCGGGATCGGCTGACATTATGCGAGTAAACTCGACGGTCGTCGAACCGTTGCCGTCCGACGCAGCATACGGAAGCCTGTCCATGGATGCACAGAAGAAGAACGTGGTCGTGCTGGCGGGTTGCCAGGCGATCACCCAGGTGAAGATGTCGATGCTGATCGCGATCGCCGGCCTGTCGGGCTACGCGTTGGCGACCGACAAGACCTGGGCGACACTGCCGGTCACCGTGTACGTGATCGGCTCGGCGCTGGCGACGCTGCCCTCGGGCACCTTCATGAAGCGCCATGGCCGGCGCATGGGCTTCTCGCTGGGCGCCGCCTTCGGCATCGTCGGCGGCATCATCTGCGCGGCGGCGCTGTGGCTGGAGAGCTTCCTGGTGCTCTGCCTGGGCACCGCGGTGCTCGGCGTGTTCGTCGCCTTCGGCCGCGCCTACCGGTTCGCGGCCGCCGACTCCGCGCCGAAAGCGTTCAAGGCCAAGGCGATCTCGCTGGTGCTCGCCGGCGGCATCGTCGGCGGCATCGTCGGTCCCAATCTCGCCAACTGGACGAAGGACCTCGCACCCGGGCTGGCGTTCGGCGCGTCCTTCCTTGCCATCAGCGCCCTGTCGGCGTTGACGCTGCTGGCGCTCATGCCGCTGCGCATCCCGCCGCTGACCGCCGCCGAACGCGCCGAGCCCGGCCGACCGATGCGGGAGATCATGCGCCAGCCCACCTTCATCGTCGCGGTCACCGCCTCCGCGGTCGGCTACGGCATCATGAACCTGCTGATGGTCGCCACCCCGCTGGCGATGCACCACCACGACTATCCGTTCAGCAACACGGCCTTCGTGCTCGAGTGGCACCTGATCGGCATGTTCGCCCCCTCGTTCTTCACCGGCCACCTGATCACCCGCTTCGGTGCACTGAAGGTGATGACCGCCGGCGCGGTGCTCAACCTCGTGTGCATCGGCATCGCCCTGTCGGGCGAGAGCGTGTGGCACTTCTGGTCGTCGCTGACCATCCTCGGCATCGGCTGGAACTTCCTGTTCACCAGCGGCTCGGCGCTGCTCACCGAGACCTACAAGCCGTCCGAGCGTGAGAAGACGCAGTCGATGCACGACTTCATCACTTTCGCCACGATGGCGATCACCTCGCTGGTATCAGGCGCCATGCTCTCGCAGGAAGGCTGGGGCTGGCACGCGATCAACTACGGCTCACTGCCGTTCATCTGCGCGGTGCTGGTGGCGATCGCCTGGCTGTCGGCGCTGCGCCGCGCCGGCATCAGCGGTACGGCGCCCGGCTGATCCGGTCAGGTCGCAGTCCCCGAGGGGACTGCACAGCGGAGCCACGCCGCCCGCGCAGCGGTCGCCTCCGGCGAAGCACCGGGATCGACCGTGAGCCATGACGTGTCGAGCGGCGCCTCGCCCAGTACCAGCCGGCACTGGAACAGCTCGTCGCGCCGGAACGCATGCACCTCCAGCGTACGGCCGGGCCGCGAGGCCGACAGCAGTGCCTCGGCCCCGGCGAACCGCAGGCCGTCGATCGCCACCACCTGGTCGCCGGCCGCCAGCCCCGCCTGCTGGGCCGGGCTGCCGTCGTGCACCAGCGAGATCCGTCCGTCGCCAGCGATCCGTGCACCCGTCCAGGCACGAGCCGGGGGGACTGCATCCGCGGCGGGCACAGCACTGCCGTCGGCCATCGGTACCTCGGTCGCCGCTGCCTTCGGCTGCGGCCCGGGCGTGCCACCCTTGTCGGCATCCCCGGTCGCCGCGCGCAGCCCCAGCCGTACGCCCACGCCGGAGAGCAGCGTCGCCAGCGGCAGGTCATCGGTGCCCTCGACCGCAAGCGCAAAGAAGGCCGACAGGTCGCGGCCGGCGAGTTCCGAGGCGAGTGCCGCAATGCGCTCCTCCGGCACGCCGATGCCGGGCGCGCCATGGTCCTGCCACAGCCGGCGCATCAGGTCATCGAGCGAGCGTGCGCCACCGGTCGCCTCGCGCAGCGTGAGGTCGAGTGCGAGCGCCACCAGCGAACCCTTGGTGTAGTAGCTCACGACCGCATTGGAGGTGTTCTCGTCCGGGCGGTAGAACTTGACCCAGGCATCGAAGCTCGACTCGGCCACCGACTGCCGCAGGCGGCCCCTGCCACGCAGCACGCGGGTAACCGTCTCGCCCAGCACCTGCAGGTACTCCGCCTCGGTGACCAGCCCGCAGCGCACCAGCGCCAGGTCGTCGTAATAGGACGTGATGCCCTCGAACGCCCACAGCTGCCGGGTATAGGCCTCGCGCGACAGGTCGTACGGCAGGAACGCGGCCGGCTTGATCCGCTTGACGTTCCACGCGTGGAAGTACTCGTGGCTGGCCAGGCCGAGCAGCGTGCGGTACTTGTCAGTGGTGCCAGCCTGGCCCGGCTGCGGCAGGTCGTCGCGGCTGCACAGCAGGCTGGTCGAGCTGCGGTGCTCGAGCCCGCCGTAGCCATCGCCCACCACCATCACCTGGAACAGGTAGCGGTCGAATGGCGGCGGCGCGCCGAACAGGTCGATGTGCGCGGTACAGGCGCGCGCGAGGTCGCACGCCAGTCGGTCGAGGTCGCCGCGATGGCGTCCGGTGACCGCGATGTCATGGCGCACTCCGTGCGCCTCGAACGAGACCAGGTCGAAGGTGCCGCACTCGACCGGGTGGTCGATCAGTTCATCGTAGTCGGCGGCGCGGTAGAGGCCGAAGCCGTGCTCCGGGGCGCCAGCGCGCGCCAGCGTGGTCGCCACGCGCCAGCCGCGGCAGGCCTCGGCCACCGGCGGACGGATGTCCACCGAGCAGGCGACATGCTCCTGGCCCTCGACCGCGAGGAATACCGAGCTGCCGTTGAAGTAGGCGTGGGTGGCATCCAGGTGCGCGGCGCGCACGGACAGGTCCCACGCGTAGACCTCGCAGGTGACCGACAGCGGCCCGGCGCACGGCGCGCACTGCCAGCGGTGCTTGTCGACCTTGGTCACCGCCACCGGCCGCCCCTGCCCGTCCTGCGCGCAGATCGACAGCACGTGGCGCGCGAACTCGCGGACCAGGTAGCTGCCGGGCACCCACACCGGGAGCCAGAAGCGCTGGCCCGCCGGGTCGGGGTCGGACACCTGCACGGTGACCTCGAAACGATGCGCTTCCGGCGAAGCCGGAACGATCAGGTAGTGGATCCTTTCCATCACGGTCTAGCCCAACGCCTTCGTCGCGACCTCGTACACATCCTTGGACAGCGGCTCGCACGCAGCGATCGCCTGCAGTTCCGCGCGCATCAGCGCCTGACGCGCCGGGTCGTACTTGCGCCAGCGGTTCATCGCGCCGAGCATCCGCGAGGCGACCTGCGGGTTCTGCCGATCGAGCTTCAGCACCTGCTCGCGCAGGAACGCATAGCCGGAGCCATCAGCCTGGTGGAAGCGCAGCGGGTTGCCGTGGCAGAACACGCCGACCAGCGCGCGGATACGGTTGGGATTGCGCGGATCGTAGGCTGGATGCTCCATCAGTGCCCGGACCTGGGCGAGCGCGTCCGGCGCCTCGGACCGCGCCTGCAGCGCCAGCCACTTGTCGATCACCAGCGGGTCACCCTTCCACTGTTCGTAGAACGCCGCCAGCGCCCGTTGCCGGGCCGGGCCGGAGATGTCGACGATGCACGCCAGCGCCGCCACCTGGTCAGTCATGTTGTTCGCGGCTTCGAACTGCGCGAGCGCCGGTGCCAGCGCATCCGGGGCGCCGGTGCGGCTGAGGTAGGCGAGGCAGGTGTTGCGCAGTGCGCGCCGGGCGATCGATTCGCCATCGTGGCGGTACGCACCAGACGTACGGTTGGCCTCGCAAACCTGCTCGAGCGCGCCCCGGTGGGCCCGCGCGAGTTGGCCGATCACCGCCTCGCGCGCCGCGTGCAGGCCCTCGACGTCGATCTGCGCCATCTGCTCGCCGAGGAAGGTGAAGTCGGGCAACGTCAGCGCCAGCGCCTTGAAGCGTCCGTCGAGCGAAGGATCGGCCAGCGTGCGACCGAACGCCTCGACGAAGGCCGGCGGCAGTTCGATCGCGGCGCCCGCGCGAAACGCCGTGACCGCGCCGAGCAGGATGCGCGTCGCCAGCCGCTGCCCCGCCTCCCAGCGGTTGAACGGGTCGTCGTCATGTCCCATCAGGAACGCCAGCTCCGCCTCGCCGTACTCGACGTTGAGCTTCACCGGAGCGGAGAAGCCGCGCAGCAGCGACGGGATCGGCGCTGACGGCACGCCCTCGAAGGTGAAGCGCTGCTGCGCCTCGGTCAGCGAGAGCACGACCTCGGTACCCGCCGGCGACGGCGCGCCGGACAGCCGCAGCGGCAGCGGGCGGCCACCGGCATCGAGCAGCGACACCCGGACCGGGATGTGCAGCAGCCGCTTGTGCGGCTGGCCGGGCGTGGGCGCGGTGTGCTGCGTCAGGGTCAGCGTGTAGCGCTGCCCGGCCGCGTCGTACGCGGTGGTGACGTCCACCTCCGGAGTACCCGCCTGCGCGTACCACCGCCGGAACAGCGCGAGGTCGACGCCCGAGGCATCCTGCATCGCCTGCGCGAAGTCGTCGCAGGTGACCGCCTGTCCGTCATGGCGCTCGAAGTACAGGTCCATGCCTGCGCGGAACTTCTCCGGCCCGAGCAGGGTGTGCATCATGCGGATCACCTCCGCGCCCTTCTCGTACACGGTCGCGGTGTAGAAGTTGCTGATCTCGATGTACGCATCCGGCCGCACCGGATGGGCGAGCGGGCCGCCATCCTCGGGGAACTGGTGGCTGCGCAGGGTACGCACGTCGCTGATCCGCTTGACCGCCTTCGAGGTCATGTCGGCGGTGAACTGCTGGTCGCGGAACACCGTCAGGCCTTCCTTGAGCGACAGCTGGAACCAGTCGCGGCAGGTGACCCGGTTGCCGGTCCAGTTGTGGAAGTATTCGTGCGCGATGACCGCCTCGATCGCCTCGAAGTCGGCATCGGTCGCCGTATCGGCGCGCGCCAGCACGTACTTCGAGTTGAAGACGTTCAGGCCCTTGTTCTCCATCGCCCCCATGTTGAAGTCATCAGCGCTGAAGATCATGTACGCGTCAAGATCGTACTCGCGGCCGAACGCCTCCTCGTCCCAGCGCATCGCGCGCTTCATCGACGCGAGTGCGTGGTCGCACTTGTCGAGGTTGTGCCGCTCGACCCAGACCTCGACGCCCACGTCACGGCCGGACATCGTGGTGAAGGTGTCGCGTGCGCAGACCAGGTCGCCCGCCACCAGCGCGAACAGGTAGGACGGCTTCGGCCACGGGTCGATCCAGGTGGCGAAGTGCCGCCCTTCGGATCCGTTGCCGGTGGCCGGCCCGGATTCGCCCCGGTTGCCGTTGGACAGCAGCACCGGGTACTTCGCGCGATCGGCGATGAGGGTCGTCGTGTAGCGCGCCATCACGTCCGGCCGGTCGATGAAGTAGGTGATCTTGCGAAAGCCGCGGGCCTCGCACTGGGTGCAGAAGTTGCCGCTGGAGCGGTAGAGCCCCTCCAGCGCCGTGTTGCTTTCCGGGTGGATGACGGTCACCACCTGCAGGGTGAACTGCCTGGGTACCCGGTGGATGGTCAGTCCCTCGGCAT
>CANHBC010000164.1 GCA_947458835.1 Betaproteobacteria bacterium | reverse complement strand
TCCAGGCGGTGGATGCCGCGCGCCCAGGTCTGCTCGGCCAGCCGGTTGATGATCTCGATGCCGGTCAGGTCGCCCTTGTGCACCGTGCGGTCGAAGGTCTGGCCGGCGAATGCCTTCTGGTGGACCGTGCCGTCGGGGTTGCGGTCGAAGAAGCAGCCGAGTTCGTTCTCGAGTTCATGGATGCGCTCGATCGCCACCTCGACCAGCTGCCAGGCGAGGTCCTGGTCGGGCAACCACTTGCCGCCCTCGATCGTGTCCATGAAGTGGCGCTCGACCGAGTCCTCCTTCGCCAACGCGACGTTGTAGCCGCCCTGGACCATGCGCGTGCAGCCGCTCTTGCCGAGCAGGCCCTTCACGGCGACCGTGATGTCGGCCTTCGGGTTGCGCTTGTGCGCATGCAGCGCGGCGAAAAGCCCGGCGCCGCCGGAGCCCAGGATCAGGATGTCGGTCTTGATGCGTCGCATGTGTAGTCCAGCCGTGCGTATGGTTGCGGTCGGGGCAGCCTGCCGCCCCCGGTTGCCCGCGGGTCAGCCCTTGACGCCCAGCGAGGCGAGCACGGCTGCGCGCCGCTCGCGCGCTTGTGTGTTCACGTCGGTGTAGAGGCTGGCGCCATGGCTGTCCATGCTGACCAGCAACGGGCCGAAGCCCCGGATGCGGAACTTCCAGAGCGACTCCGGGTTGAGGTCATGCAGGTCGACATCCTCGATCTGCTCGATCCAGGTCGTCTCCAGAGCCGCCGCGCCGCCGATCACCGCAAGGTATACACCGCCGAGGTCGCGGAAGGCGTCGAGCGATCCCTGCCGAAGCCCGCCCTTGCCGATGATGATGCGAACGCCGTACTGCTCCATCAGTGGCCGGGTGAAGCGCTCCATCCGATCGGACGTGGTGGTGCCGACGCACACCGGCTCGTAGCCGACCGGTGCCGCCGCGGTCTCGCCGACCCAGCGGACGTTCGGCGCGGTGTGCACCACCGCGTGGCCGCGCAGGTCGAACTTCGTCGTGCGGCCGCGGTCGAACATGTGGATCTGCGTGGCATCGCGGATGCCGTAGAGCGTGTCGTGGAGGGTGACCGTATCGTTGACCTTGAGGGCGCGCACCTGCGCCTCGGTCACCGGCATGTGGAAATCGTAGTGCGCCATCGCGTGTCCTTCGTCGATGCCGGCGGGCGCCGGCGCGCGTCAGAAGCCGTACTCGAGCCCGGCAGGAGTCCAGGTGGCGCGCGCGCGGCGCGCCGAGTGGCACTGCATGTTGACCGCCACCGGGTTCATCGTGATGTGGGTAGCGGCGAGCTCGATGTGCACCGCGAAGGAGGTCGCGTCGCCGCCCAGCCCCTGCGGGCCGACCCCGAGCTGGTTCACCGCATCGGTCAGCTGCGCCTCGAGCTTCGCCCCCTCGGGGTCGCTGCAGCGGCTGCCCAGCGCCCGGGTGGCTGCGACCTTGGACAGGTGCACGCAGAGGTCACCGGTGCCGCCCACCCCGACGCCGACGATGGTCGGCGGGCAGGTCTTGCCGCCGGCGTTGAGCACGCAGTCGATCACGAATGTCTTGATCGCATCGATGCCGTCGGCCGGGATCGCCATGTGCAGGAAGGTGTTGTTCTCCGAGCCGCTGCCCTTGGGGATCATCTCGATCGACAGGTGCTCGCCGGCGTCGACGAAGTCGATGTTGATCACCGGGACCCGCGGGCCGCACGAGGTCTGCTCGTTCTTCCGCGTCACCGGATGCACGACCGATGAGCGCAGCGGATGCTCGGTGGTCGCGCGCTCGCAGCCCTTGCGGATCGCCTGCTTGAGCGCAAACCCGTCGAGTTGCACCGCGCGCCCGATCTCGACGTTGTAGATCGGCAGGCCGGTATCCTGGCAAAGCAGGTTGTCCGTGGACTCCGCGACCGCGATATTACGGATCATGGTTGCCAACACCGACTGGCCGGTGGCGCTAGTCTCGCGCCTGACCAGCCCGGTGAAGCCTTCCTTGATGTCCGGCGGAAGCCTCTTCAGCGCGCGGATGTAGAGTTCCTTGGCGGCTTCTTCCACCTGCTTGAGGTCGATCTGCATTCGTTTCCTGCCTGGTTGCCGCCCCACTCCGGGACCGGACCGGACGCTGGCGGATCGGGCGCCACCGTCCGGCCGCTGCGCCGGAAGCGGGCGTGCGCTACTGCGCGGTGATCTTGCGTTCGCGGATGATCTGGCCCCAGCGGGTGATCTCGGAACGGATGTACTTGTTGAACTCCTCGGGTCGGTTGCCGACGGCTTCCATGCCCAGCCCGGTCAAGCGGTCGCGGAAGGCCGTGCCCGCGGTGACCTTGGCGATGTCATCGGCGAGCCGTCCGACCAGCGCCGCTGGCGTCCCCGCCACCACCGCCACGCCGAACCAGCCGAGGTTCTCGAAGCCGGTGACGCCGGCCTCGGATACCGTGGGCACGTCAGGCAGCGACGGCGAGCGCTTCGGCCCCGTCACGGCCAACGCCCGCAGCTTGCGGTCGCGGATGAAGTTGATCGCGGCACCGAGGTTCGGCGCGGCCCAGTCGATCTGCCCGCCGATCAGGTCGGTGATCGCCACCACCTCCCCCTTGTAGGGGATGTGCGTGGAATCCATCTTCGCGAAGAACTCGAAGCTCTCGGCGGCGAGATGCACCTGGCTGCCGATGCCTGCTGAACCATAGGTGAGCTTGCCGGGCGACGCACGCACCGCGCCGACGAGGTCCATCAGCGTGTTGAACTTCGAGGTCGCGCCCACTGCGATCACCATCGGGCCGCTGGCCACCATCGACACGCCGGTCAGGTCGCGGCCAGGGTCGTGGCTCATCTTGCGATACATGTGCTGGTTGGCCGAGAGCACGCTGCCCGAGGCGAACAGCTGCGTGTAGCCGTCGGGGTTGGAGCGAGCAACGATCTCGCTGCCGATCGTGCCGCCGGCGCCGGCCCGATTCTCGACCAGCACGCTCTGCCCCCAGCGCTCGTTGAGGCCCTGCGCGAGCAGCCGCGCGACCACGTCAGTCGCACCGCCGGCAACGAAGGGGACGATCATGCGCACCGGCTTGGCCGGGAACGCGGGTGCGGGTGCGGGTGCGGGCGCCTGCGCCAGCGCGACCGTAGCGCCGCCCAGCATCATCGTTGCGGTCATCGCCGAAACAATCCTGATCGCGAGCCTCTCCATCCTGTCCTCCTGGACACCTGTCGTATTTAGGGTGTTGCGCGGCGAGCATCATGCTCCGGGCGTCGGCAATCCGCCAGCCCCCGGCATCGGGCCACAGGTGCCGCCTGTCGGTCAGGCCACGTTGAGCGCAAACAGCAGGCCGGCACCGATGCTCGCGGCCACAGATACCGCGAACAGTGACTTCTGCCAGTCACGCCAGGGCAGGAACTCGAGCACGAGCAGCCGCATGCCGCCGGCCAGGTGTGCCGCGAGCGCGATCACGAGCCCGAACTCGGCCACCTTGACTGCCGGACTGGCGGTCCAGTCGATGAACCCGGCGAGTGCTGCCTCGCCCGCGAGCGCCTGGCCAAGCGCCCAGAAGTGCAGCGGGATGAAGGCGGCCAGCAGCAGGCCGGAGACCCGATGCACGATGAACGCCCACCACGCGGGATGGTTGCGGTTGCGCCACGCCCGGCTGGCGCTCATGGCAACCCCGCCCCGGGCGCGTAGACCGCCCATACCGCCCGAAGGCCGAACAGCAGGAAGAACACCCCCACCCCGAGCATCGCCACCTCCAGGCTGCGCCCGCGCCAGGCGAATGTCTCGGCGAGGATGTTGCGCAGCCCGATCGGCACGTGTACCGCGACGCTGGCAACGAACACCGCGTAGAACAGCATCCACGGGATGTTGCCGCGGGTACGCGCGAGGATCTCGCCGGCGGACAGCCCGCTGCGCACCGCGTAGATCATGGTTGCCAGGTGCACCAGTACGAAGAAGCCGAGCATCGCGGCCGATGCACGCTGCAGGAACCAGAGCCAGGCCTGTGTACGGGCGTTCACAGCTCCCCCTTGAGCAGCGCCCGCGTGGTCATCCGCTTGAGCCCGGCGATCGCCGCCGTCAGCGGCAGGTGCTTCGGACAGCGCTCGGTACAGGTCATGTGCGTGTGGCACGCATGGCAGCCGGCGTCCCCGGCCACCGCGGCCAGGCGCTCGCGGCGCGCCTCGTCGCGGGTGTCGTTGATCAGCGTCCACGCCCGGTTCATCGCCGCAGGGCCGAGGTAGTCGGGCTTCCACTCGACGACATCGCAGGACGAGTAGCAGACGCCGCAGCCGATGCATTCGATTCCGAGATCGACCTGCTGGCGCTCCTCGGACTGCGGCGACACCACCGCGAAATCGTCGGTGCGGCTGCGACTGCCGCTGAACTGGCCCTTCGCACGTGCCCACTTGTCGAAGAACACGCTCATGTCGGTGGCGAGGTCACGGATCACCGGCAGGTTGCGCAGCGGCGCGATCTCGAGCGTGCCGTCGGCGGACACCTTGTCGACATGGGTGCGGCAGGTCCACCGCGCCTCGCCGTTGACCACCATCGCGCATGAGCCGCAGACTCCCACCCGGCAGGCGAAGCGATAGGTGAGCGTGGGGTCGAGGTGGCGCTGGATGTGGGTGACCACGTCGAGCACCGTCTGGCTCGGCTGGCGCGGCACTTCGAACACCTCGAACCGGCCCTCGCCGGACGCGACGCCACCCGCGCCGCTGCTCCGCCATACCGAGACCCTGATCGTGCTGCCTGTGTTCGCTGGAGGAGTCGCCTGGTCCATTGCCGAGCTTCCTGGGTTACGTGAGTGGGCCTAGCGTACCGTGACCTGAACCGACTGCACCGCATTGTTGCCCATGCCCGACGTGTTCCAGTCGGGCTGCAGCGGCTGCACCGAACCGTCCGCCGCATGCGCCCTGCATTGCAGCAGGTGCTCGCCCGCCGTCGCTTGCCATGTGCACGTCCATCCGCGCCAGGCGTAGCGGTGCTCCCCTGCGGGCGCCAGCCGGGCATCGCGCCACTGGCCGTCGACCGCGAGTTCCACCCGTGTCACCGGTACGCCGCCGCCCGCCCATGCGCGGCCGCCCAGTTCGACCGGACCCGCCTCGACCAGTCGGCGCCGTGTGTACCAGTCGGGGATGCCCGGCGGCACCATCAGCGAACGCACGCGCAGGGTGGTCACCGGCACGCCCGGATCGCCGGCCGACTTCCGGTAGTGGTAGCCGACAGCCTGCTGGAAGCCGTCGAACGGGCGGTCGAGTACCTCGATGCGCGACAGCCACTTGACGCTGGCCATGCCATACCAGCCGGGCACGAGCAGCCGGCATGGATGGCCATGCTGCGGCAGCAGCGGCAGGCCGTTCATCGAATGCACGACCAGCACGTCGTCGGACATCGCGTGTTCGAGCTTCAGGCTGCGTCCGTAATGATGTTCGATGCCTCGGTCGAAGCCGCGGTCGAGCCCGAGGAAGGCAACCTCGCTCGCCAGCGGGGTCGGTCCCGCCTGCTCGAGCAGACAGCGCAACGGCGTGCCGGTCCACTCGGCCGTGCCGACCGCTTCGCCGATCCACGGCATGCTCGGATAGCGCGGGTTCATCCCGGCTCGACCATTGCCCGCGCACTCCAGCGTCACCCGCAGCGTGCGCGTCGGCATCTGCTTCAGGTCGGCGAGGGAAAGGGAGCGCTCGGTCTGTACGTGCCCGCCAAGGGTCAGCCGCCAGGCCTGCGCATCGACGTCGGGGATGTCGAAGTGCGACAGCAGGTAGTGCAACCCCTGCGGCGTCAGGTCGTGGCGCAGCGCCTCGAGCGGCATGCCAGGATTGCGGTTGGCAAGGGCGACTTCCTCGCGTGCGAAATCGCCCTCGACATGCGCTCGCGCGTCCGCCCCGGCAAACGGATTGCCGGGGACGTCCGGACCACCGGCCGCACCACTGCCGGGGTTGCCGCCCGCGCGATTGCCCGCGGGCGGCACTGCCTCGCCCATGTCAGGCGCTCTCGAACAGCCGCGTCAGCACGAATTCGCGGTGGCCCAGCGCCTCGGCAGCGGTCAGCCGGCCGTTCGCGGTGCGGAACATGCACTCGAGCAGCGCGTCGCCGGCCTGGTCCGGGTTCATCTCCTTGCGCAGGAGCCCCGACACGTCGACGTCGATGTGCTCGCCCATCGTGCGCACCGTCTTCGGGTTGGCGCAGATCTTGATCACCGGCAGGATCGGGTTGCCGATCACGTTGCCCTGGCCGGTGGGGAAGAAGTGCACCGTGTAGCCCGATGCCGCGCACAGCGTGACCATCTCGGCGGCGGCGGAGGACGAATCCATGAACCACAGGCCCGGATGGGTCGGCGCCTCGGCCTTGTCGATCACGCCATCGACCAGGCACTTGCGGCCGATCTTCTGGATGTTGCCCAGCGCCTTTTCCTCGATGGTGGTCAGGCCACCGGCGATGTTGCCCTTGGTCGGCTGCGACTCGGACAGGTCATCGGTCTTCCAGCGGTTGATCATGTCCTGGTAACGGTTGAACATGAACATGAACTTCTCGCGCACTTCCGGGGTACGGCACCGCTCGGCCACCAGCATCTCGCCGCCGGTGATCTCGGAGGTCTCGCCGAACACCAGTGTGGTGCCGTGCGGGTAGAGCTTGTCGAACGCGTTGCCGACCGTCGGGTTGGCGCCGCAACCGGAGGTGGTGTCGGACTCGCCGCACTTGGTCGACACCCAGAGGTCGCTCAGCGGCCGCTCTTCACGGCGCTTCTCGGAAGCCCACTGCACGTACTCGCGCGCGACTTTCGACGCCCGATGGATGGTCTCGTGGTCGCCATGGCCTTCGATGCCGAAGCCGGTCACCGGCTTGCCGGTGGCGGCGATGCCGTCGACGATGCGCTTGGTCCAGCCGTCCTCGATGCCGATCACCACCACGGCCGCGACGTTCGGGTTGGACCCGGTGCCGATCAGCGTGCGGAAGTGCAGGTCCAGGTCAGCGCCGAACTGCAGGCGGCCGTAGGGATGGGGCAGCGCCATCGCGCCCTTGATGTTGTTCGCGACCGCCTCTGCCGCCGCGTTCGACAGATCGTCGACCGGGAGGATGATCACGTGGTTGCGCACGCCGATGCGGCCGTTCTCGCGTTTGTAGCCCCAGAAGGTGGCCTTGCTCAGATCCATGTCGGAGTTCCTCGAATTGGGTGGAATCGGCTACCAGCGCTTGGTCTTGATGTTGTGCACGTGGGCGTGCTCGCCGCGCGCGATCGGCGCGACTACCTTGCCGATGTCCACGCCGTACTTGATCACGGTGTCGCCGGGCTTGTAGTCGGTCAGCGAAACCTTGTGCCCGATCGGGATGTCGCTCTTCGCGATCACCTTGATCTCGGTGTCCTGCTCCATGATCCAGCCGGTCAGCTCGGCTCCGGACTTGACGCCTTCGACGACCACGACACCGACGCCGTCACCGTCTTCGTGCACCACGAAGTGAATCATCGTTCCTCCTGGGTTTTCAGGGTCGGCCCGGGCAGCGGCGGCGCCTCGCGGCCGCCGGCCAGGGGCCGGAAGGGAAAGGATCATAGGGAACCGCGGACCGCGAGTCAACCAACTCATCTATATGACTTTGCCGGCCGCTTGCAATAGACTCCCGGGCATCATGCGCACGGTCGTCCCGCCTTCCAGAACCGGCACCCGGACCACGCAGGGCCCCGCCCGCGCGCCGGCGCCGCTGCGCGGGCGCGGCGCATCCGGGACGGACCTCGCGCGCGTCCCGGCCCAGGCCTCGCCGCTGCCAACGGGAGGCGCTTCGAGCATACCCCTCTATCGTGAACTGCAGCGACGCCTGACGCGCGCGCTGTCCGAGGGCGCCTGGCAGCCTGGCGAAGCCCTGCCCTC
>CANHBC010000163.1 GCA_947458835.1 Betaproteobacteria bacterium | reverse complement strand
GGCCTCGCCGGCTTCGATGCGCAGTCGTGGTACGGCATGTTCGCGCCAGCCGCGACACCGACCAACATCGTCAACTTCATCGCAGACCAACTCGACCGCGTGCTGAAGACGCCGGAGATCCGCGAGGCCTACCGTCTCGCCGGCCTCGACCCGGTCGGCGGGACGCCCGCCTTCTTCGACGAGCGGGTGAAGAGCGACATCGCCAAATGGGCGCGGGTCGCGCGCGAGGCACGCGTGCAGGTCGATTGAGCCCTACGGAGGCAGGCATGGCAGACACCAGGAACATCGAGGACATCACGCGCAGCAGCCACCCGATCCCGGAGCGCAGCGCGGAGCTGCCCTATTCCCCGGCGATCGTGATCAGCGGGCCGGTCGACACGATCTACCTGTCGGGCATGACGGCGGCGCCGCTCTACCACTCGCATCCGCACATCCGCGAAGAGCATTTCCACGCGCCGGACATCGAGACCCAGGTGCGGCGCGCGATGGACAAGATCGGGATGATCCTCGAGAAGGAAGGCCTGACCTTCCGCCACATCGTCAAGATGACGAAGTACCTGACCGACATGCGTGACCAGGATGCGGCCTCGAAGACCGTGCGCGAGTACCTGGGCGACTGGAAGCCGGCCAGCACGACGATCTGCGTGCACTGCCTGAACCAGCCGGGCGCGCGCATCGAGATCGACGTCACGGCAGTCAGGCCCCGCTGAACGCAAGGGCGACCACCGGCCGCAGAGCCGGATCGCCGCAGGGAGGAGACAGATGGTCTGCATCGTCCATGAAGACGAAGTGCCGGCGACGGTGGCCGGCCAGGGCGTACGGCGCCGTGCGCTGCTGGACCGACAGCGCATTCCCGGGGCGCGGGTGCTGGCGTACCGGATCGATTTCGACGCCGGCGGCCGCCTCGACCTGGCGCTTGCATCCGACAGCCTCGGCTGGTTCCTTGTGCTGGGGGGCGAACTGACGCTGGAACTGGACGGTGAACTGCACTCGCTGCACGAGGCTCATGCCGTCGTGCTGCCGATGGGATGCAGCATCCGGCTTTCCGCCGGTACCGCTGGCGGGCGCCTGCTGTTCGCGGAGGTGCCCGAGGCGACCCGCCTGGACGCGGGGCTCGCCGCCAGCCCGCCGAGCCTGCGCATCGTCGACTGGGCGCACGAACCAGTGCTCGACTCGAAGCACGACTCGCGCAGGCGCATCTATGTCGCCACGCCGAAGCTCACTGGCAACAAGGCGCTGAAGGCCGAGATCATCGTATACCCGCCGCATACCGACGGGTCGAACCACCACCACGAAGGTGCCGAGCACTTCATGTACGTGATCGCCGGGGAGTCGACCGGGTATTCCGACGAGGTGCCGCACCCGTACCGGGCAGGCGATCTCGTCTATCACCCGGACGGCGAGCGCCATTACACCTCCACCGGAGCGGTCGGAAAGACCTTCATCGAGTTCTTCGTGCCCGCCGAGTACCGCACCGTATGGGTGGACGACGCCCGCGTGTGCACCTGGCTGCCGACCGGCCGCGACTCTCGCGGCGGCAAGCCGTCGCGCGAGATCGCCGCTCACGACTCGAAGGCTGCCGCGGTCGCAGTCCCCGAAGACCTGTGAGCCTGCATCCAGACGGACCATCGATGTCCCGGGAGCTGGATCTCGCCGCTGCGCGGCGGCTCGCCCACCGTCCGCTGCTGGTGACGCTCGGGGAGAAGGTCGAGCCGGCGCATACCGCGCTCGTCGTCATCGACATGCAGAACGACTTCTGCGCGAGTGGCGGCATGGTGTCCAGGGATGGCCGCGACATCTCCGAGGCCCAGCGGATGGCCGAGCGGTTGCCGGGGTTGCTGGACTGCGCCCGCGCGACGGGTGTGCTGCGCGTGTTCGTGCGCTGCGAGTACACGTCCGAGGGCAACGCGTACCTGTCGGATCCCTGGCTGGAGCAGGCTGTACGCGAGCGCAAGGGCGGCTTCACCACGATACCGGTCTGCGAGAAGGACTCGTGGGCTGGCGACTGGTACGGGGGCATCCGTCCGATCGAGGGCGACATCGTGGTGGTCAAGAACCGCTACGACGCCTTCCAGGGGACCAACCTCGACCTGGTCCTGCGGTCGCACGGAATCCGCACGGTGGTGATGACCGGCGTGGTGACCAACGTGTGCGTCGAGACCACGGCACGATCGGCATTCGTGCGGGACTACTACGTCGTGATGGCCGAGGACGGGTGCGCGGCGTACGTGCGTGAGGACCATGAACAGACGATGCGCAACATCCGGCGCTTCTTCGGCGTGACGCCGTCGATCGCGGAACTGCGCGCAGCGTGGGGCCGCTGAGGCGCGACGCGCCCGCGGCAGGGAGGACTGAATTGCAGAAGAGCGAGACGCGGGACGGGATGCATATCCTTTGGGACGAGCCGATCACCATGGATGACGGCATCGTCCTGCGCGCAGACGTGTTCCTGCCCCCGGGCGGTGGACGCCATCCGGTGATCCTGTCGCAAGGCCCCTATGGCAAGGGCCTCGCGTTCCAGGACGGAAACCGGGCTGCGTGGGAGCGGCTGGTGGCCGCGCATCCGGACGTGGCGGAGGGGTCATCCAACCTGTACCAGACCTGGGAGCTGGTCGACCCGGAGAAGTGGGTGCCCGACGGCTATGCGGTGGTCCGGGTCGACAGCCGGGGTACAGGCCGGTCACCCGGGTACGTCGATCCCTGGTCGCCGCGCGAGACGCGCGACTTCCACGACTGCATCGAGTGGGCCGGTGTCCAGGCCTGGAGCAACGGTAAGGTCGGGCTGAACGGCATCTCGTACTACGCGATGAACGCGTGGCAGGTCGCTTGCCTGAAGCCTCCCCACCTGGTCGCGATCTGCACCTGGGAGGGGTCGTCCGACCACTACCGCGAGGCGACCCGGCACGGCGGGATCTTCTCGCGCTTCCTGACCAACTGGTTCCCGCGAGCCGTGCACCGCTCGCAGCACGGTTATGGTGAGCGCGGCTTCCGCAGCCGGGTGACCGGGGAACTGATCGCCGGACCCGATACCCTTCCGGATGCCGAACTCGAGCGCAACCGCATCGACTTCAATCGCTGGATCCTCGACCACCCGCTGGACGATGAGGCGCATCGCGAGCGCACGCCCGACCTGTCGAAGGTCGAGGTGCCGTTCCTGACCGGGGCCAACTGGGGCGGGCAGGGCCTGCACACGCGCGGCAACTTCGAGGCGTTCGTTCGGGCGGCATCCAGGCAGAAATGGCTGGAGGCGCATGGTGGCGCGCACTGGGAGAGCTTCTATACGAAGCGATGCGAGGCGCTGCAGAAGCGATTCTTCGGGCATTTCCTCAAGGGCGAGGACACCGGCTGGGATCGGCAGCCACGCGTCCTGTTGCAGGTGCGCCATCCGGACCGATTCGTCGAGCGGGCGGAGGACGAGTGGCCGCTGGCGCGTACCCGCTGGACGAAGTACTACCTCGACCCGGCGACGATGACCTTCGGCACCGACGAGCCGGCCGGCCGTGCCACGCTCGCCTACGAGACCGCCGGGGATGGACTGCTGTTCAGCACGCCGCCGCTCGAGGTGCCCCTCGAGATCACCGGGCCGGTCGCGGCACGGTTGCGGTTGAGTTCCGACACGACGGATGCCGACGTGTTCCTGGTGCTGCGCGTGTTCGCTCCCGACGGCACCGAGGTCGCGTTCCAGGGTTCCAACGATCCGCGTACGCCGGTCGGCCTGGGCTGGCTGCGTGCGTCCCATCGGAAGCTCGATCCCGCGCGCTCGCTCCCGTACCGGCCATGGCACACGCACGACGAAGTACAGCCTCTGGTGCCGGGGAGCGCGGTGGACCTGGATATCGAGATCTGGCCCACCTGCATCGTGGTGCCGGCGGGCTACCGGCTGGGCCTGTCGATCCGGGGCAGGGACTATGAATACCCTGGGCCGCCGCTGAGCATACCCGGGGTGCACTACTCGCTGACGGGCGTCGGGCCGTTTCTGCACGACCATCCGGTGGACAGGCCGGCCGAGGTGTTCGGTGGCCGCGACACGCTGCATTTCGAACCGGGCAGGCAGCCGTACGTGCTGCTTCCGGTCATCCCGACTGCGGGACAAGGAGGAGCCTGACCATGGCAGCAAAGAAGACTTCCCGCCACGCCAGGCCGGCGGCCCTGGCGGCATCGGCCGCACTCGCCCTGTGGTTCGCGCTACCGTCACCCGCCGAAGCCCAGGCCTACCCGTCCAGACCGGTGCGGGTGATCGTGCCTTTCCCGCCGGGCAGCGCCCCGGACCAGATCATGCGCTTCGTCACCCAGCACATGGCGCAGTCATCCGGCCAGCCGTTCATCATGGACAACCGACCGGGGGCGAATGGCAACATCGGCGTGGAGGTCGCAGCGCGCGCGACGCCCGATGGCTACACGCTGGTCAGCGCGAACAACACAACCTTCGCCGGCAACGTCAGCCTCTACCGCAAGCTGCCGTTCGACATCCAGAAGGACTTCACCCCGGTCGCGCGCTTCATCACCACCGGCCTGATCCTGGCCGTGCGCAACGACCTTCCAGCCAAAGACCTGCGTGAGTTCATCGCGCTGGCCAAGGCGCGCCAGGGCAAGCTCAGCGCCGGGCAGGCCTCGGCCGGCATGCGGGTGTCGATCGGGATGATGCGCTCGCTGGCTGGCGCGGAGCTGCTCGAGGTCGCGTACAAGGGAACGCCGCAGGCGGTGACCGACGTGATGGGCGGGCAGATCGACTCGACCTTCTCCGACTTCGCTGCCGGGCTGCAGCTGGTCCGTGCCGGGAAGATGCGTGCGCTGGGCGTCACCACCGCCAGGCGCAGCCCGACGCTGCCGGACGTGCCGGCGATCGGCGAAGTCGTGCCGGGCTACGACGTTACCGTCTGGGCCGGGCTGGCCGCCCCGTCCGGCGTGCCCAGGCCCATCATCGACCAGCTGTGGACGCTGGCGTCGAAGGCGCTCGCAGACGACGGGGTACGCAAGTCGCTCAACGCGCTCAGCTTCAGCGTCGAGCCGATGAATCCGGCGGAGTTCTCGGCGTACGTGCGGAGCGAGACCCAACGTTGGGCGAAGATGGTCAAGGATGCGGCGATCGAGCCGGAGTGAGGGTTCGCGCGCGATCTCGCCAGGCCCGGGACTGCGCGTTGCTCCATCTGGTTTTGCGATGCTATCCTGAGGCGATGAGCTCGTTCTTGCCTGCACGGCTGTCGTCTGCCGCCTTGATCCTCGCGGCTGCAGCCGTCGCGCCTGCACTCGCTCAGCCCTGGCCCGCGAAAGGCATCACCGTCGTGTCGCCGTTCGCGCCGGGTGGGGCCAGCGACCTGATTGCGCGCACCATGGCGAGCAAGCTGTCCGAGGCGTTGTCGGTGCCGGTGCTGGTCGAGAACCGTGGCGGCGCAGGGGCGACGCTCGGTACCGCCTTCGTAGCGCGTGCGGCACCTGATGGCTACACGTTGCTGGTCGCGGGCCAGAGCAGCCTGGCGTTCGCCCCGCACCTGTACGCGAAACTTCCGTATGAGCCGCTACGTGACTTCGCGCCGGTCATGAACGTTGCGCTCGGTCCGTATGCGCTGACGGTGAACACCCGTGTGCCAGCGAAGACGGTGGGCGACCTGCTCAAGATCGCGCGCAGCAAGCCGCAGGCGCTTACCTTCGCGACCTCGGGCGCAGGTTCAGTGTCGCACCTCACGATGGAGACGCTGAGCTCTTCGGCAGGGATCGACCTGGTGCATGTTCCCTACAAGGGCATGGTGCCTGCGATCACCGCGATGGCTACCGGCGAGGTCGACATGATGTTCGCCGACCTGGGGCTGGTCGAGCCGATGGTGCAGGCCGGCAAGCTGCGCGTGCTCGCGGTGTCCGGCCGCAGTCGCTCCTCGGCGGCGCCGCAACTGCCGACGATGGTCGAGTCAGGCTTCAAGGACGTGGTCGGCGAGGGCCGCTTCGGATTCCTCGCGCCCGCTGGCACGCCGAAGGAGATCATCGCCCGTCTGCACGGAATCCTCGCCGCAGCAGTCAAGGGCGCCGACGTGCGCGAGCGTTTCGCGAAGTTCGGCTACGAGCCAACCAGCGATACGCCCGAGCAGTTCGCGGCCCTGATGAAGGCCGAGCATGAACGCTTCGGCAGGCTGATCCGGCAACTGAAGATCAAGGCCGAGTAGTCGGCCACGAACGGAGATGCGACGATGACGCTCGATCCTCAGGCCTTCAGCAGCATGCCGCCGCTGAACACCAACGAGACCTTCCTCACCGCCCAGTACTTCCAGGCGGTGGACAACATGATCAAGGTGTTCGCGATCCGTCCGGATGACCGACTGCTGTTCCTCTCGGACTTCCTGATCGACCCGCGGGTCTTCCATGCGATCGAGGGTATTGCCCGTGCGCGCGGCGTGAAGCCGGAGCTGTACATGAGCAGTCAGTGGAACTCGGGCGTGTTCCCCGAGGAGCTCAAGCCGGTCTACGAGAAGGCGACGCTGGTGGTGTCCACCTGGTTCGCCTCGATCGGCGATCCGTACTGCCTGAAGGTGCGCAAGGACACGGGGCAGCGCACCGTGAAGATGACCTACTTCCGCAACATCGACGTGTTGAAGACGCCGCAGGCGCGCTTCCCGGCGGAACTGGTCGGCGAAATCACCCGCGCCACGCGTGACATGTACCCGAAGGGCGAATCGTTCGCGCTGAAGATCACCGATCCGCGCGGTACCGACTGGACGGCCCATTTCACGCCCGAGATGCGCGAGAACATGCTGAGCTCCAATCGATGGCGCGGCCAGACCACGGCCGAAGAGGCCGGCGCCTACGTGCACTGGGTGCCGACCCACGGACCGAACGTCTACGACCGCACTACGCTCGGCAAGAAAATGGACCGGGGCGCCACCCGTAACGACGTCAACGGGATCGTCTACCCGCAGAGCGCGGTCGGTTTCCCGAAGCCTTTCGCCGAGAAGATCGGAGTGGTGTTCGAGAACGACCGCATCGTCGAGGTGCGCGGTCGCTCCGAGGAGGCGACGATCCTGCGTGACATGCTGGTCGGCGGCGTGCTGGTGGAACTGGGCTGCGGCTTCAACCCCAAGGCATCTCGGCAGGGCATCTACCCTGCCGGTTCGAACTCGCCCGGTGCGCTGCACTTCGGCATCGAGCTCGAGAAGCCCTGCACCTACATCCAGCGCGCGATGCCGAACTGGGAGGAGCCGCCGATTCACATGGACCTGGTCTGCCTCGACTCCACCGTTACCGCCGGCAGCAACCTGCTGGTGCAGGACGGCTTGTTGACCGCGCTGCGCAGCCCGCAGGTGATCGAGGCGGCACGCCGTTTCGGTGAACCGGTCGACCTGCTCGAGGGATGGCCAGACTGATCGTTCGCGCGGCCACCGGATGAGCGGTTGATTCCGTGAACAGGTCCAGGCCCGCTGGGGGTTCGGGAGCATCCGCCGTGCATCAGCGGCTCTACGCGGCGATCCCGCCCTTCGAATGCATCGAGGGCTGCACGGACTGCTGCGGTCCGGTGCCGTGGAGTGCCTGGGAATTGAAGCACGCCGGCCTCGACGCGCCCCCGCCCGAGCGGGCCGATCAGGCCTGCGTGTTCTCCCTCGCCGGTCATTGCGGCATCCATGACCGGCGGCCGTTGATGTGCCGACTCTACGGAGCCGTCGAGGATCTGCGATGCCCGCACGGCCGCGGACCGCTGGTTCCGCTGCCTGCGGCCGAGGGACACGAGCTGGTGCGGCGCTACAAGCTTGCCAACGGCATGGACTGAGTCTGGCGCCCTTCGGGCGCGCCGACCCGTTCCACGAAGCGGCAGCGCCGGCCGGGAAATGTTCGTGCGTCAGTCCCCGGTAGGTGCGCGTCTGGCGCATCCGTAACCGGACGCAACGCTGCACCGACAGATCTTCGTCAATCTTT
>CANHBC010000162.1 GCA_947458835.1 Betaproteobacteria bacterium | reverse complement strand
TCGCCCAGCTGCCGGTCGGCTTCTGCCGCGTCGATCACCGGGACGCCGAAGCGCTGCATGAGCGCCGCCGCCTGCGCGCGCAGCGGCGAGAGGTCCTGCGGCGGTGCCGGATAGCGTCGGTCAGCGCCGCGCTCGAGTTCCAGGTCAGACAGGAACCAGCCCTGGGTGCCGTCCTTCAGCGCGACCACCCGGTTCGGGATGCCGAAGTGGCGCAGCGTCTGCGCGCCGATGATCGAACGGGTACGCCCGGCGCAGTTGACGACGACGGTGGTCGACGGACTGGGCGCGAGCTGGCCGATGCGCAGCGCGAGCTCGCCGTTGGGGCAGCAGATGCCGCCCGGGATGTTCATCTTGCGGTACTCGGCCCAGGGCCGGCCGTCGACGATCACGAAGTCGTCGCCGCGCTGCTTCATCGCCACCAGTTCCTCGGCGGTGATGCGCGGGGTGTCGCAGGCATGCTCGACCAGCTCGCCGAAGGTCTTGCTCGGCACGTTGACGCCGGCGAACAGCTGGAAGCCGGCCGCCTTCCAGGCGGGCGCGCCACCGTCGAGGACATGCACGTCGGAGTAGCCGAGCGTCTCGGCCCGTGCCGCCGCGCGCGCCGCGACGCCGTCGCCATCGTCGAGCAGCACCATGCGCACCGAGGTGCGCGGCGCGAGGCGCTCGAGGTCGAGTTCGAACCGACTGTACGGCAGCGGCACGGCGTAGAACGGGTGGCCCTCGCCGTACTGGCCATGCTCGCGCACATCGAAGAAGGCGATCTCGGCGCCATCGTGCAGCCACTGCTTCAGGGTCTTCGGTTCGACGGTTCGGGTCATGGGCGTACGGGTGCACCTGCAGGGGATGGAAGATGAGTGCCGATCACGGCGACTGGCGTCGCCGCGGCGGGGTGCTAGTCTGCCCGAATCTTCGCTTCGGCGATCACGCGCGCCCACTTGCGCGACTCGGCCTTCATGAACGCGCCGAACTGTTCGGGCGTGTCTCCGATCGGCTCGGCACCCAGCGCGAGCAGCCGATCGCGCGCGTCGGGCGTGCGCAGCAGCCTGGCCATGTCGCCGTTGATCCGGGCAACCACCTCGCGAGGCACCGCCGACTGCGTCACGAGCCCGAACCAGTTGGTGAGGTCGTAGCCCGGCAGCGTCTCTGCGACCGAGGGCAGGTCGGGCAGCACCGCGCTTCGCTTTGCGCCGAGCGTGGCCAGCGCACGCAGACGGCCGTCTTTCATGTACTGGAGGCCCTGCACCAGGCTGTCGAAGGTGAACGGCACGTGGCCGGCAATGACGTCCGTGAAGCTCTGCGCGCTGCCCTTGTAAGGCACGTGCACCAGCCGCACGCCGGCAAGCAGGTTGAAGAGCTCCGCGCCCAGATGCGGTGCACCGCCAGCACCACTGGACGCGTAGTTGAGCTGGCCAGGCCGCGCCTTCGCCAGCGCGATCAGTTCCTTCACGTTGCGCACCGGCATGGAAGGATGCGCATAGAGCATGAAGGTGACTGCGACAACGTTGGTGACCGGCTGCAGGTCGCGGTCGATGTCGAACGGGAGCTTCGGGTAGAGCAGCGGGTTCACGCTCAGGTTGCCCAGCGTGCCAAGGAACAGCGTGTGGCCGTCCGGTGGCGCCTTGGCCGCGACCTCGGTGCCGACCAGCCCTGCAGCACCGGCGCGGTTGTCCACGATCACCGGCTGGCCGATCGAATCCGACAGGCGCGGCGCGACGATGCGGGCAACGAGGTCGGTGCCGCCGCCGGGCGGGAAAGCCACGATCAGGCGCACCGGCTTCGATGGCCACGCCTGTGCGAAGCAGACCGAGGAGAGCAGCGCAGCGACGACGACGCTGGCCGTTGCGCATGGAAGCGGCGGCATCCGCCGATGCAGGTCTGGCACGATCTCCTCCCGGTGCGGGCTGCGGCCCGTCTCTGAGCACGCCGGCGGATGCCGGTCGCGCAACCGCACTGTAGCCGCCCTCGCCCCGGGCGGCAAACCGGGTCGCTGCAAGCGATGCACTCGATGTGGCGGTTGTCGATGGCAGCATCGACGAGCGCCTGATCGTGGACGCTTGAGGGAGCCAGGGCGCCAGCGTACGCTAGGGCCTTCCGCATCACTGCACCGCGAGCCCCCCCCGATGACCGACCGTACCCGCCCGGGACCGACTGCAGACGCGCACGTGCGCGACCTGCGTGGCAACCGCCACAAGGACACGCTGGTCGGCCATGCGGCGCGCGATCCGCAGCGCTTCTCCGGCATGGTGAATCCGCCGGTGTTCCGCGGCTCGACCGTGCTGTTCGAAGACACCGCCACCTACGAGGGGCGCGACCCGGACGACTACAAGGTGGTGCGCTACGGCGTGCACGGCACGCCGACCACCTTCGCGTTCGAGGCCGCGGTGGCGGAGCTTGAAGGCGGGCATGCAGCCGTCGCCGTGCCGTCGGGACTGGCGGCGATCACCGCGGCACTGTCGGCCTATGCGCGGCAAGGCAGCCACCTGCTGGTCACCGACACCGCCTACGGCCCCACGCGGAACTTCTGCGACCAGCGGCTCGCCGCCTGGGGTGTGGACGTCGAGTACTACGACCCGGCGATCGGTGCGGACATCGCCGCGCTGATCCGCCCGCAGACCTGCGCCGTGTACTGCGAGGCGCCAGGCTCGATGACCTTCGAGATGCAGGACATCCCGGCGATCGCCGCCGCCGCGCATGCGAAGGGCGTACCGGTACTGGCCGACAACACCTGGGGCACGCCCTACTTCTTTCGCGCATTCGACCACGGCGTCGACGTGTCGATCCATGCCGGGACCAAATACATCGCCGGCCACTCCGACACCCTGATCGGCGCGATCGTCACCAACGAGGCGCAGTGGCTGACGGTCCGTCGCAGCGTCGCCGACCTCGGCATGTGCGTGAGCCCGGACGACTGCTGGCTCGCGCTGCGCGGCCTGCGCACCATCGGCGTACGCATGCGCCACCAGATGCAGAGCGCGCTGGCGGTGGCGCGTTTTCTGGAGGCGCATCCGCGGGTCTCGCGCGTGCTCTACCCGGCGCTGGAGAGCGACCCCGGCCATGCACTCTGGAAGCGCGACTTCGACGGCGCGGCCTCCCTGTTCGGTGTGGTGCTGAAGCCTTCGACCGACGAGTCGGTGGTGGCGATGATCGATTCGCTGGAGCTGTTCGGCATCGGCTCGAGCTGGGGCGGCTACGAGAGCCTCGCGATCCGGGCGAAGATGATCACGCGCACCGCGATGCCGTGGAACCCCGAAGGGCCGATGGTACGCATCCACGTCGGCCTCGAGCATCCGCAGGACCTGATCGACGATCTCGCACGCGGACTATCGCTGCTGTCGATGCGCTAGGCCGCACGACGCGGCCGTTCGGCAGGATCGTCGCGACCGGCCGCTGGCGTGCTTCCTGCTAGTCTGCGGCCCGTCAGAGACTCCTGAGTCACCCATGAACCTCCTCGACCCGGCAGGCCGCGACCTGCTGTTCAACGACGCCCGTACCCACAACGGCTGGACCAGCGAGCCCGTGTCCGACGACACGCTGCGCGAGCTGTTCGACCTGCTCAAGATGGCGCCCACCAGCGCGAACTGCAGCCCGGGGCGATTCCTGTTCCTGCACTCGCCCGAGTCCCGCCAGCGGCTGGCTCCGGCCCTGCTGCCGGGCAACCTCGAGAAGACACTGGCCGCGCCGGTCACCGTGATCGTCGCCCACGACCTCGCGTTCCACGAGCAGTTGCCGATGCTGTTCCCCCATGCGGATGCCCGCAGCTGGTTCGCCGGCAACGACGAACTGATCCGCGCCACCGCCTTGCGTAACGGCACGCTGCAGGGCGCCTACCTGATCATGGCCGCACGGGCGGTCGGGCTCGACTGCGGGCCGATGTCCGGCTTCGACAACGAGAAGGTCGACGCCGAGTTCTTCGCTGGAACGCCGTGGCGTTCCAACTTCCTCTGCAACCTCGGGCATGGCGACCCGTCGAAGCTGTTCCCGCGCAGCCCGCGGCTGCGGTTCGACGACGCCTGCCGCATCCTCTGAACGGAGACTGACGATGCCCCCCGCACTGCAACGCCTCGCCGGCAGGCGAGCACTGATCACAGGCGGTAACACCGGCATCGGCCGCGCGGTGGCGCTCGCCTTCGCGGCCGAAGGCGCCGACGTCGCCGTGGCCTGGATCGATCGCGAGCCCGAGGCGCGGTCGCTGGTGGCGGAGATCGAGCGAACGGGACGGCGCGCGATGGCACTGCGCTGCGACGTCACTGCCGAGGCCGACGTGGTCGCCGCGTTCGCGGCGGTGGCCGCCGAATGGGGCGGCATCGACATCGTGGTGTCCAATGCGGGCATCCAGCGTCCGCAGCCGATCACCGAGATGACCCTCGACGACTGGGGCCGGATGATGTCGGTGCACCTGCGCGGCAACTTCCTGGTCGGTCGCGAGGCCGCGCGCCACATGATCCCGGCCGGGCAGGGCCGCATCATCACCGTCTGCTCGCAGCTGGGCTATATCGGACGCGAGCACTACACCGCCTACTCCACCGCCAAGGGCGGCGTGATCGCGTTCACCCGGGCGCTGGCGAAGGAGCTCGCGCCGCACGGCATCCTGGTCAACGGCGTGTCGCCCGGGCTGGTGGACACCGGCTTCGACCCGCTGTCCGAGGACGTGAAGGCAGCGCATGCGGCCAGCCTCCCGCTCAAGCGCCTGGGCACGCCCGAGGACATGACCCCGGCGTTCGTGTTCCTGGCGAGCGACGAGGCGGGCTACTACTGCGGGCAACTGCTGCACCCGAACGGCGGGGAGATCATGCCCTAGCGAGGCGATGCTCGAATGCCCGCCTCCGTTCAGGTCCGGGCTACATGGACGGTGCGACCAGTCTCGACCGACTGCACCGTCGCCTCGAAGGAGGCCACCGTCGCCAGCAGGTCGGAGAACGGGATGGAAGGAGCCGCCTCGCCGCGCACGGTGCGCGCGAAACACTCGAGCTGGTAGCGCATCGCCTCCCGGGGTGGCAGCACGGTGCGTACCGGGGCCGCGCCACTCGAATGGCGTACGACGTCATGCTCGCCGAGCGCCTCGATCGACCCCCGCGAACCGAATGCATGCACCCGCCAGTAGAGCGGCGAGGCGCGCACGCTGGCGAACATGCCGCTGACCTGCCGGCCGCCGCCGGCATCGAGACGGTAGAGCGCCGCGATCGTGTCCAGCGGCGCCGGCGGCGCCTTGCGCTCGACCACGTGCGCATGCACGCTCAGCGCCGGACCGACCAGTAGCGTGAACGCATCGACGATATGCAGTCCGGCACCGGTGAGCCCTGCGGCCGGAGATTCCGCCGGCGACTCGCGCCAGCCGCCGACCACGTTGTTCGAATGCTCGTTGCTGAAGTGACCTTCGACGTGCAGCAGCTCGCCGATCTCGCCGGCGTCGATCGCCTGCCTGACCGCCTCCATCGACGGCCAGAAGCGGCGCAGATGGCCCACGCCCAGCGGCACCTTCGCCTGGCGGCAGGCCTCGATCATCGCGCGCGCGTCCTCGAGGGTCAGCGCCAGCGGCTTCTCGCAGAAGACCGGCTTGCCGGCGCGCGCGCACGCTTCCACCTGCGACCGGTGCAGCGAGTGCGGCGTGCACAGCACGATCGCGTGGATCCCGGGGTCGCCGAGTGCGTCATCGAGGCTGGCGGAGAGCTGCATGCCATGCTCGTCGCAGAACGCACGGTGCGCGTCGAGTGCCGGGTCGATCGCGCGCACGAAGCGCAGCGGCCGGGCTTCGCCGGCGAGCTGCATCGATTTCACATGGCCGCGTCCCCAGCGGCCCAGGCCCACGATAGCCGAGTCGATCATTGCATCAGACCTTTCTGTCTTCCAGTCACAGGCGGTAGAGCCGCTTCGCATTGTCATGGAAGATCGCCTGCCGTTCCAGCGCGTCCAGCAGCGCGTGAGGCGACGACGCCCTGCGGCAACACGTCGTCGGTGAAGGGATCAACGCAAGACGCCCAGCCCCAGCAGTACCGGCAGCGTGAACCAGAACACGATCGTGCTCCAGCCGATGAACAGCGCGGCTGCGGGCGCATCGAGGTCGAAGCGGTCGGTCAGCATCAGCAGCGTCAGCATGCCCGGCACGGCAGCCAGTACGGTCGCCGAGTGCTGGGCATCGCCCGGCGCCGCGAAGAAGATCGGCCCGAGCGCCCACGCCACGGCCGGCACCACCAGCAGCTTGATCGCGGTGGCCGCCAGCACTTCACGCTTCGGGGTCAGCGCACGCCACGGGATGGTCAGGCCGAGCACGAACAGCATCACCGGGATCGTCGGCTCGCCGATCATGCGCGCAGCGTAGACCACCGGCTCGTAGACCAGCCCGGTCTGCTGCAGCGTGGCACCGGCGATGAATGCCCAGATCGGCGGCATCGACATCATCACGTTGAACACGTTCGGGCGTGGTGCACGGCCCTGCGCGGGCGCTGCCTCGGGCTGGTCGACGCCCAGGCGGGTGCAGATCCAGACGCCGAGGCTCCATACCAGCGGCATCACCATCAGCATGTCGTTGAACACCGCATATTGCAGCGTGCCCTCGCCATGCAGGAAAAGCAGCACCGGCACGCCGATGTTGAAGGTATTGCCGAACATTGCGCCGATCACCAGCACCGCGCGCGTACGCCGCGGCAGCCGCGCGCCGAAACGGGTGCGATAGAGCAGCAACCAGGCGCACAGGCCGCCGGCGGCTGCCGCCAGCGCGGTGACCACTGGCACCGCGAGCAGTTCAGCGCTGATCGGCGTGACCATCGCCACCGAAAACAGGATCGCCGGGTAGAACAGGTACATCGCCAGCCGCGACAACTGGTTGCGCAGCCATTCGACCTGAGTGTCCGGGAACCAGCGCGGCCACAGGCCACCGGCCGCCACCAGCAGCGACAGGGGCAGCATCACCTCTACCACCAGCAGACCGATCAGGGAGAGGTCGATCATCGCGGCTGTTGCGGGCGTATCGTCTGAGCCATCGTAGAGCGAACTTTAGCCGAAACGGCTGCAGCAGGTGCCTGGCGCGGTACCCTCGCGGCATGAAGTCTGTACTCTGGCTCGCCGTTGCCGGCCTGCTCGCCAACGCCACGATCTGGGGCCTGTCGTGGATGCCCTTCCGCGCCCTGTCAGCCGAGGGCCTGCACCCGCTCTGGGCCACCGGCATCATCTACGCGGTGGCCGCCGCCGCGCTGGCCGCAGCCCGGCCGGCGGCGCTGCGTGAATGCCTCGGGCACGGCGGACTGCTCTGGCTCGCCCTGGCCGCCGGGCTCACCAACGCGCTGTTCAACAGCGCGGTGGCGATCGGCGACGTGGTGCGCGTGGTGCTGCTGTTCTATCTGATGCCGATCTGGGCGCTGCTGCTCGCCCGCTGGCTGCTCGACGAGCCCTTCACCGCGCGTGCGCTCGTGCGTATCGTGATCGGTCTCGCCGGCGCGATGCTCGTGCTCCACGAGCCGGGTATGGGGCTGCCCCTGCCGCGCAGCCTGGCGGACTGGCTGGCGATCGCTGGCGGCATGGCGTTCGCGCTGAACAACGTGGCGCTACGCCGGCTCGCCAGCAGCGGCGCGGCAGCGCGCACGCTGTCGATGCTTGGCGGCGCGGTGGTGCTGCCGCTGGTGGCAGCGACCCTGCTGGCCTCCGGCGGCGCGATCGGCTGGCCCGGCGGGGTGGCCGGTGGCGCAGTGGCAACGCTCGCACTCTGGTCGATGCTGTTCCTGTTGGCCAACCTGGGGCTGCAGTACGGCGCCGCACGCCTGCCAGCGAACGTCACCGCGGTGATCATGCTCAGCGAGGTGCTGGTGGCAGCGGGCTCCTCCTGGCTGGCCGGTGCAGCACACCTGCGGCTGCCGGACCTGGTCGGCGGTGCCCTGATCATCCTCGCGCCCTGGCTGTTCGTCGAGCGCGCCCGGCCGGTGGCGTCGGCCACCGGGCAGGGACGCGAGGGCTGAGGGAATGCCCGAGGGGCTGACCGAGGGCATGGCCCGCAAGGCGCCCGAGGCTTACGGCAGCGTCCGCCCGGGGGCCGCCCCGGTGCGGCTGGTCGCCCACCTCGACATGGATGCGTTCTACGCATCGGTCGAACTCCTGCGTCGGCCGGCGCTGCGCGGACT
>CANHBC010000161.1 GCA_947458835.1 Betaproteobacteria bacterium | reverse complement strand
GGCGGTGCGCGGGCAGCACGACGGCCGGCGCCGGGCGCACGATGACCGGTGGTGGCGGCGGCGGCGGCGGCGCGATGTATACCTTGGTAACGGGAGGACGCACCGGGTAGCCATACCCGTAGGTGGCGTTGTAGCCGTGAACGTAACCCGTCGAGTACCCCGGCGCGCGATGGCCGGAGTGATAGACCACGCTGCTGTCAGGTACCACTGCACAGCCGCTCGCCAGCAGCGGCAGCAGCAGGGCCGCCACGCGCAGGCATTTCGGGTCTCGCAGGTTCATGTCGGTGGTCCATTCGTCCATGGCAGGCGGCCATGCGTCGATCAACGCGGGTCGCTTGCTCGGCGCTGACAGCCGTCTGCTGCGTTACACTCGTTTACATCTCCGGCGAGCATCCTGCGCCATCAGACGGGGCACCGCCGGACCGAGGAGGGGTACTCATGCATCCGACGCATCGCGTGCGACCGGCTGTCGCGACCGTTGCCATCGTGCTGGCCGCCACGGCCGCGCAGGCCCAGCCGCTTCCGGTAAAGCCTATCCGGATGGTGACCGGTTCGCAGGCCGGCGGTGGCACCGACATCACCACGCGCGCGATCCAGCAGGCGGTGGCACCCCTGTTCGGTGTGCCGGTGATCGTCGAGAACCGCCCGGGCACCGCCGGCATGGTGGCCAACGAATTCGTCTCCAAGCAGCCGCCCGATGGCTCGGTGCTGCTGGTCCAGCCCGGCTCGTTCGTGACCATCAGCCCTCAGCTCAACGCGTCGCCGCGCTGGGAGACGCTGAAGCACCTGGCCGCGGTGCTGCAGGTGAGCACCTACGACCTGGTGCTGGTCGCCCATCCTTCCGTGCCGGCGCGCAACGTGAAGGAACTGATCGCCGTCGCTCGCGCGAAGCCGGGCATGGTCTCCTTCGCGTCCTCGGGCGTGGGCAGCAACTTCCAGCTCGCCGGTGAACTGCTCAAGCTCGAGGCGAAGGTCGACATGCTCCACGTGGCCTACCGGGGCAGCCCGCCGGCGGTGCTCGACCTGGTCGCCGGCCGCGTGGACACGATGTTCGTGCACGTGCCCACGGTGAAGGGGCACATCGACGCCGGCCGCCTGCGCGCGCTGGCGATGACTGGTACGCGGCGCAGCGCACTGCTGCCGCTGGTGCCGACCATCGCCGAGTCCGGCCTCAAGGCCTACGAGATCAGCGGCATCGAGGGCATCTTCGCGCCCACCGGCACGCCGCGCGAGGTCGTCGCCCGGATAAACTCCGTAGTCGCCGGTGCGCTCGCCACGCCCGAGATGAAGGCGTCCTGGGCCTCGAAGGGGATCGAGTTCGTGCCCAATACGCCGGAGCAGTTCGCCGCGAAGGTACAACTCGACTACGACAGGACGGCGGCGCTGATCAGGGCCGCCGACATCAGGCCGGAACGCTAGAAAGGGAACGAGGGATGGCAGAGCAGAAGGCGGCAGGAAAGCAGGAGATGTCGCAGCCGCGCGACTACAGGCTGATCGTCGAGAAGGACGTGAAGATCCCGCTGCGCGATGGCACGCTGCTGTTCGCCGACATCTTCCGGCCCGACGGCGGCGACGAGACGTTCCCGGTGATCATGAACCTCGGCCCCTACCAGAAGGACAAGGTCTGGATCCCTCCGGACGACTGCGAAGAGGAGGGCAACCCGTACATGAACTGGGAGACCGCCAACCCGCTCTGGTGGTGCCCGCGCGGCTATGCGCTGCTCCGGGTCGACACCCGCGGCACCGGCAAGTCGCCTGGCCGGTCCGACCCCAGTTCGTACCAGGAAGGCCTCGACTCCTACGATTGCGTCGAGTGGATCGCGAAGCAGCCCTGGTGCAACGGTAACGTGGGCACGCTCGGCATCTCCTACCACGCGGCCTTCCAGTACCGGCTCGCCAACCTCCAGCCACCGTCGCTCAAGGCCATCATGCCCTGGGAGGGGCGGGCGGACCAGTATCGCGACCAGGCCTACCATGGTGGCATCTTCGCGATGGGCTTCATCTCGCAGTGGGCCAACAGCACGACCGCGCACAACCTGCTGGGCCGGCCGCGCAGCTACAACCCGGATGCGTTCAACAACAACATCCTGTGGGAGTACATGCGCCAGGACCTCGATTCGGACGAATGGAGGAAGAAGAGCGCGCAGTGGGACAAGATCAAGGTGCCGATGTACAGCGTGGGCAACTGGGGCGGCTTCGCGATGCACCTGCGCGGCAATACCGAGGCCTACATGCTCGCGGCCTCGAAGCACAAGAAGCTGCGCATCCATACCGGCAGCCACTTCCATCCGTTCCATGCGCTCGAGGCACGCATCGACCAGCTGCGCTGGTTCGACCACTGGCTGAAGGGCATCGACACCGGCATCATGGATGAGCCGCCGGTCAAGCTCGAGATCCGTACCGGCGGCAGCACGAAGCCGTATGCGTTCCGCCAGGAGGACGAATGGCCGATCGCGCGCACGCAGTGGACAAAGTTCTACCTGAACATCGAGCAGGATGCGCCGTCGAAGGGCAGCAGCAAGGCTGAGGGCTCGCTGGCCACCGAGGCGCCGGCTGTCGCGAAGTCGATTGACTACTCGGCGGGCCCCGGCCACTATCGTCCGGTGTCGGGTCGCTCGGGCGTGTCGTTCGAGACGCCCGCGATGGCCGAGGACATGGAAGTCACCGGGCCGCTGGTGCTGAACCTGTGGGTGGCCAGTACCTCGGAAGACATGGACATCTACGCCACCATCCGCAACATCGGTCCTGATGGCAAGGATGTCGAGGAAGTCGGCCAGCGCGGCGAACCGGTGCAGTGCGTGACCAAGGGCTGGCTGCGCGCCTCGCACCGCAAGCTGGACGCGGAAAAGTCGCTGCCCCACCGGCCCTACCATGCGCACGACGAGCGGTGGTGGCTCGAGCCCGGGCAGCTGGTCGAGTGCCAGGTCGAGATCTGGCCTACCAGCATGGTGTTCCGCAAGGGACACAAGCTGCGGCTGGACGTCACGCCGCGCGACGGCGTGGGCAGCGGGCACTTCACCCACTACAACAACGACTACAACTCCGGTGCCACCAACACGATCCACTCGGGCGGTGACCGCCCGTCCTGGCTCATGCTCCCGGTGATCCCGGCGAAGTAGCCTGCGCAGGTCCGGCGGGCGGCGCTGCGCTCCGGCGACGGCCTGCCCTCCGGGCGGGCGTTGCATCGTTGCAGTCCCGCCGGGCTGTTGCGCGGGTTGCGGCCCGAGCCGACTCGCAACCTGCAGATCGAGCAGGCGTGGCCGGTTCAGGCCCCGGCGAGTTCCTCGCCCGGTTCGATCGGCAGCCGCACGGGCCGGCGCAGTCGCGCCGACAGGTCGTAGGCCTTGGCCAGCATCAGCCGGTCGTGGCCGTCGGCTGCGGTGGCATGGATGGTGGGCGTCCCGAGCGACAGCCGCTCGAGCCAGGCCTGTGTCTCGTCGTGCAGTGGCCCGCGCAGCGCACCCAGGGCCATGTCGCCTGCGGGCGTGCTGCCGATGAAGTCGACGCGTCGGCTGTCGTCAGACAGATAGGCGCCACCCTGCGGTGCTTCGGTCGCCATCACGAAGTCGCGATGCGTGTCGTCGATCGTCATCACGCCGGTGGTGCCGACCACGCCGACCTCGAGCCCGTACACCGCGCCGGGCCAGGCCACCGGTAGTGCCCAGTTCACCAGGCTCTGGTAGATCGCACCGTCATCGAACACCAGGGTGCCGGCGGTCGCGTCGGTACCGCCGCAGGCTGGTCCCAGCGTCTTCGCGATCGATCGCGCGTCGACCTCGACCGGACGCCGGCCTTCCATCATCCACATCACGAGGTCGAGTGCATGGGTGCCGGACACCACCATCGGCGAGTTCGGTGCCGGGTCGGGCTCGCGCCGATAGGCATTGATCGCGACCATGCGGTTGAGGAACGCCCGCGTGGACACCGTGGTCACCTCGCCGAGTTCGCCGCGCGCGATCCGGTCCTTGGCGACCATCCAGCGGCGTCGGAAGCGCTGGGTGTAGCCGACCAGCGCATCCACGCCGGACTGGCGGATCGCCTCCAGCACGCGCGCGGATTGCGCGAGGTCGTTGGCGATCGGCTTCTCGATCAGCAGCGAGACCTGGTTCGGATTGTCCAGCGCGGCCAGCACCGGTTCTGCGTGCAGGTGCCCGACGGTGGACACGAGTACCGCGGTGACTTCGGGGCGACGCACCAGTTCACGGTAGTCGTCGGTAACGAAGTCGGCGCCCAGCCGTGCGGCGACCAGGCTGGCACGCGCGGGGTCGATCTCCGCGATGCCGATCCAGTCGACCTGCGGGAAGCGCGCGGCGATCTCCCCGCGCATCAGGCCGACCCGGCCGGCCCCGACGATGGCCAGCCCGATCCGCTTCGGCTGTAACGTGCGCATGGCCGGGCTGTTCAGTCCGGCTTCATGCCGGACTGCTTCACCAGCCGGGCGTACAGCGCGAGCTCGGCCTTCAGGAACGCGGTGAACTCCTCCGGCGTGGAAGGCGTCGCGTCGGCGCCCTGGGACAGCATCCAGGCGACGAAGTCCGGCTGCCGGAGGATCTTTACCGTCTCCGCGTTCAGCCGCTGGACGATCGGCATGGGCGTGCCCGCCGGGACCATCAGCCCGTGCCAGGTGATCGCCTCGAAGCCGGGGAAGCCGGACTCGGCGATCGTCGGCATCTCCGGGATGGCAGCCGAGCGCTTCGCGCTGGTCACCGCCAGTGCGCGCAGCCGCCCGCCCTTGATGAAAGACAGGCTCGACCCGAGGCTCGCGAACATCAGCTGGGTCTCGCCGCCCATCAGCGCCGAGAGTGCCGGGGAGCTGCCCTTGTAGGGCACGTGCACCATCTTCACGCCCGCGGCATCGCTGAACATCACGCCGGCGAGCTGCGCCGGCGTACCGGTGCCCGACGAACCGTAGTTGAGCTGGCCCGGGCGTGCCCTGCCCAGGGCGATCAGTTCCTTCACCGACTTCACCGGCATCGACGGATGCACCACCAGGATGTTCGGGAAGGCGCTGAGCCGGGTGACCGGCGCGAAGTCCTTCAGCGTGTCGTAGGGCAGCTTCGGATGCAGGTTGGGGTTGATCGCATTGGTCGTGTTCGAACCCATGAACAGCGTGTAGCCGTCTGGTGCCGACCGCGCTGCGGCTTCCGCTCCGACGAGGGTGCCGGCACCTGGACGATTCTCGACCACCACCGTCAGGCCGGCGCCCTCGGTCAGCTTCTGGGCGACGGCGCGCGCGACCAGGTCCGCGCCACCGCCAGGCGGGAAGGGAACGATGTAGCGCAGCGGCTTGGAAGGCCAGGTCTGCGCCGCGGCGGCAGCCGGCAGCACCAGCAGCGGCACGAGCAGGGCTGCGGGCAGGGATGTGATGCGGCGGGCGACGGCGTGGACGGTGCGATCCATGTCAGGCAAGGTGCTTGCGGAAGAAGGCCGCGGTGCGCTCCCAGGACAGCTTAGCGGCGGCCTCGTTGTAGCGCGGCGTCGAGTTGTTGTGGAACGCGTGCTGCGTGCCCGGGTACACATGCGATTCGAACGTCACACCGGCAGCCTTCTTCGCCTGCTCGAACGCCGGTCGCAACCGGTTGATGTTCTCGTCGTTCTCCGCGTAGTGCGCGAGGATCGGCGCGCGTATCTTCGGCACCGCGGCGGTCTCGGCCGCCGCACCGTAGTACGGCACGCCGGCGTGCATCGCATCGCCCATCTGGGTCGCCAGCCAGTTGGTGGTGCCCCCTCCCCAGCAGAAGCCGGTCACGCCGAGCCGACCGCTCGAGGCGGCGTGCGCCTTCAGGAAGGTCGCGCTGTTGAGCATGTCGGTGCGCAGCCGGCCCTGGTCGAGCTTGCCCTGCAGGGTACGCCCGTCGTCGTCGTTGCCGGGATAGCCACCGGCCGGGAACAGGCCGTCCGGCGCGAGCGCGAGGAAGCCATCCAACGCCGCGCGGCGGGCGACGTCTTCGATGTACGGGTTCAGGCCGCGGTTCTCGTGGATCACCAGCACCACCGGGAATGGACCCTTGCCCGACGGCTGCACCAGGTAGCCGCGCATCTGGCCGGAATTGCCACCTGGCGAGGGATAGTTCACGTACTGGGCCCGGATCCGCGGGTCTGTGAACGAGACCGTCTGTGCCGCCGCGTAGCGCGGCATCAGCGCCTGCGCCATCACCAGCCCACCCGCGGTGACCGCGGCCGCGCGGCGGAGGAACTCGCGCCGGTCGATCTGGCCGTGGCAGTACTCGTCGTACAGGTCGACCACCCGCTGGTCGATCTCGAGCTGGGTGATGCCAGGGTGCGGGTCGAGGACGGCGCTGTCGGTCATGCGGGCTCCTTCGGCGGCTGGCCGTGGGCGTGGGTAGTGGGAGGGGCGGGGAGAGGCGCGGTCGGGAGGGCGCGACGGCCGAGGCGGGCGCTGCCGGTCACTCGGCCTTTGCCTTCGATTCGCGAATGACCTTCGCCCAGCGGGCGATCTCGGCGGCCAGGTACTTCGCGAAGAATTCCGGTGTTTCGGCGATCGGGTCGGCGCCCATCTGCGCGAGCCGCTCGCGCACGTCGGGTTTCTGCACCGCCTTCACCGCCACCTCGTTGTAGAGCGCGACGACTTCCCGCGGCGTGCCTGCGGGGACGAGCAGCCCATACCAGGTCTCGGTGACGAAGCCGGGGATGCCGCCCTCGACCATCGTCGGCAGCGCCGGCAGCAGTGGCGAGCGCCGTGCGCTGGTGATGCCCAGTGCACGGATGCGGCCCGGGCCCAGCAGTGGCTGCGCCGAGGGGATGTTGTTGAACGCGAAGTCGACCTCGCCGCTGGCCAGGCCGGCGAGCGACGGCGCACTGCCCTTGTAGGGGATGTGCGTCATATCCACGCCGATCATCACCTTGAGCATCTCCCCGGACAGGTGCTGCGAGCTGCCCACGCCGGACGACGAGAAGTTCAGGCGGCCGGGGTTGCGGCGCGCCACCGAGATGAACTCCTTTACCGACTTCGCCGGGAACGACGGGTGCACCAGCAGCAGGTTCGGGCTGGTCGCGAAGACCGCGATCGGCGCGAAGTCCTTCACCGGGTCGTAGCTGATCTTCGAGTACAGGCTCACGTTGATCCCGTGCGCCGCCGAGCTCATGAACAGCGTGTAGCCGTCGGCGGGCTGGCGCGCGACGAATTCCGCCGCGACGTTCTGCGCCGCGCCGGGCCGGTTTTCGACGACCACCGGCTGGCCGAGCGCGGTCGAGATCTCCTGCGCCATCAACCGGCCCATGATGTCGCTGCCACCGCCCGGCGCGTAGCCCACGATCATGCGGATGGGCTTTACCGGGAACTTCTGTGCCTGGGCGGGGGCGGCACCGACGGCGACCGCAGCCGCGGCGGCCAGCAGTGCGATGCGGGCGCGGGCGGGTGTGCGTCGGCGGGGCGGTGTGTGCATCGGTCTCCTCCTGGGCTGCTGTGGTTCCGGGCCGCGTGGTGCGGCCTCGTGCGATGTTCCGGGTCGGGCACCTGGCCGGTGCATGCGGGATCCCGGCCGAGGCTCAGGATCGTACACTGGGGCGCGGGCAGCCGCTGCCGCATCCGGGCCTGCACTGCCGCCGCCCCGTGCCGGGGCGGCGGCAGTGCCCGGGTACACTTGTCTCCGGGAGGACGCACGCATGGAACTCGGGTTCATCGGGCTGGGCCGCATGGGCGGACGGATGGTGGCGCGGCTGCTGGCCAGGCCAGGCATGCAGGTCGTGGTCCATGACCGCGCCGCCGAACCGGTGGCCGCGCTGGTGGCGCAGGGGGCGCGCGGTGCGGGTTCGCCGATGCAGCTGGTGTCGATGCTCGCCGCGCAACCGCGCGTGGTCTGGCTGATGCTGCCCGCCGGCGACGTCACCGAAGGGATCTATCGCGAGGTCTGCGAGCAGCTGGCACCAGGCGATATCCTGGTCGATGGTGCCAACTCCAACCACCGCGACACCTCGCGCCGCGCGGTGGAATGTGCAGAGCGCGGCGTCCGGCTGCTCGGTGTCGGGGTCAGTGGCGGCATCGTCGCGGCCGACAGCGGCTACCCGATGATGATCGGCGGCGATGCGGCCGCCTACCGGCACTGCCTGCCGATCTTCGAGGCGCTCGGCCTCGCGCAGGGCTTCGCGCGGGTGGGC
>CANHBC010000160.1 GCA_947458835.1 Betaproteobacteria bacterium | reverse complement strand
GGTCGCTCCGGGTTCGGACTCCCCGAAGGGCAGCTGCTTGGCATCCTCGTCGACCGGCGTGTGGTCGGAGCAGGCGGCGTCGATCGTGCCGTCGGCGAGCGCCGCGCGCAGCGCATCGCGGTCGCGCACGCTGCGCAGCGGCGGTACCAGGTGGCTGTGCGCGTCGAAGTAGCCGATGTCGACGTCGCACAGGTGAACGTGGTGGATGGCGACGTCACAGGTGATCGCCAGCCCGCTGGCGCGTGCGGCGCGCACCTGCTCGACCGCCTGCGCGCTGGACAGCCGGCACAGATGCAGCCGTGCCCCGGTCAGCCGGGCGAGCGTGACCAGGGTATCGATCGCGATCGTCTCAGCGCATACCGGGATGCCCGACAGGCCCAGCCGTGTCGCGACCTCGCCGCTGTGCGCGACGCCGCCGCGCGCCAGGTGGGGCTCCTGCGGCCGCAGCCAGACCGGAAAGTCGAAGCTCGACGCGTACTGCATCGTGCGCAGCAAAACCCGTGTGTCGGTCACCACGTGGTCGGCCTGCGAGAACGCAACGCAGCCCGCCTCGGTGAGTTCCGCCATTTCGGTGATCCGTTCGCCTCCCAGGCCCTGGGTCAGGGCGCCGATCGGGTACACCCGCGACAGCGCGAGCGTGCGGGCGCGGTACTTCAGCATCTCGACCAGCCCGGGTTCGTCCAGCGGCGGATCGGTGTCGGGCGGGCAGGCAAGGCTGGTCACGCCGCCGGCCACCGCCGCAGCCAGCTCGGATTCGAGCGTCGCCTTGTATTCATAGCCGGGCTCGCGCAGCCGCGCAGACAGATCGACCAGCCCAGGGCATACCAGCATGCCGGTGGCGTCGATGCGGCGCGCGTCGCGGAAGCCGTCAGGCACGCTGCCCACCGTGCGGATGAAGCCACCCTCGATCGCCAGGTCGGCGCGGAACTCGCGGCCGTTGACCGGGTCGACCACGGTGCCGCCATGGATCACCAGTGGCGATGACAGAGCATGCGTCATCTCAGCCCACTCCCAGGATCGACATCACGGCCATGCGTACCGCGATGCCGAAGGTCACCTGCGGCAGGATCACCGACTGCGATCCGTCGGCCACGCTCGATTCGATCTCGACGCCGCGGTTCATCGGGCCGGGGTGGAGCACGATCGCATCGGGCTTCGCCAGTGCGAGCCGTTCGGCAGTGAGTCCATAGCTCTTGTAGTACTCCTGTGCGCTGGGCAGCAGCCCGCCGTCCATGCGTTCGTTCTGCAGACGCAGCATCGACACCACGTCGACGCCCCGCAGTGCCTCCTCCATCCGTTTGAACACGCGCACGCCCATCCGGGCGAACGCGTCAGGCACGAGGGTCTTCGGTCCCACCACGCGGATCTCCGGCACGCCGAGGATCGACAGCGCGTGGATCTGCGAGCGCGCGACGCGCGAATGGAGCACGTCGCCGACGATCGCCACGGTGAGGTCGGTGAACGACTGCTTGTAGTGGCGGATCGTGTACATGTCCAGCAGCGCCTGCGTCGGGTGCTGGTGGCGTCCGTCGCCGGCGTTGACCACGCTGATGCCCTCGCGCACGTTGCTGGCGATCAGGAACGGCGCGCCGCTCTGGGAATGGCGCACGACGAACATGTCGGCGTCCATCGCCGACAGGTTGGAGATGGTGTCGAGCAGCGATTCACCCTTGCTCGCCGAGCTGGCGTTGATGTTCAGGTTGATGACGTCGGCCGACAGCCGCTTGGCGGCGATCTCGAACGTGGTGCGGGTGCGGGTCGAGTTCTCGAAGAACAGGTTGAACACGCTCTTGCCGCGCAGCACCGGCACTTTCTTGACTTCGCGCTCGGTGACGCTGACGAAGGGCCGGGCGGTGTCCAGGATGTTCACCAGTACGTCGCGAGGCAGCCCTTCGATCGACAGCAGGTGCCTGAGCGCGCCGTGGGCATCGAGTTGTGGATTGCGGACCATGGTCATCCTGTGGGTGTCGCTCGGGGGCGCAGGGGCTCGGGTCGCTGGCTCAGGCGGCAGGCTCGCGCGGCCCGCTGCGTGCTCGCACCTCGAGCAGCAGCGTGTCCTGCGCATCGCGCTCGAGAACGATCTCGCGTCCGGCCTCGAGCGCGACATGCGCGCCCAGGAAGGTGGCCGCGACCGGCAGGTGGCGGCCGCCGCGGTCGAGCAGTGCCGCCAGCCGGATCCGGTCGGGACGCCCGTAGTCGAACAGTTCGTTCATCGCGGCGCGAATGGTGCGCCCGGTGTGCAGGACGTCGTCAACCAGCAGGATGTCGGCGCCGGCGACCTCGAACGGGATCATCGATGCACGCATGCGGATGCGCAGCCCCGAGGTCTCGAGGTCATCACGGTGCAGGCCGACGTCGATGGTGCCGAGCGGCAGCGCCAGCCCGAGCATCCGGTGCAGGCGCTCGGCGATCCAGACGCCGCCGCTATGGATGCCGACCATGGCACAGCGGGCCGGGTCGACGGTCGTGCGCAGCTGCGCGACCAGCGCCTCGACCAGCGTGTCGGCCGCCGGCAGCGCGGCCGGGTCGACCATCGGGAACGCGGGCGACGCGCTCATCGGGATTCCATGAAGTCGCGCAGGATGACGAACGCGGCCTGGGCATCCACCCTGCCGGCCGCATGCCGCGGGTCGATGCCGGCTTCGCGCAGCACCGACTCGGCCTCTGCCGAGCTGAGTCGCTCGTCGACCTCATGCACTGGCAGTGCATGCCGGCGCGACAGCGCGCGGCCGAAGGCGCGTGCCGACCGCGTCATCTGGTGCTCGCTGCCGTCGAGCGCGCGCGGTACGCCGACGACCAGCCGCGCCGGACACCATTCGTCGACCAGGGCGGTGATCCGAGCCTCGGACACCTGCCGGTCGCTGGCGTCGATGGTGGTCAGCGGATGTGCCGAGCGCTGGCCGAGGTCGCCCACCGCCACGCCGATGCGCCGCGTGCCGTAGTCGAAGGCCAGGACCGTACCGGTACCCGGCTCATGCATGGCCGGCCTGCTCCGACAGGCACGACAGGTCTATGCCCAGCAGGCCCAGTGCGCCGGCCATCCGCGCCTCGGGGGGCAGGTCGAACAGTGTCGCGGCGTCGGCATCGACGGTCAGCCAGGCGTTCTGCCCGATCTCGTTCTCGAGCTGGCCGGCCGCCCAGCCCGCGTAGCCGATGGTGATCAGCACCCGTTCCGGGCCCTCGCCCTGGCCGAGCGCGGTGAGGATGTCGCGCGAGGTAGTGAGGCCGATGTCGTTGCGCACCTGGAGCGTCGACTGCCAGCTGCCGACCGGTTCGTGCAGCACGAAGCCGCGGTCGACCTGCACGGGACCGCCATAATGCACTGGCAGCGCCTTCAGGCGGCTGGGCTCGAGCGGGATGTCGACCTGCTCGAACAGGCCCTGCAGCGTCATGTCGGTGGGCCGGTTGACCACCACGCCGAGCGCGCCCTTCTCGTTGTGCTCGCAGATGTAGGTGACCGTCTTCGAGAAATTGGGATCGGCCATGGCGGGCATGGCGATCAGGAAGTGGCCGGTCAGGTTGATCGGTTCGATGGTCATTGGCGTGGTCAGTGGGAGCGTCCATTGTAAACGCCGCACCGGACCGCCACAATTCGGCCCCTTTGCCTATGCCGGGTCGCCACCGGAACCACCGTGGTGCCACGTCCGATGACCGAAGCCGCCCTCGACAGTGCCCTGTTCTGGTTTCGCCGCGACCTGCGCGCCGACGACAACGCCGGCCTGGGCGCTGCGCTGGCGGCTGCGCGACGGGTCTGGTGCGCGTTCGTGTTCGACCGTGCGATCCTCGACCGTCTGCCTTCGCGGGCTGACCGGCGGGTCGAATTCATCCACGAGAGTCTGCTGGCGCTCGATCGCCGGCTGGCCGCCGCGGGCGGCGGCGTGGTCGTGTGCCATGCCGATGCGCGCGAGGCGATCCCGTCGCTGGCCCGCAGCCTGGGCGTGCAGGCGGTGTTCGCCAACCACGACTACGAGCCCGAGGCAATCGCCCGCGACCAGGCGGTGGCCGACGCGCTGGCCGCCGAGGGCATCGGGTTCGAGACGCGCAAGGACCAGGTGGTGTTCGAGCGGCGCGAGGTGCTCACCGGCGGCGGCACGGTGTTCGGCGTCTTCACGCCCTATCGCAATGCCTGGCTGAAGAAGCTCGACGAGTCCGGGGCGCGCGAACTGGCCGAGGTGCCGTTCTCGCCCGCCCCCGCACAGCTGCAGCCCCCGCCCCCGGGCGCGCTGCGGCCGGACACGCTGCCGCTGGAGGCGATGGGCTTCGAGCAGACCAACCTGACCGAACTGGGCATCCCGGCCGGCGAGGAGGGGGCACGCACGCTGCTCGATGCCTTCCTGCCGCGCATCGACCGCTATCACGAGCGGCGTGACTTCCCGGCAGTGAAGGGACCCTCCTACCTGTCGGTACACCTGCGCTTCGGTACTGTGCCGCTGCGACGGCTGGTCCGGCTCGCCCGCGAGCGGGCGGCGGCGAGCGAGGGCGCGCGGGTCTGGCTGTCCGAACTGGTCTGGCGCGACTTCTACTTCATGATCCTGTCCCAGCATCCGCACGTGGTTGGCGGCGCCTGGAAGCGCGTATACGACCGGCTTGCGTTCGAGGATGACCCTGCGCTGTTCGCCGCCTGGTGCGAGGCTCGCACCGGCTATCCGATCGTCGACGCCGCGATGCGCCAGCTGCACCGCACCGGCTACATGCACAACCGCCTGCGCATGATCGTCGCCTCGTTCCTCGTGAAGGACCTGCTGGTCGACTGGCGCCGCGGCGAGCGGCATTTCGCCGACCACCTGAACGACTTCGACCTCGCGGCCAACAACGGGGGCTGGCAATGGGCCGCATCGACCGGCTGCGATGCCCAGCCCTACTTCCGCATCTTCAATCCGGTCAGCCAGTCGCAGCGCTTCGACCCGGACGGCAAGTTCATCCGCCGCTACCTGCCGGAACTCGACAAGGTGCCGGTGAAGTACATCCATGCCCCCTGGACGATGCCGGCGCTCGAACAGCGGATGGCCGGTTGCACCATCGGCAGCGACTATCCCGCGCCCGTGGTCGACCATGCGGTTCAGCGCGTCCGTGCGCTCGCGATGTTCAAGGCGGCGACGACCGACGCATGACCGGGCAGCGTTCGCGTACGAGTGCCATCGCGCTGGCTGCGATCAACCGCCGGATGCGGAGTGTCCACTGAAGGGCTTCAGCGCCGCGTCTCCTGGTACCAGTAGACCCGGGTGCGCGGGGTGCGGATCACCGGGTTCACGCGCGATCCCTCGATCGCCGAGTTCTTGCTGTTGATGCACCCGATGCAGAAGGGCACCCGCTGGGTTCCCCCGCCGGGCGTGGACACGTTGACGATGCCCGCGACCGGGCTCGGCGGCAGCCCTCCCCCGACCAGCACCGCCGATTGCGGTGCCACGCAGAACAGCGGCATTGCGTAGGACTTCGCGACGCCCAGGTCGGCCGAGCAGCTGCGGCTGTTCGACACGCTGGTCGAGGGACGATTGGTGCCGAAGTGGGCGGCCCCACCGATGGTGGTCGCGGCGTTCACCACCTTCTCCCCCGCATCGAGCGCGACATGGCAGCCGCGCCCGGTGGTCGAGGAGGTGGTGCCGGTGGGGACCAGGTCGGTCCAGGCGATGGGCGTATGCGCGGCCGGCACTCCCTTTGACAGATTGCGGTCGAAGATCTGGAAGAAATGGTCCCGGTTGTTCGAGATCAGTGGCTTCTCGCGGTCGCCCGAGCCGAACATCAGGGCGGTGAACTGGCTGGTGACCACCGGGTCCGGCGCGTGGAAGAACTTGCGTCCGCTGGTGGTGCCGCCCGACAGGTCGGCGACCGTGTAGATCGACCAGTCGGCCACCGCGGTGCTGTTCGCGGACTCGAAGTCGACGCGGTAGACCTTGCCCGCGAGGTCCACCGCATAGGCGCGGTCGATGTAGCCGTCGAGGTCGGCGTCGACCAGCGACACATCGGCCGGCACGCTGCGCGTGGTGGTGAACGCCTTGAGCAGGTTGCCGTTGATCGCATCGAGCACGTAGATGCGGTGGCCCATGGTCGTAGTTCCGGGCGTGCTGATGTCCTCGGCGTCGGGGTCGTAGCCGCCGCCGAAGATCAGCACCGGGTTCGAATGCCCGCGGATACGCGCGGGCTTCGGTTCCGACCACGTCTGCCCGAGCTGCGGCAGGTCGGCGTTGCTCTTCTTCCACAGGAACCGCGGTACCGTCGGTTCGGTCACGTCGATCGCGTAGAGCAGGCGGCCGCCGCGGCGCATGCCCAGGTAGATGATCACGCGCTCGACCTCCTGCGCTGCGTTGAACTTCTGGTACACGCCGATCGGCCCATCGACGAAGTAGTCGCGCGGCGTCGCGGTGGCCGAAGTCGAGTTCGTCAGCCGCACCTCGGGCGCATTCGCGCGCAGGCGGTTGAGCCGGCCGAACATCTCCTCGGGTATGAAGCCCCAGAGTTCGTTGCCGGCCCCTGCGCCGGACGGGTTGCCGTTGACCGCCCGCAACAGGCCGTCGTTCGCGCCATAGAACACGACGATGCCGGTGGTGCCCCCGTAGTTGACCACCGCCGGCCGGGAATGCAGCACGTCGCCGTGTACCGACGGGCGGATCGTCGTGGCCGGCGTGGTGGTCGGCCCCCCTTCGTCGCCGGCGTTGCTGTTGCCGCGCACCCAGTCGATCAGCAGCGGACGCGTGGTCGAAGCCACGCCGAGCATCGTCGAGGTGATCAGCGTATTCGCCGACTCGAAGCGCGTTTCGACGGAGTTGCCCATCGGGGTGCCGGCCGAGCAGCCGACGCAGGTGAAGACGTTGCGCGAGGACTGCCCGGTCGCATACGCAGTGCGTAGCCGCTGAGCGACCGCGCCGCGCTCGACCACCTCGCCGTCGGGCGCGTCGCTGGAGGAGGGGGGCGTGCCGATCGGGCCGAAGTTCCAGAACGTGCTGGCCTCCGTCCAGTAGGACTGTGCGCTGGTCGAGATGAATCCGGTGGTGGTGCTCACCGCCGGGTTTCCGTTCACGTCCACCAGCGACAGGTTGCCCAGCGTGTCCAGGCCGAACCGGTACTGCTTCAGGTTGCCATTCCAGCGCGGCTTCGCGTTCGCGTCCGGGCGGAACATGCCGACGAACACCTGGTTCAGGTACGTGCCCCGCGCGTTCACCGAGATCGGCAGGCTGGCCGATGCGAACACGCTGTTCACTGCCTGGATCTCGTTGAAGACCTGCAGCAGCGACTGCAGCAGTGCGTCGGCGTTCGAGGCGCTGCTGTAGGTGCCGCCCCAGGGCACGGACATCGCCTGGATGAAGTTCGGGTACAGGCCGTCGCTTGCCGCGCCGGTGACCGCGACCCCGTGGGTGACGATGCCTTGAGTCCCTTCGCGGCCGCTGGCGTCGACCCCGCGCAGGAAACGCGCGAATTCGTCGGCCCAGTTCGCCTGGTCCGGCTTGGTGATGTAGGACGTGGGGTAGCTGATCAGCGAGGTGCTGCCACCGGCCCTGGCCAGCAGCGCCGCAGCATCGTTGTTCTCCGAAGCCTCCGGGGAGCCGTTGGCGATGAAGATGATGTGGTTACGGCCGCAGGATGCCGTGGCTGGACTCACGTAGCGGCCGCTCGCGGAGAACGCGGCGGTGTCGAACTTGCCACCGGAGCGGCCCTGGTAGGGCGACCCTCCGGTGAAGTAGAGGTAGGCCTCGTAGAGTGCCTTCGAGAAGTCGGCGTTCGAGCCCTTGTCCGCATTGATGCTCAGACCGGCGACGATCGCCTTCAGCGCGGCCTTGTTGTTCGTGGTGAGCGGGACGAATGCCTTGCGCGGGTAGGCACCGTTGTTCGGCGACTCGTTGAGCAGCATGAGGCCGACGTTGAACAGCGCATCGGCGTCGGGGTTGGTGACGTCGGTGCGCACCGGCAGCGCGTCGAACAGGTTGTAGAGCGCGCACTTCTCGATCGCGATCTTCTTGCCCTGCTCCATGCCCGGATTGGTGTCGCGCGGGCCGTTGGTGGTCACCACGCCGTTCTCGCGGTAGTAGCAGTTCGGCGCCGGGATGCTGGTGGTCCAGTTCGCCGAGTTGTCCAGCACCAGCAGCACGTTCGGCAGGTCGCCGTTCGGGTTGACGCCGGTGTAGATATCGATGTCCTCGGCGATCAGCGGCGCCGTGAGGCACAGCGCTGCCATCAGCGCCGCCGACAGCGCTGCGGGTTTCGCCCGCCCCTTGAACCATTGCTTCATCGCAGGCCTCCGTGCCCGATCAGGGGCAGTTGTTCGCGGCGTCGGTCGACAGGGACCGGATCGCGACGCCCTGGTTGACCGCCACCG
>CANHBC010000159.1 GCA_947458835.1 Betaproteobacteria bacterium | reverse complement strand
TCCAACATCCAGCGCGCCGGCTGAGTGGTGCTGCGGACCCGGGCAACGCCCGGGTCCGGTGTTCGAGGGCTCGCAGACGCACCCGTCGTTGTCACCCATACAACGGTCGACGGCGCTCGTCTGCACACTGCCGCCGGCCCCTGCTCCGGCGGGGCGTCCGCCATTCTCTCTGGCGCAGGGGCCTGAGGGGCAACGGTTTTTCGCGCCCTGGAGCGGTGCCCCGCCGCCGCCGCACAGGGGACTACACACTTGTCTTACGGTGGGGTAAACTCCGGCCGCTTCGTGACCAGATGCAGCACGGTTGTCCGATGTTGCAATGTCTGTCAACCGATCGGGAAGCGTGGCGTTACTGTTCCTGCCGAGGTACTTCGGCAAGCTGTACCGATATCAACCCTCTAGAGGAAATACCATGAAAAAAATGATCGCTGCCGTCCTGGCCGGCCTGTTCGCTGCTGTTACCGCTTCGTCGATCGTCGTTGCCGCTGAGCCGAAGAAAGACGACGCCAAGAAGACCGAGAAAAAAGCCGACAAGAAGTAATTCTTGCCGCGAGCTTTCTCGCTTGAAAAGCGGGCCTTCGGGCCCGCTTTTCTTTTGTGCGGTGGCCCTGCGGTGGGGTCAGGTCTTGCCTTTTGCCCGATGGCAAAAGGCAAGACCTGACCCCACGATCTACAATCGGCCCATGGATGCGGACATCTGGAAGCCGAATGTGGTCGTGGCCGCCCTCGCCGAGCGCGATGGCCGGTTCCTGCTGATCGAGGAAGAGACCAGCAGCGGTCTGCGCCTGAACCAGCCGGCGGGCCACTGGGATCCAGGCGAGACGCTCCTCGACGCAGTGATCCGCGAGACGCTCGAGGAGTCCGCCTACCACTTCCGTCCGACCGCGCTGGTCGGGATCTACAGCCTGCCGCTGGCTGGCACCGCTACCACCTACCTGCGCTTCGCGTTCGCCGGCGAGATTACCGACCATGAGCCCGCGCGCGCGCTCGACACCGGGATCGTGCGGGCGCTCTGGCAGACGCCGGAAGAGATCCGCGCCGGACGCGACCGCCACCGCAGCCCGCTGCTGCTCGACTGCGTGGAAGACTACCTGGCCGGGCAGCGCTTCCCGCTGTCGCTGCTCCGGCATTACCCCTGAGCCGCCTGGTCCGGCTGCGCAGAAAGGCAAACGAGGCATGAAGGGCAAGACCGTAGTCGTCGGCATGTCCGGCGGCGTCGACTCGTCGGTGGCCGCCCTGCTGCTCAAGCAGCAGGGCTGGAACGTCGTCGGGCTGTTCATGAAGAACTGGGAAGACGACGACACCGACGAGTACTGCAGCTCGCGCGAGGATCTGGTCGACGCAGTGTCGGTCGCCGAGCGGATCGGCATCGAGATCGACCAGGTGAACTTCGCCGCCGAGTACAAGGACCGGGTGTTCTCGACCTTCCTCGCCGAGTACCAGGCGGGGCGCACGCCCAACCCCGACGTGCTCTGCAACGCCGAGATCAAGTTCCGCGCCTTCCTCGACCATGCGCTGGGACTGGGTGCCGACATGATCGCCACCGGCCACTACGCGCAGGTACGCGAACGCGACGGACTGTTCCAGCTGCTCAAGGCCGAGGACGGCACCAAGGATCAGAGCTATTTCCTCCACCGACTGGACCAGGCACAGCTCTGCCGCACCCTGTTTCCCCTAGGTCAGATCACCAAGCGCGAGGTGCGCGCGATCGCGCGCGAGGAGGGGCTGCCGGTCGCCGGCAAGAAGGACAGCACCGGCATCTGCTTCATCGGCGAGCGGCCGTTCCGCGAGTTCCTCAACCGCTACCTGCCGAAGGCGCCGGGCGAGATGCGCACCCTCGACGACACCGTGGTCGGCGAGCACATCGGCCTGATGTACTACACGATCGGCCAGCGGCAGGGCCTGGGCATCGGCGGACGCGCGGATGGCAGCCCCGGCGAGGCCTGGTATGTCGCGCGCAAGGATCTCGCACGCAACGTCCTCTACGTCGTGCAGGGCCACGACCATCCGGCACTGCTGGCCGACCACCTGGCCGCGATCGATGCGAGCTGGATATCCGGAAGGCCGCCACACGTGGACTGGGTGTACTCGGCGAAGACCCGCTACCGCCAGACCGATACCGCCTGCGTGCTGCCGTCAGCTGCCGATGGCCGCTTCGAGGTCGCGTTCTCCGAACCGCAGTGGGCGGTGACGCCCGGCCAGTCGGTCGTGGTCTACGAATCGAAGGTCTGCCTCGGCGGCGGGATCATCGCCTGAAGCGAGTTTCCACACCTCTATCCCGTGTCTGACCCGGGTTTCCGAGACCAGCAAAACCCGGGTCAGACACGGATTCCTGAACTCGGCCAAACCCGTGTCTGACCCTGGTTCTTGACCCGGAGATGGAAACCCGTGTCTGACCCGGGTTTTGGGGTGGGTCAGGGTGCGGGGCTGGGGGTCATTCGGGCTTGAGCCCTGCCGCCCTGGTCACCTTGCCCCAGCGGGCCGCCTCGGTCCGGATGAACTCGGCGAACTGTTCCGGGGTGCCGCCGGTGGCCTCCGCCCCCTGGTCGGCCAGCCGGGTGCGTACCGCCGGTTCCTGCAAGGCCTTGATGAACGACTGGTTCAGTCGCGTGACCACGCCGGCGGGCGTCTTCACCGGGACCACCACGCCGTACCAGTTGTCGGCGAGCACGCTCGGCATGCCGGCCTCGGCGGTGGTCGGTATCTCGGGCAGCAGCGGGTGGCGTCGGTGGGTCGCCAGCACCAGCGGCCGCAGCTTGCCGCCCCTCACCTGAGGCAGCAGGATCGGCAGGTCGGCGAACAGGATCTGCACATGGCCAGCCACCACGTCGATCACCGCCGGTGCCGCGCCCTTGAAAGGCACATGGATGATGTCGATGCCCGAGGCCGCCTTGAACTGCTCGCCGGCCAGGTGCGGCATGCTGCCGGTGCTGGTCGAGGCAAAGGTGATCTGACCGGGACGCCGCCGGGCGAGCGCCACCAGTTCCTTCACGTTCGCCGCCGGCAGCGACGGATGCGCGACCAGCAGTTCCGGCACCGACACCACGTGCGACACCGGCGCGAAGTCGACCAGCGTCTCGAACGGCATCTTCAACTGCAGGTGCTGCTGGATCACCAGCGCACCGGCACTGGACAGGTAGACCGCATGCCCGTCGGCCGGCGAGCGCAGGACAAACTCGGCAGCGATCAGTCCATTGGCCCCGGCGCGGTTGTCGACCAGCACCGGCTGTCCCCACTGCTTCGACAACGGCTCGGCCAGCGTGCGTGCGAAGAAGTCCGCCGGTCCGCCCGGGGGAAATCCGATGACCAGTCGCACCGGCCGTGCCGGGAAGTCCTGGGCGACCGTGGGCGGCGCGAACGTGCCGGCCGCCAGCAGGGCCAGCGCGCAGCCGAAGCTGCAGGATGTGCGTCGATCGGCGGCACGCACCACGGGGCGATGATGAACAGGCATCGGTCCTCCTCCTCTGTCGATGGCGCCACGGCCGGGCCGGGCATGCCCCCCGATGACCGCCATCTGCTCGATTTGTGGGTATTCTCCGCCCCCGACGGTACGCTTGTTGCTTTTGTCGATCCACCGTCCTCTTCCGGAGTCCTCCGTGCCCCACTCCCCACGTGCACTCAGCCGTCCCGCCCGCCCGGCTCGCGCAGCTCGCCTGCGCGCCACCGCCGCCCGCCTGCCGTCCGCGAACGCCGTGACCCGCGCAGCCGCCTCGACCGCGACGCTGCTGCTGCCTGCGCTGCTGCTGGCCGTGCCGCCAGCCCCCGCGGCGGCGCAGACGTCGGGTCAGGCCTGGCCGACGCGTCCGATCCGGCTGATCGCCCCCTTCCCGCCCGCCGGTGCGGTAGACCTGGTCGGCCGGCCGATCGCCCTGCGCCTGCAGGAGACGCTCGGCCAGCAGATCCTGTTCGAGAACCGCCCCGGGGCCGGCGGCAACATCGGAGCCGAAGCCGTGGCCAAGGCGCCAGCCGATGGCTACTCGCTGCTGATGGCCGCGGTCACCACGCATGCGATCAGCGCCACCCTCTACCAGAAGCTCGGCTACGATCTGCAGAAGGACCTCGTACCGGTATCGCTCGCGGCGAACTCGCCGCACGTGCTGATCGCGCACCCGTCGCTACCGGTGAAGAATGTGCAGGACCTGATTGCGCTCGCCCGGGCGCGCCCCGGGCAGCTCAGCTGGGCCTCGCAGGGCAACGGTACCCTGTCCCACCTCGAGCAGGAACTGCTGCGCTCGATGGCGAAGATCGACGCGGTGCACGTCCCGTACAAGGGCAGCGCCCCGGCACTGGCCGACCTGTTCGGCGGACAGGTGGTGCTGCTGTTCGACAGCGTCCCGGCGGTGCTGCACCACATCCGTAACGGCAAGCTGCGCGCGCTCGCGGTGGCCACCTCACGCCGCTCCAACGTGCTGCCCGACGTACCCACCGTGGCAGAGTCGGGCCTGAAGGGCTACGCGGCCGAGAACTGGTTCGGCATGATGGCCCCGGCCGGGGTGTCGAAGGAGATCGTGACCCGCCTCAACGGCGAGATCGTGAAGGCCCTCGCTCAGCCGGAACTGCGCAAGCGGTTGATGGACATCGGCTTCGAGCCGCGCTCGAGCACGCCGGAGGAGATGCGCGCGATCATCGCCTCCGAGATCGCGCTCTGGGCGAAGGTGATCCGCGACTCCGGCGCGAAGATCGAATGACGATGCCAGCCCTGCGCGAGGACGCACTGGCCGCGGCCGCCGCGGTGGACGAGCGGCGCCTGTGGGACCGCCTGGCGGCGATGGCGCAGATCGGTGCGATCCCCGGACAGGGCGTGAACCGGCCGGCGCTGTCCCCGGAGGACATCGAGGCGCGCGCGCTGCTGCTGTCCTGGGCCGACTCGCTGGGCCTTTCGGCGAGCGTCGATGCGATCGGCAACCTGTTCCTGCGCCGGGAAGGCCTCGACCCCTCGGCGCCGCCGGTGATGACCGGCAGCCACATGGACACCCAACCCAAGGGCGGCCGCTTCGACGGCATCTACGGCGTGGTCGCCGGGCTGGAAGCGCTGCAGGCGATGGACGCGGCTGGCGTGCGCACCCGCGCACCGGTCGAGGTGGTCGCCTGGACCAACGAGGAAGGCGGACGCTTCCCGCCCTGCACCATGGGCTCGATGGTCTTCGCCGGTGCGTGCCGCGTCGAGGATTTCGTCGACGTGCGCGACAACGCGGGCATCCGCCTGGGCGATGCGCTGGCCGCCACGCTGGCCGCCACGCCCGATACGGCGCGCCGGCCCGCCGGCGGTCCGGTCGCCGCCTACGTCGAGGCGCACATCGAGCAGGGCCCGCTGCTCGAGGCCGCCGGCCTGCAGGTCGGCGCGGTCACCGGCGTACAAGGCATGCGCTGGTTCAACGTCGAGGTCTCAGGCGAGAGTGCGCATGCCGGCACCGCGCCGGTGTCGCTGCGCCGCGATGCGCTGCGCGAGGCGGTCGCGATGATCGCCGCACTGCGCGAACTCACCGACGATCCGTCGGACATCACCCGATTCACCGTCGGCCGCATGCTGGTCACGCCCAACTCGCCCAATTCGGTACCCAGCCACGTGCTGTTCTCGGTGGACATCCGCCATCCCGACCGGGCGACCATCGCGCGGCTGGGCGATGCGGTCGAGCCGACCTGCCGAGCGCAGGCACGGGCCTGCACGGTCACCGTCACGCCGACGCTGCATGACGATCCGACGACCTTCGATCCGTCGGTCGTCGACCTCGTCGAGTCGGCCGCCGGCGCGCTCGGGCTGCCGACGATGCGCCTGCCCTCCGGCGCCAGCCATGACGCGATGTACCTCGCACGGATGTGCCCGACCGGCATGGTCTTCGTGCCCTGCGAACGCGGCATCAGCCACAACGAGGCGGAGAACGCGAAGCCCTCCGACCTCGCGGCCGGTGCACGCGTGCTGGCCGCCACGCTGGCTGGGCTGGCCAACCGATGAGCGCGCCCATCCAGCCAGGCATGCCCATCGGCGGCACGGTGGTCGGTATCGACATCGGTGGCACGTTCACCGACCTGGTCTGCGTGCTGCCCGACGGCACGCTGCGCCTGGCCAAGCTGCGCAGCACGCCGGCCAATCCGGCGCGCGCGGTGCTCGATGCGGTAGCCCACCTGCGCCGGGCCTGGGGCATCGACCCGTCGTCGATCACGCGCTTCGTGCACGGCACGACGGTGGCCACCAATGCGGTGATCGAGCGCAAGGGTGCGCGCATCGGCTTCATCGCGAGCGAGGGCTTCCGCGATCTGCTCGAGATCGGCCGCGGCAACCGGCGCGAGATCTACGACACCGTGCTCAAGCCGCAGGCACCGGTGTTCCTCGCGCCCCGCCACCTGCGCCGGGACGTGCCCGCGCGGCTCGACGGCCGGGGCGCGGTCGTGCAGCCCCTGGACGAGGCCGCGCTGCTCGCAGCGGTCGACGAACTGGTCGCGCTCGACGTGCGCGCACTGGCGATCGTGTTCCTGTTCTCGTTCCTCGATCCGTCGCAGGAGCGGCGTGCGCGTGAACTGATCCTGCAGCGCCATCCACGGCTCGCGGTGTCGCTGTCCTCCGAGGTCGACCCGGCGTTCCGCGAGTACGAACGCGCCTGCGTGACCGCGTTCGACGCCTACGTGAAGCCGGTGCTCGACCAGTACCTGTCGCAGATGGAACAGGGCCTGGCCGACGCCGGCGTACCCGCCCGCCTGCAGATCATGCAGTCGCGCGGCGGCGTAAGCTCGGCCGCGGTCGCGCGCGCGCGACCGGTACGGCTGTTCCTGTCCGGGCCAGCCGCGGGCGCGATCGGCGGCGCACTCACCGGCCGTGCGGTCGGCCGTCGCGACCTGATCTCGGTGGACATCGGCGGCACCAGCTGCGACATCGCCCTGGCCGCCGACGGCGTGCCGCTGCTGCGCTCGGAAGGTTCGATCGAGGGGCATCCGGTGCGGGTGGCGATGGTCGACGTCAATGCCATCGGCGCCGGCGGCGGCAGCCTCGCCTGGCTCGACGGCGCCGGCACCCTGCGCGTCGGACCGCAGTCGGCAGGCGCAGACCCGGGCCCGGCCTGCTATGCCCGCGGCGGTACTGAACCCACGGTGACCGATGCATCGCTCGCGCTCGGCTGGCTCGACCCGGCGAACTTCGCCGGCGGCACGGTCGCACTCGACGTCGAGTGCGCACGCGCGGCCATCCGCGAACGCATCGCCGGTCCGCTCGGGCTCGACGTGGAACGGGCCGCGCTCGGCATCCACCGCGTGGTCAATGCGCAGATGGCGGAAGGCATCCGCCTCGCTTCCATCCATCGCGGCATCGACCCGCGCAGCTTCAGCCTGGTCGCGCTCGGCGGCGGCGGCGGCCTGCATGCCTGTGCACTCGCCGAGGAGCTGGACATCGCCGAGGTCCTGGTGCCGCGCCACCCCGGGGTGCTGTCTGCGATCGGCCTGCTCGCCGCGCCGGTCGAGCACGAGGCGCTGGTCGCCTGCGCGCGACCGCTGTCCGAGGCCGACCCGGCCGACCTGCTCGCCCGGCTGGCCACCCTCGATACCGACTGTGCAGGGGCGATGCGCGAGGAAGGCTACGCCTCGGCCTACGAGGCCGGCACACCCGGCCCGCGGATGGCGATCCGGCATTCCGCCGACGTCTGCTTCATCGGCCAGTCGAGCTACGTGTCGGTGCCGCTAGCCTCGGCCGAGCCCGGGACCATGCTGGCCCGGCTGTACGAGGACTTCCTGAAGGCGCACGAGCGTATCTACGGCCACAGCTCGCGCGAGCCTGCGCGCATCGTGAACCTGCGCAGCGTGCACGGTATCGACGCCGGCTTCGAGCCCGGCGCGGGCGGCCTGCCCGCGGCGCCCGGCGGGGGCAACTGCAACCAGCGCGAGATCCGGCTGCCCGGCGTCGAGGCCGCACTGCCCGCGCGCATCATCGACCGCACGACGCTGGCCGCGGGCGAGACGTTCACCGGCCCGGCGATCGTCGAGCAGGTCGACACCACCACGCTGGTGCCCGTCGGATGGACCGGAACGGTCGCCCCCGGCGGCGAACTGATCCTGCGCAGGAGCGCGCGATGAACCGCGTCACCGATCCCGTCCTGCTCGAGGTGGTGCGCTACCGCCTCGAGAGCATCGTCGAGGAGATGCAGTGGAGCCTGATCCGCGGCTCGTTCTCGCCGGTGGTGAAGGAAGCACTAGATGCCTCGTGCAGCCTGTTCGATGCGAGCGGCACGGTGATCGCGCAGTCGCGCTCCAACCCGAGCCACCTGGGCTCGCTGGTGTTCTCGGTGCGCAGCATCCTCGCGCAGTACCCGGTCGACACCATGCAGCAGGGCGACGTGTACATCCTGAACGACCCTTACCTCGGCGGCACTCACCTGCCCGACATTGCGCTGGTGATGCCGCTGGTGGTCGACGGGCGCGTGGTCGCGATGAGCGCCTCGATGGCGCACCAGGTCGACGTCGGCGGCGTGATGGCGGGCTCGGTGCCCACCCACGCCACCGAGATCTTCCACGAGGG
>CANHBC010000158.1 GCA_947458835.1 Betaproteobacteria bacterium | reverse complement strand
GGGATGGTCACAGAGGTCCCGGTACAGCGCGTCGAGCTGCTCGCGGGAGGTCGCGGTGACGGTCGCGGTAAGGCTGGTGTACTTGCCCTCGCGACTGCTGCGCGTCTCGAGGGTCGACGGATCGAAGTCGGGTGCGTGACGCTGTACCACCGCGAGCACGGCCGGCACCAAACCGGGCACCGATCGGCCCATCACCTTGATCGGGAACGGCGACGGGTACTCGATCAGCGAATCGGCCGGCGGCGGGCCACCGGCACCACCGTTCAGCGCCACGGCCGGTGCCCGCCTTCGCTGCCCGGGGTACGGTTCAGCAACCCGTCACCTCGTGCTTGAACGCCTGGTAGTGCGCATGCATCTGCTGCCAGACGGCGCCGGGCTTGCCGGTGCCGACCGGCTTGCCGTCCAGGGTGGTGATCGCCAGCACCTCCTTGGTGGCCGAGGTGACCCAGATCTCGTCGGCGGCACGCAGTTCCGCCTCGGTGATCGGCCGCAGTTCGTGCGGCATGCCATGCTTACGGGCGAGCTCGATGGTGACGTCGAAGGTCGTGCCCGGCAGCAGCAGGTTGCTCTTGGGCGGGGAGGCGATCTTCCCGTCCTTGACGATCAGCACGTTGCTCGACGAGGCCTCGGTCAGCATGCCATCGCGGATCAGGATCGTCTCGACCGCACCGACTTCCGCCGACTTCTGGCGCGCGAGCACGTTGCCCAGCAGCGCGGTGGACTTGATGTCGTTGTTGAACCAGCGATCGTCGCTGGCGGTGATCGCCGCCGCGCCGTCGGTGTACCACTCGGCCGGCGGCTTGCGCATCGGGTTGCTCATCATGAACACCGTCGGCGTCGCGTCCTTCGGAAACGCGTGGTCGCGCGGCGCCACACCGCGGGTGACCTGGATGTAGATCCCCTGGTCGGCATGCGGCGTGCGTTCGATCATCTCGCTGCACAGCGCTTCCCAGCGTTCGATCGAGTGCGGGTTGCGCAGGCCGATCTTGTCCATGCTCCGCTGCATGCGCTGCAGGTGCTCCATCATACGGAACGGCTTCTTCGCGTAGACCGGGATCACCTCGTACACCCCGTCGCCGAAGATGAACCCGCGGTCGAGCGGGGAGATCTTCGCCTCCTCGATCGGGAGGAACTCGCCATTCAGGTGGACGATCATCGGTTTGCCTTCGTTGACGGGATGTTGACTGCGGAACCGGTCACTGCTTGAGCATCAGCCGCAGGCTGTCCCAGCTGCGCCGGAAGATGTTGGCAGCCTGAACCTCCTGCAGGGCTACCACCGGATATTCTGCCAGCGGCCGGCCGTCGAGGGCGAGCTTGAGCGTGCCGACCCGCTGGCCGGCCGCGATCGGCGCCGTCAGGGGCTGCACGCTCTCGAGTTCCGCCTTGACACGCGGGCCGCTGCCGGCCGGCAGCGTCGCGACCAGGTCGGACTCGAAGCCGGCGTCGACCGTGCGCGAGGAGCCCTTCCACACGGCGAGCGAGGCCACGGGCTGGCGCGCCGCGTAGAGCCGGAAGTTGTCGAAGAACTGGAATCCGTAGTTGATCAGCTTCTGGCTCTCGCTGATGCGCGCGCTCTCGGACGGCGCGCCGAGCACCACCGCGACCAGCCTGCGCTCGCCGCGCCTGGCAGAAGTGACCAGGCAAAAGCCCGCCGCCTCGGTATAGCCGGTCTTCATGCCGTCGACCGACGGGTCGAGCCAGAGCAGCCGGTTGCGGTTGGACTGCTGGATCTTGTTGTAGGTGAAGTCGCGCTGCGAATAAAGCGAGTAGAACTCGGGGAAGTCGCGGATGATCGCCACCGCGAGCCGCGCCAGGTCGGCGGCGGTACTGAAGTGCTTCGGGTCGGGCAGCCCGGTCGAGTTGCGGAACGAGGTGTTCTTCATGCCCAGCCGCTGCGCCTCGCGGGTCATGGCGTCGGCGAACGCGTCCTCGCCACCGGCCACCGCCTCGGCCAGCGCGATGCTTGCGTCGTTGCCCGACTGGATGATCATGCCGCGCATCAGTTCCTCGACGGTCACCGGGATGCGCTGCTCGATGAACATGCGCGAACCCTCGGCCTTGCGCGCGCGGTCGGACACCGGCACCACCAGTGTCGGCATCAGGCGCTTCTGGCGGATCGAGTTGAACGTGAGGTAGGCGGTCATCAGCTTGGTCAGCGATGCCGGCTCGAACCGATCGTCGGCCGCCTGCGAGGCGAGCACCCGCCCGGTCGCGACATCGATCAGCACGTACGCCTTCGCGTTGATCGACGGGGGCACCGGCGGGGGCAGCGCGCCGGGCTGGGCCAGGGCCGAGGAGGTGCCGACCGCGAGCAACACGGCGGCGCAAAGCCAGTGCCTGGCAAGGGCGCCGGCGCTTCGTGCAAGCCGACTCAGCAACAGGTGGATCGCCATCGATAAGCCTTCCAGTAAACCATCGATTATAGCCGACCGACTGCAGCGGCCCGACCGTCCCGCTGGCGTGCGTGGGCCTTGAAAACGTGCAGTCGATTCACATCTTCGTATTGAACAACCCGGCCGCCAGTACGCCGGGCCCGACGTCCCAGACACTCATCCGATGGAGGTTCCAACATGGCACAGCTGATCCGGAATGAATCGTTCGACGACCTCTTCAACAACCTTTTCCAGGGCTTCCTCGTGCGCCCCGTCGGCGCGCCAGGCAGCGCACCCGCAGGCGCGGCGCGTCCGTTCAGCGTCGAGGTGGTCGAGGACGAGAAAGCCTACGCGGTGCATGCCGAACTGCCCGGCGTCGCGCGCGACGACATCCACGTCACGATCGACGGCAACGACGTCGCGATCAGCGCGGAGGTGAAGAACCAGCGCGAAGACCGGAAGGAAGGCCGCGTGCTGCGCAGCGAGCGCTACTACGGGAAGCTGTATCGCGCCTTCCAGCTCGCCGATGCGATTGACGACACCGCGGCGGAGGCGAAGTACAGTGATGGCGTGCTCGAGCTGAGACTGCCGAAGAAGGCAGTCACGTCGGCCAGGCGGCTCGAGATCCGCTGAGCCGGTCACCGGCACCGGGCAGGGGCTGCCCGGTGCCGGCAGCGTGCACGTCCCCCGCAGAGGTCCTTGCCTTCCGCACGATGGGCCCGCCGGGCCGCTAGAATGCGGGCTCTCACGTCCCCAGCCACCCTGCCAGCCCGTCGGAGTCCTTCCCGATCGACGCCGCGAGCGGGCGGCACGCACCGATGACCGACCACGCCCCCACCAGCACCGACGCCCTGCTCACCGCCTCGCAGAAGGCGCGCGTGCTGTCGGAAGCCCTTCCCTACATCCGCCGCTTCCACGGCAAGACCGTGGTGATCAAGTACGGCGGCAACGCGATGACCGACGAGAAGCTCAAGCAGTCGTTCGCGCACGACGTCGTGCTGCTCCGGCTGGTCGGGCTGAACCCGGTGGTGGTGCACGGTGGCGGGCCGCAGATCGAACAGCTGCTCGCGCGGGTGGGCAAGAAGGGCGAGTTCGTGCAGGGCATGCGGGTCACCGATGCCGAGACGATGGACATCGTCGAGATGGTGCTCGCAGGGCAGGTGAACAAGGAGATCGTCGAGCTGATCAACAGCGCCGGCGGCAAGGCGGTCGGCCTGACCGGGCAGGACGGCGGGCTGATCCGCGCGCGCAAGATGATGGTCGCCCGCCAGGACAACCCGGACGAGAAGGTCGACATCGGCCAGGTCGGTGAGATCGAATCGGTCGACCCGGGCATCATCCAGACGCTGACCTCGAGCGGCTTCATCCCGGTGATCGCCCCGATCGGATCGGGTGCCGAGGGTGAGACCTACAACATCAACGCCGACCTGGTCGCCGGCAAGGTGGCCGAGATCCTGAAGGCGGAGAAGCTGATGCTGCTCACCAACACGCCCGGCGTTCTGGACAAGGGCGGCAACCTGCTGACCGGGCTCACCGCACGGCGCATCGACGAGCTGTTCGCCGACGGCACCATCTCCGGCGGCATGCTGCCGAAGATCTCCTCGGCGCTCGACGCCGCCCGGGGCGGGGTGTCCTCGGTGCACATCATCGACGGACGGGTCGACCACTGCGTGCTGCTGGAGATCATGACCGACCAGGGTGTCGGCACGATGATCCGAAGCCGTTGAAGGTGGCCCGCTGATGGCCAGGGCACGCACCTGGGTGTTCGATCTCGACAACACGCTCCACTACTGTACCCCGCACATCTTCCCGCACATGAACCGGTCGATGACCGAGTACGTGATGCGGCACCTGGGGCTCGACGAGGCCGAGGCCAGCGCCCTCCGCCGCCGCTACTGGCTGCAGTACGGCGCGACGCTCATCGGGCTGATGAAGCACCACGACACCGACCCGGACCACTTCCTGCACGAAACGCACCAGTTCCCGGAACTGGAGCGGATGGTGCTGCGCGAGATGGGACTGCGCGCGCTGCTGCACCGGCTGCCAGGGCGCAAGGTCGTGTTCTCCAACTCGCCCGAGCGCTACTGCAGGGCCGTGCTCGACGTGCTGGGCATCGCCGACCTGTTCGATGGCGTGTTCACGATCGAGCACACCGGCTACCGCCCGAAGCCGGATGTCCGCGGATTCCGCGAACTGTTCCGCCGCCACCGGATCGATCCGCGCCGGAGCATCATGGTCGAGGACTCGCTGGAGAACCTGGCAACCGCGCGCCGGCTGGGGATGCGGACGGTGTACATCGTGCGCCGCAAGCCGGGCCTGCTGCGGGTGCGCCGACCCTGCCACGTCGACCTGATGGTGACCGACCTCCGGTCGATGGCACGCTGCCTGGGCCCGTTGCGCTGAACGGCTCCCGACGGCCGGCAATGCCTGGCGTGAGGCTCCACTTTTGCGTGACGCCCCGGGCACAATCGGCCTAGAATCGGCGGGCACGCAGAAGCGTGCGCTCACCACCGAAGGTGCCGGACGGTCCGGTTCCGTTGGTGGCTGCCCGGTCCGACACGCGGCACCGGGCGATCCAGTGGAGGGTTCACGATGCCGCCCCGTACCGGCGAACGCAGGCTGCAGATCCTGCAGACGCTCGCCGAGATGCTCGAAGTCCCGAGTCCGGAGAAGATCACCACCGCCTCGCTCGCCGCGCGCCTGGACGTGTCCGAGGCCGCCCTCTACCGCCACTTCGCGAGCAAGGCACAGATGTTCGAGGGACTGATCGAGTTCGCCGAACAGACGGTGTTCAGCCTGGTGAACCGTATCGCCGGCGAGGAGCCGATCGGCCTCAAGCAGGTCGACGCGATGGTCGCGGTGCTGCTTGCGTTCGCGAAGAAGAACCCGGGCATGACCCGGGTCCTGATCGGCGAGGCGCTGGTGCACGAGAACGCGCGACTGCAGGCGCGCATCAACCAGATGCACGACCGGATCGAGGCGACGCTCAAGCAGGCGCTGCGCCTGTCACAGACCCAGGGCGAACTGCCGTCCGATGCCGACGTGGCCGCGCAGGCCAACGCGATCATGGCCTTCGTCGTCGGGCGTTGGCACCAGTTCGCCAAGAGCGGCTTCAGTCGCGATCCGTCGCAGTTCTGGGCCGAGCAGCGGAAGATCCTGCTGGCCACCTGACCACTGCCGGGTGCCGCCCGCTCAGGCGGGCGGGCGCGCCGCGCAGACGCTGCAACCCGGGTCGCGCCTGATCCGCACCTCGCGCCACTGCGCCTCGCGTGCACCGAACAGCAGCAGTCGTCCAGACAGCGACCGGCCAACCTCGCTGACCAGCTTGAGCACCTCGCCGGCCTGCATCGCGCCGATCACCCCCACCAGCGGTGCGAACACGCCCATCACCGCGCAGCGCTCCTCGTCTTCGGCCGCCCCCTCGACCTGCGGAAACAGGCAGTGGTAGCAGGGGCTGTCGTCGTGGCGAAGGTCGAACACCGACACCTGCCCGTCGAAGCGGATCGCCGCGCCAGAGACCAGCGGACGCCGGAAACGGACGCAGGCGGCGTTGAGCGCGTGGCGGGTGGCGAAGTTGTCGCTGGCATCGACCACGACGTCGGCTGCGGCGACCTGCTCGAGCAGGTCCGCGCCCTCCAGCCGCCGGGCCAGCGGGACGACCCGCGTGGCCGGATTGATCGCCCGGGCAGCGCTGGCGATCGAATCGACCTTCAGCGCGCCGATGCGCTCGGTGGTGTGCGCGACCTGCCGCTGCAGGTTGGTCAGGTCGACCCGGTCGTCGTCGCAGACCAACAGTTCGCCGATGCCGGCACTGGCGAGGTAGAGCGCCACCGGCGAACCCAGCCCGCCGGCCCCGACCAGCAACACACGGCTGTCGAGCAGGCGCTGCTGGCCGTCGATCCCGATCTCGTCGAGCAGGATGTGTCGGCTGTAGCGAGTAAGCTGGTCGTCATCCATGGCGGACGAAGCCGCGGCACCGGACGGGCCAAAGCCCGCCCGCCGCTGCAGCCCGGTCAGCGGGCCGTGGGGGTGGTGGCTGCCGGCGCGGCCGCGGCGGTGGCGGCCACCGGCGGCAGTTCACGCAGGACCGGTTGGCCCTTCAGGTGGTTGAGGGCCTGCATCAGCTGGAAGTCTTCCCGCGAGAAAACCTGGCCGGGCTCGAGCTTGATCGGCTCGACACGCGGGCGTGCCGGCTCGTCCTTCTTCGCATCCCTCGGACGCGGCGCCGCCTTCGGCGCGCCACCCTTGCCGTCGGAGAGATGGCGGCTGAGGTCGGCCTCGCGGACGCGCTGGCTGTCGCTCGGGTTGCTCGGGTCCTCGACCACGATGTCGGGCGTGATGCCCTTGGCCTGGATCGAACGGCCGTTCGGCGTGAAGTAGCGAGCCGTGGTGAGCTTGATCGCCGTGTTGTTGGTCAGCGGAAGGATGGTCTGTACCGAGCCCTTGCCGAAGCTCTGGGTGCCCATGATGGTCGCCCGCTTGTGGTCCTGCAGCGCGCCGGCGACGATCTCGGATGCGGACGCCGAACCGCCGTTGATCAGCACCACCATCGGCACCGACTTCACTTCCCTGGGCAGCCCGCGGAGGTAGTCACCCTGGGTCGCGCCACGCAGGTAGAACTCCGGGCTGGCGTTGAGCTTCATGCGCGAATCGGGGGCGCGTCCGTCGGTGTAGGTGACCAGCGCGTTGGCCGGCAGGAACGCCGCCGACACCGCGACGGCGCCGTTGAGCAGTCCGCCCGGATCGTTGCGCAGGTCGAGGATCAGACCCCGCACGTTGCCGTTGTTCTCCTTCCAGACGCGCTCGATCGCGCGCGCCAGGTTCTCGCCGGTGTGCTCCTGGAACTGCGTGAGGCGGATGTAACCGTAGCCGGGCTCCATCACCGCCGAGCGCACGCTCTGGATCTTGATCACCGCGCGCGTGAGCGTGACCACGATCGGCTTCTCCTCGCCGCGACGCACGATGGTGAGAGTGATGTCGGTGTTCGGCCGGCCGCGCATCCTGCGCACCGCGTCATTCAGCGTCATGCCCTTCACCGGCGTCTCGTCGAGCCGGATGATCAGGTCGCCCGGACGCAGCCCGGCGCGCGAGGCCGGCGTGTCGTCGATCGGCGAGACCACCCGCACGAGGCCGTCTTCCATGCCGACTTCGATGCCCAGGCCACCGAACTCGCCCTGGGTGCCGACCTGCAGTTCCTTGAAGGCTTCCTGGTCGAGGTAGGCGGAATGCGGATCGAGGCCGGACAGCATGCCGTTGATCGCCTCGGTGAACAGCTTGCGGTCCTCGACCGGCTCGACGTAGTCGCTCTTGATGCGAGCGAAGACCTCGGTGAACACGCGCAGGTCCTCGATCGGCAGCGGGCTTGGCGCCTCGCGCTGTGCGACCGCGGAGAAATTCAGGCTGACGAGCACGCCGAGCACGACGCCGACACAGATCAGCCCGATCTGGCTTGCCTTGTTGCGCATGAGTGAACCCAACGGCCGGGACATGGAGGAGCGGTGACCTCTCGAAAGGGTGGCGCCGGGCGGGGAGGGGCGGCCGGCGGGATGCATTTCTTCGACAGGCATGTTAGCAGCTTGTCCCTCGCCGTCGTGCGCCGGGAGTCAAGTCAACACTGCAACAGACGTAACAGGATGCAGCGCTTCAGGCACCCCCGGCCACGCGCCGCAGGCCGCCCGGCGCAGTACCCTGGTGCGACACTCAGCGGGTCCCCGACCAGGCCAGCGGATCGACCGGCCGGCCCTGCTGGCGCACCTCGAAGTACAGCCCGGGCTGGCCCGACCCGCCGCTGGAGCCCACGGTGGCCACCGGGTCGCCGCCACGCACGCCGTCGCCGACCCGGCGCAGCAGCGACTCGTTGTTGCCGTACAGCGTCATGTACCCGTCGCCGTGGTCGACGATCAGCAGGTTGCCGAAGCCGCGCAGCCAGTCGGCGAACACCACCCGACCCGGCGCGACCGCGCGCACTTCCTGCCCGGGCCGGGCGAGGATGGTGATGCCACGCCACTGCAGGCCGCCGTCGGCGCGCGCCTGCCCGAAACGGTTCGAGATCTCGCCGGCCACCGGCAGCGCAAGCCGCCCCTTGAGCGACGCGAACGCGCCAGCCGGCACGCCAGACTCCGGCAGCCGTTCGGTGCGCGGCCCCCGCGGGGCCGGTGCCTCGGCGCTGCGCCCATC
>CANHBC010000157.1 GCA_947458835.1 Betaproteobacteria bacterium | reverse complement strand
CCGCTCGACGCCGCGATCCGCACCGTCCGCGGCGATGGCAAGCGCACCCTGTACGTCTTCTCCGATCCGCTGTGCCCGTTCTGCAGCCAGCTCGAGCAGGAACTGCAGAAGATGACCAACGTGACGATCTACACCTTCCTCACCCCGGTCGACCAGATGCGTCCGGGTTCGCGCAACCGGGCACTGGAGATCTGGTGCTCCACCGACCGCGCGCGCGCCTGGGATGACTGGATGCTGAAGCAGGTCGCGCCGCGGTCGAAGCCGACCTGTCGAAACCCGATCGATCAGGTCGTCAGGCTGTCCGACAAGCTCGGATTCACCGTGACCCCGACACTGGTATTCGCCGATGGCGCGGTGCTCTCCGGGATGATCCCCGCGGCGCAGATCGAGAAGTTCATGAACGCGGTGGTGTCCGCCGCGCCGGCTGCCGCGAAGAAGTAGCAGCGTCCGGGCCGGGGCAACCGGCGCATGCCGCGGCAGCGGGGCGATCGGTTAAACTCGGGGATACGACAGACGCGACCGCCGAGCGCGCAGTGGAAGTTTCGATGCCAGGGAGGCATCGACCCGGATGGTGTTGTACCTGACTATCGCCTTGCCCGTGCTGTGCATCATTGCACTCAAGGGCAGCACCGTGGTGGTTTCCCTCTACGCGCTCGAACTGGGCGCGGGCTCGGCAACGATCGGCATCCTGATCGGCCTGTACGCGCTGTTCCCGACGTTGCTGTCGGTCGTCGCGGGCCGGGTCCTCGACCGGGTCGGCTTCCTGCCGCCGATCGCCTGGGGCACTGCGGGCGTGATCTGCGGCCTGCTGGTGCCGGTGCTGCTGCCGAACATGACCGGCCTGGTGCTGTCGGCCGCGCTGCTCGGGTTGTCGAACGTCTTCTTCATCGTGCCGATGCAGAGCCTGGTGAACCGCATCGCCACCGGTGCGGAGCGTGCGCGCAACGTCGCCAACTTCAGCCTTGCGATATCGATCGGGCAGCTGGCAGGCCCGGTACTCGCCGGCCTGCTGATCGATGCGATCGGCCACCGCTGGTCCTATCTGGTCCTCGCGGTACTGCCGCTGGGCACGCTCGCGATGCTCTGGCGGATGCGCAACGCATTGCCACCGAAGCCGGGCAGTGATGCCCCCGTGCCCAAGCCGGACCTGCTGGGCATGCTGTCCGACCGGTCGCTGCGCCCGATCTTCATCACCAGCGCGATCGCGGTGGCGAGCTTCGACCTCTATTCGTTCTTCCTGCCGATCTACGGCCACTCGATCGGATTGTCGGCCTCGGCGATCGGCATGGTGCTGGGTACCTTCGCCGCGGCCGCGTTCGTGATCCGGGCGATCATGCCCTGGCTGATCAAGCGCCTGGGCGAGGCCGGCCTGCTCGTGCGCTCGCTGCTGCTGTCCGGGGTGGCCTACCTGCTGTTCCCGTTCGTCACCAGCGTCTGGCTGCTCGCGCTGCTGTCGTTCATGCTGGGCCTCGGCGTGGGGTGCGGCCAGCCGCTGACCATGATGATGTGCTACAACCGCGCGCCTCCCGGACGGTCGGGCGAGGCGCTGGGCGTTCGCTTCACCATCGTCAACCTCACCCACATGACGATCCCGGTGCTGTTCGGCTCCATGGGTGCCGCGCTCGGACTGCTGTTCGTTTTCTGGGCCAAGGGCGCACTGCTGGTCGGCAGCGCGGCGGCCGGGGCGATGCTGGAGCGTCGACGGTGACCATCATCCACGTGGCGGTCATCGTGATGCTCACCCATCTCGGGGTGATCGGCGCCAAGCTGCTGATCGCGCTGTTCGCGATCGACCTGGGCGCGACGCCGCTGCAGGTCGGGCTCACGTACGCGCTGTTCTCGATCCTGCCTGCGGTGTTCGCGATCAGTGCCGGCCGCTGGGTCGACCGCATCGGCGTGCGCGCGCCGCTGCTGATCGGCTGTGGCGGGGCGGCGCTGGCGATCACCGTGGTGTACCTGTCGCCCGGGCTGTGGGCGCTGTACCCATGCGCCGCGCTGATCGGCGTGTTCTTCATGGTCTACGCGGTCGCCGGGCAGAGCCTGGTCGGCAGCCTGGGCGAGACGAGCGATCGCACGCGCAACTTCAGCTACTACTCGCTGGCGGTGGCGATGGCTGGCGTCGTCGGGCGCGCCGGCACCGGGCTGTCGATCGACCTGGTAGGCCATCGCGGCACCGCGCTGCTGCTCGCGCTCGGGCCGCTCGCCGCGCTCGGCCTGGCCTGGTGGCTGCGCTCGCGTACGCCAGTCGCACGCGCGGCCGGGGACCGTCCGCCCCGGGCGCCAGCGCGCGACCTGTGGAAGATACCGGCCCTGCGCCGGGCCCTGATCGCCGCGGCGGTGGTCGAGTCCGGCAACGAACTGTTCGCCCTGTTCATCCCGCTCTACGGTTCGTCGCTCGGGCTGTCGGCGACCTTCATCGGCATGCTGCTCGCGACCTTTGCCGGTGCCACCTTCGTCGTGCGAATCGCGCTGCCGCGCCTGGTGGGTCGCTTCGGCGAGGAGGGCGTGCTGTGTGGTGCGCTCGCCGGTGCCGCGTTGGTCGGAGTGCTGATGGTGGCCACCGCCGAGCCACTGCTGCTGCTCGCGCTGGCGGCGGCGTTCGGCCTCACCCTCGGTTGCGGCATGCCGCTGTCGATGGCGCTCACGTATGCGCGTGCCCCCGACGGCCGCGCGGCCGAGGCGATCGGCATGCGGCAGACCGTCAACAAGTCGGTCGAGGTGACCGTGCCGGTCGGCTTCGGCGCACTCGCAGGGGTGGCCGGTCTCGCGCCACTCGCCATCGCCCTCAGCGTGGTGCTGGCAGTGGGCGCCGGCGTGATCGCGCGCGACGCGCGCCGGCGTCGGCCGACGCCGCGGGCGGGCCCGGATGGCGGGGTCGGTTGAAGTTCCTCGCCGACCAGCTTGCCCCCGGTGTTCGCCCGCGCGAGGCCGTGTCCTGGGCGATGTACGACTTCGCGAACTCCGGCTACACGACGGTGGTCATCACCGCGGTATTCAACGCCTATTTCGTCGGCGTGGTTGCCGAGGGGCAGGCATGGGCCACCTTCGCGTGGACGATGGCCCTGGCGGTCTCGTATGCGGCGACGATCGTGCTCGGACCGCTGGTCGGAGCCCACGCCGACCGCCACGGATGCAAGAAGCGCCTGCTGGCCTACACCACGATCGGCTGCGTCGCGTTCACCGCCGCGCTGGCGCTGGTCGGACGCGGCGACGTCTGGCTCGCCATCGTCCTGGTCGCGCTCTCCAACCTGTGCTTCAGCCTGGGCGAGAATCTCGCCGGTGCGTTCCTTCCGGATATCGCGCGTCCGGAGGCGCTCGGACGGCTCTCCGGCTGGGGGTGGGCGGTCGGCTACCTGGGCGGCCTGATCAGCCTTGCGGCGAGCCTGGCGTGGATATCCCGTGCGCAGGCGGCCGGGCAGAACAGCGAATCGTTCGTGCCGGCGTGCCTGCTGATCACCGCGGCCATCTTCGCGCTGGCCTCGCTGCCGGCTTTCCTGTGCCTGCGCGAGCACGCCGCGCCGCCGGCCCCGGCCGCCGTCGGGGCGCGCCGGTTCGATGCCTTCGGTCAGTTGCTCGCATCGCTTCGCTCGCTGCGCGAGTTTCCGGACCTGCGCCGGTTCCTCGTGTGCATCGTGTGCTACCAGGCCGGCGTGCAGACCGTAGTCGTGCTGGCGGCGATCTACGCCGAGCAGGCCCTGGGCTTCGAGACCGCTGACACGGTCCGGCTGATCCTGCTGGTCAACATCACCGCAGCGATCGGCGCGGCGGTGTTCGGGCAGGTCCAGGATCGGCTAGGTCATGTGCGCACGCTGGCGCTGACGCTGGGCGGCTGGCTGCTGGCGATCGGCCTGGCGTGGCTGTCGACCGGCCCGGGCATGTTCTGGCTGGCCGCCAACGTCGTCGGCATCTGCCTCGGCGCCAGCCAGTCGGCCGGCCGTGCGCTGGTCGGCTACCTCAGCCCGGCCGCGCGCCGGGCGGAGTTCTTCGGGCTGTGGGGCGTGGCGGTCAAGCTGTCGTCCATCCTCGGCCCCGTCAGCTATGGCCTGGTGAGCTGGGTGTCGGGCGGAGACCATCGGCTGGCGATGCTGATCACCGGCACGTTCTTCCTGGCGGGGCTCGCCATGCTGCGGTCGGTCGACACCGCACGTGGGCGCGCGGGCGCAGTCGACCCGGGGGCGCGTGACCGACAGGAAACGGGCGTGGCCGGCGTGTAATCTGCACTGTAAGGGGTGGCGGCCCGGTGTTAACGTCGTTTCCTCGATGCCCGGCTGCGAGGCTGGCGCACCCCACCCTGAGTGATCGCAAGATGTTCGGATGGAACGCCGGGAAGCCGGACCACCCGCTGGCCGACCCGAAGGCAGCGCGCCTGGTCATCAGTGAACTGCGCGGTGGCGACCCGGTGGGCCGCCTTGACGAGGTGTCCGCCTACCTCGAATCACTGCTGCGCGTGGAAGGCTTCCGACTGGCCGGTCTTTACGAGGTGGTCGACCTGCTCGACCAGGCGGCCAAGCCGCACCAGCGCAGGATCACCGCCGACTACATCGGTGCCTCGCGCCTGACTTGGCACCAGCACAACCGTCTCTGGAAGTCGGCCGCGGACTTCTGGCGGGCGCTGGCCCAGGGGTACCTGCGCTGCCTCGACCTGTTCCAGTCCACGCCGAAGGACGCGCGCGCTTTCGAACCGCTCATGCCGGTGTGCTGCGCGCGGTTGCTGCGCGCGCTCGGGGCTGAAATGAAGTGGACGTCGCTGCGCTACGGCCTCGTCCCCCGGTCGCTGTGGGCGAACGCGTCCAGCGCGTACGCCCTTGCCGAGACCGCCGGCGCGGCGAGCGCGCCGATCCGTGCCTACGAGATCTCGCACGGCGACACGTCGGTGCAGCAGGAGTACCTCCGGCTTCTGGTGCTCGGCGCCTCGTCGACCGATTCCCTGCCCCCGGCGCAGGTTGAACTGGCCGAGCGGGCGATTGCCTGGTTCTCGCGCAGCTTCGTCCTGCAGGCCGAGCGCAGTGGCGAGACCACGCACTACATCGACCTCGCATCCCAGCGCCCGCCGGGACGCCTGACCCAGTCGGTCGCACCCAGCCCGAACCTGCGCTACTTCGGCATCGCGAAGGGCAGTGGCGAGATCGTGTCGCTGCTGCGGGTGGTGAAGGCGCGTGAACTGATCCCCGAGTCGGTGCGCCTCGGTGAACTGCATTCGGTGCCGCTGGTGGTTGCCACGCTGGAGCACCTGGTGCGCCAGCTCGGCCCCCGCCCGCCGGTGCGCAGCCACGAGCGACGAAGGAGCGTCGTGCGCCTGCTGGTGGCGCACGGCTACCGGGCGGTGCGGGACACCGTTCAGCGCCACGAGCGCCGCGAGCCGGCACGGCCGATAGACATCGAGACCTGGGTGGCCACCGACGCCAGCCCGGGTGGTTACGGGGCGAGTATCCGTTCGCTGCGCGGCGACTGGGTGAAACTCGGCGCCTTCGTCGGGGTCAAGCCCGAGGAAGGACGCCACTGGGGCATTGCCGTGGTCCGGCGGATCCATCGCGAGACCGACAGCGAGCACCAGGTCGGCCTGCAGCTGCTCTCCCCGGCGACGCTGCCGGTCGAACTGTCACTGGTCGGTCAGGTGCAGGGCGACACCGGGGCGCGCGGCGCGCTGCTGCTCTCCGCGCGCCCCGACGAGAACGGCGAGGTCGATGTCGTGCTGGAGGTCGGCGCCTTCTCGAGCAATGGCCGCTTCAGGGTCCGCATCAACGGCAAGCCCTACCTGCTGGTCGCCTCGCAGCTGGTCGAGGCAGGCGATGACTTCGACCACGCCCGCTTCCGGGTACACCGCCACGAGGATGCCTGAGCGCTGCCTCAGCTGGCCAGGACCCTGACCAGCCAGTCCCTGATGTCGACCACTTCCTGCGGATGGACCGAGTGCGGCATCCGGTATTCGTGCCATTCCACCGGATAGCCGAGCGCGTGCAACCGCTCGACCGAGGCGGTTGCCATCTCGATCGGGATCACCGGGTCGGCCGTGCCATGGGCGAAGAACACCGGTACCTGCCGGTTGGCCTCCGACGCTTCGGCCGGGAGCGAGTCGCCGAGCGGCAGGTAGGTGGACAGCGCCATGATGCCGGCGAGCCGGCGTGCATGGCGAAGGCCGGTCGCGAGCGCGATCGCTCCGCCCTGCGAGAAGCCCGCGATCGCGATGCGCTCGGCGGCGATGCCGCGCGCGACCTCGCGATCGATCAGCCGCTCGATGTGGGCCACCGAGGCACGCACACCGGCCTCGTCGGGCCGGCGCGAACGGCCCTCGAGGTCGCCGAACGCGACGTCGTACCAGGCGCGCATCACGTGGCCGTTGTTGATCGTCACCGGCTGCATCGGTGCATTCGGGAACACGAAGTTGATGGCAAGCGATGGAGGCAGCCGGAGTTCGGGGACGATCGCCTCGAAGTCATGGCCGTCGGCGCCCAGCCCGTGCATCCAGATCACCGCAGCCTGCGGCGTGGAACCCTTCGGCCCGGTGGCGAGTTCGATGGTTTCGAGCAGGCCGGTCTCGTTCGGCATGGGTGTCCTCATTTCTTCTTCGGGCGGAAGGCCTTCACCACCGCCTCGTGGGTTTCTATGTATGGTCCGCCGATCAGGTCGATGCAGTAGGGCACCGCGGCGAAGATGCCAGGCACCAGCGGGCGTCCTTCGGCGTCCTTGAGCCCCTCGAGGGTCTCCCGGATCGATTTCGGCTGGCCGGGCAGGTTTATGATCAGCGCCTCGCCGCGGATCACCGCGACCTGGCGCGAGAGGATCGCGGTGGGGACGAACTTCAGGCTGATCTGGCGCATCTGTTCGCCGAACCCGGGCATCTCGCGGTCGCCGATCGCCAGCGTGGCCTCGGGCGTCACGTCCCGGCGCGCAGGACCGGTGCCGCCGGTGGTCAGCACCAGGTCGCAGCGCTCGACGTCGACCAGTTCGACCAGCGCCGCCTCGATCAGCGGCCGCTCATCCGGGATGAGCCGGGTCACTGTCGTCCACGGCGACGCGAGCGCTGCAGCGAACCACTCCTCCAGGGCCGGTATGCCGAGGTCCTGGTAGATGCCGCGCGAGGCGCGGTCGCTGATCGAGACCAGTCCGATGCGCAGCGGGCGCGCTGCGGCGGCTGCGGTAGCGGCGGGCGTGTCCGGTGCGGGTGAGGCGGTGTCGGCGTCGGCCATGGGCGTGCGGGATGCTGTGGCGGGTCCCTGATCGTAATCGGGATCGTCCACGCGTGCTGCCGGGCGCCGGCCGCGTCGAGCCGGCGATGGCTACTCGATGCGAATGCCCGCCTCGCGACCGATCCTCGTCCAGCGCGCCAGTTCCGCGCGCAGGTATTCGCCGAAGGCTTCCGGCGAACTGGCCACCGGTTCTGCTCCTTCGGCGGTGAGCCGCTCCACCACGTCCGGCTGGCGCAGGATGCGCGCGATCTCGCTGCTCATCCGCACGGTGACCTCCTTCGGCGTGCCCGCCGGGGCCAGGATGCCCTGCCAGGCGCTGATCTCGTAGCCGTCAAGGCCGGACTCGGCGATCGTGGGCAGCTGCGGCGCGAAGGCGGTACGCCGGGCGGTCGTGACGGCGATGCCACGCAGCCGGCCGGACTTCACGTGCGGGAGGAACTGGTGCGCGATGCCGAAGGTCATCGAGACCTGGCCACCGAGCAGGTCGGTCAGCGTCGGTGCATTGCCCTTGTACGGCACGTGGATCATGTCGGTCCTGGTGAGCCAGGTGAACATCGCCGCCGCCATGTGGGGCGAGGTGCCATGCCCGGAGCTGGCGTAGGTGAGCTGGCCGGGGCGGGCGCGCGCGAGCGCGGCCAGTTCACGGACGGTCTTCACCGGCAGCGACGGGTGCACGACCAGCATCAGCGGCAGGGACACCAGCTGGGTGACCGGTGCGAAGCTGCGGATCGGGTCGAACGGCAGGTCCTTGCGCATGCCTGCGTTGATCGGGAACGCGATGGTCATCATCAGATGGGTGTAGCCGTCGGGCGGTGCCTTGGCGACCAGATCGGCGCCGATCATGCCGCCGGCGCCCGGCCTGTTGTCGACCACCACCGTCTGGCCCAGCGGATCGGCCAGGCGCTGCGCGACCAGCCGGCCGATGTTGTCGGTCGTGCCGCCGGGCGCGAACGGGATCACCAGGCGCAACGGCTTCACCGGCCACGCCAGCCCCGCGGCTGGCTGCGCGTTCGCGATCGGTGCACCGGCTCCGGCGGCAACGCCGAAGGACAGTGCCACCACCCATGGCGTGCACACCCTCCGCGCCGCCATCGCGGCGGGCGCCCGACCGTGCGGACAGGCCTGCTTTTCCATCATGGCTCCTCCTGGGGACCGTGGGCTGCGGTACCTGCCGCAGCCTCTGCCCCGATCGGCAGACGTTACGCAGAAGCCACCGGGCCGTCAACGCTGCGACCTCGGCGGGGGCATCCCGTCGTCCGCTGCGCAGCAGGATCACCGGTGCCGTCGTCTGTCCGGATGGATCAGGGCGCGTCGAGGTCGGCGTCGTCCGGATCCGGTGCCGATGCGTCGCCGCGATCAGGTGCCGGACCGTCGAGGATCGAACGCAGTGCGCGGAACAGCTCGCGATGGCTGCGCGGCGGTCGGCCCTGTGCGGCCTCGCGCCGTG
>CANHBC010000156.1 GCA_947458835.1 Betaproteobacteria bacterium | reverse complement strand
GGCCTTGCCGCGAACGTTTCGCATCCATCGAACTGCCTCCGAAGAACCTGTTCAGTTGAGACGGGTCGCGCCGAACGGCGTCGTCGCGGCCAGCGTCGATTCGATCGTGCCCTGCATCCGGTCGCCATCGACCCGTGCGCGCACGATCGCACGACCAGGCTGGCCGCCGGGGCCTGCCACCGGCAGCGCGAAGCGCAGGTCGATCCCGCGCAGCGAGGTGGCGTCGAGTCGCCGCACGGGCCGTGCGGCCTGGGCGAGCGTGCCTTCGAAGTCGTTCAGGCCCTGGCGCAGCACCAGTTCGCCCCGGTCGAATGCACCCGCGCCCGGCGCGTCCACCCTCCAGCGTCCCTCGACCTTTGCCGGGACCAGGAACAGATGCACGGTGGTGGTCGCGGAGCCGGTGATCGCCACCTTCTCCGGCACGTCAAAGGTGAAGTCGCTCGCAGCACGCCAGTCTTCGAAGTGGTAGTCGTGCGCGACGATCCGGGTGCCCGGTCGCAGCTCGGCGAGGAAGCGTGGCCGCAGCTTCATCATCATCCACGGCAGCAGGTACAGGGTAAGCACCGTCGCCTCGCGCACGTCGGTGTCGAAGATGTCGCGTTCCTCGAAGCGCACCCGGCCCGAGACGCCTTCGCGCGACGCGTTCTCGGTGGCCAGGCGGACGAGATCGGGATCGATGTCCACGCCGTAGCCGCGCGCGCCGTGGCGTTTTGCGGCGGCAATCACCAGGCGGCCATCGCCGCAGCCCAGGTCCATCACCAGGTCGCGCTCGCCGATCGCACCCATGCGGATCATCTGGTCGACGATCGGCCAGGGCGTGGGCACGTAGGGTCCGCCGTTGCGATCGAGCGGCTTCTTCGAAGCCGGCACTGGCGCCAGCCCCTGCGCCAGCAGCGACAGGCCGCCCGCGGCAAGGCCCACGCCGCCGAGACCGGCCGCGAGCACGACCGTACGCCGTCGATGCGACCGCGCCATCAGCTGCCGCGCACGAAGGTCCATGCGCCCTCGGGACCGGGCTCGGCGACCGCGGTACGCGTCATGCGGAACGGCGTCTCGCTGCGCTGGCCTTCGAGCTCCGTGCGGAAATAGCCTTCGATCACATCCCCGGTCGACCCGGGGCCACGCGCGACCCGGCCGAAGAAGCGGCGGAAGGTGAACTGGCGGTTCACCTCCTCCATCATGATGAAGGTCAGTCCGTCGCCGGCCAGCCGCAGATCGCGCAGCCCGACCTTCGCGCCTTCAGCCCTGGCCTCGGCGTCGAGGTCCTGGAAGCGCTGCCGCAGCACGAACGTGTGCTCGCGCGGACCGAAGCCGGGGAGGTCCAGGCGTGCGGTCCAGGTGCCGGCGATGCGCGCGGGCACCCACCAGAAGAACACCTGGCTGCCGTAGTCGCGCAGCCGGATGTGCAGGTCGGGCTTCCATTCGCCGAGATCGAAATCGTGCGAAACGATGCGCGTGCCCGGCCGCAGTTCCGACAGCAGCTTCGGCCGCACGCGCAGGTTGACCTTCACGCCGAGGTAGAGCGTGACCACGGTCGCGCGCGACAGGTCGGCATCGAACAGGTTGCGCTCGCTGAACCGGACCCGGTCCGAGACGCCGGCGACCTTTGCCAGTTCGATGCTCTCGCGCACCAGCGCCGGGTCGATCTCGTAGCCAAGGCCGGGTGCGCCCCAGTCGCGGGCGGCGGCGATGTTGATCCGGCCGTCGCCTGAGCCGAGGTCGATGACGAAATCTTTCGGCGTCACGTTGGCGACGCGCAGCATCGTGTCGATCAGCGTGAAGTTGGTCGGCGCGAACGGAACGTCGAGCTTGACCTGGGCATGCACGGCACCCGGGGCCAGCACCGCGGTGCCGCCGGCGGCGGCCGACAGCGCGGCAAGCAGCGAGCGACGACGGGGGTTCAGCGGCATCGGGCCGGTTCGATGGAGCATGGCGTGGACAGATGCGCAGTCTAGCATGCGGCCGGTGCCGTCCGGCTCAGGCGGACAGCACCTCGACCTCGATGAAGACGAACTCGAACGCATTGGCGTTGACCACGTTGTGGCTGACGCCGGCGCCGCGGGCGTAGGAGACGCCGGCGCGCAGTTCGACCTCGCGCACGCCCTCCGGCTCCTCCAGGCGCAGGCGGCCGGTGGTCATCGGGACCACGACGTAGTCCATCGCATGGACGTGGTGTCCGGTCTCGGCACCCGGCGCGAACCGCCATTCGGTCACGCGGAAGCGGCCGTCGTCGACCTGCACCGTCGGGACCGCGGCCGGGCGCGGCCCGGCGGACCGGGGTTGTTCATTCATCGGTTCGTTTCCTCTGGCTGCCTGCCGGGCCGACCCGGCTGGCTGGAAGACTTCACGCGAGCAGAACGCCCGGCGCGCAGACAGGGCCGGTGGTGCCCGGCCGGCGCGTCGACGGCGATACGCGCGACCTATCGCGGCGATGGATCGCCGACGACATCGTAGCCCTCCCAGGGCGCCACGGCCGTCGCGCTCGCCAGGTACAGCGGATGCCGCGGATGGCCGTCCCGGGTCAGCCCGAGCACGCCGACCCGGACGCCGGCGCGGGCCAGCCGTGCCGCGACCCGCAGCCCACGGTCGTCGAGCGCTCCATGGACGCCCCACGCACAGACCACCTGCCCGGCCTCGCGCGCCATCCGCAGCAGGGCCGCATCGTTGCCCGGGCCGACCGGGTCCGGGTGGGCGTACAGCGCTTTCGGGTCGGTGCTGCGCAGCGCGAAGATGTTGCCCACCAGCAGGCCACCGAACGCCCCGGCACGCGCCCGGCGCTCGCAGCGCTCGACCGTCGGGTCATTGCGCACCTCGTCCGCGGTGGATGGATTGAGCATGACCATCAGCAGCGGCGGTCGCGACAGGTCCCAGTAGCGCCACAGCCGGTAGCGGTACTGCCGGTCGCGCGAGAACGCGGCACCGGAGGACAGGCGAGGCGCCGGGCCGGTCCAGGCCAGCCTGGCGCCCGAACCGTCCGGACCACGGGCGACAGCGCCCTCCCGGGATGACCCGGACCGGGAACCGCGACGGGGCCGTTCCTCGCTCAGTTTGCCGCGAAGCAGTAGATCCGCCCGTCGCCGCCGGAGCTGCGCAGCGCCTCGATACTGCAGGCCTTGGACGGATGCGATGCATTCCACGAACGCGCCTGCTCGGTGTCGGTGAGGCCTTCGCGGTCGTGGTGCCCGACCATCGCCGAACCGGCGCCGTTGCGCGTCCAGTTGCTGCAGGTACGGTCGTCGCCGGCGGGGAAGGCCGTGCCATCCGCACGCGAGCCGGTCAGCACGTCGTGCATGTTCGGCTTGTCGCGGCGCCCGTTCAGCCGTTCGCCCTTGTCGGTCAGGACCGTCTCGATGTTCAGGTTGTTGTTGCCGTGCAGCTCGGCGACGCTGGCGGCGACCACCACGCCCTTCGCGTTCACCCACGGACCGCGGCCGATCCGGTCGCGCGCGTTGACGGCCGGCGCATCGGCGGTCGCCTGCGTGCTCAGGTAGGCGCGCCAGGTGCGACGTCCACCCGCACCGGCCTCGTTCGCAAGCTTCTGGCATAGCGCATCGGCGCCCGCGAGGCCGCCGAGGTCGGCGCCCTTGCCGCCGTTCACGCTGCTCACGAAGAAGGTCATCGGCGACTTCGGCTGGTCGATGAGCATGCAGCCGGTCAGCACCGTGGCGGACGCGACCAGCGCCCATTTCCTGAGGTTCATGCCGTGTTCCTCCCTGTTGTACTGGCTGACGGTAGCCGATCCCGGCGATCGGGTCGACCACATTCCAGTGGTGGTTGTACGTTGTCAGGCAGAGCGTGATGTGTCCGCAAGCAGCCACGATACTCCGTCAGCGATGGCCGCGAGGAACTCCTTCGTTGAAGGGGGAAGCCGTACGCGCTTCAACGCGCCAGCCGGGCCTCCCATTTTGCCGGGACCGCTGCCCCGCGTGCATGGAAAGTCGCCGTGCCCGACGCGCCCTCGCCCTTGACGATGCCGTCGAACTCGTGCCGGAAACGTTCCGCGCGGCCCGCGGGCTCGAGCGCGAAGCGCAGCCGCTCGCCGTCGATGCGCAGGCCCAGCAGGTCGAGTGGCCGGCCGTCGATGGTGGCCTTGCCGCTCAGTATCTGCCGCGCCTGGGTGACCGCCACCTCGACCCGCCCGCCACCCTGCGCCCTGGGCAGGTCGAACTGCCAGCGCCCGGCAACCGACGCCGGCACGGTCCACAGCATCAGGGTGCTGTGCCGGTCGCGGCCGACCGGCTTGTCGGGCACGTACATCCGGAGCGTCATGTCCGGCTGCCAGTCGGCGAGCATCGCGTAATCGTGGGACACGATGCGCGTGCCCGGGCGCAGCGCGGCCAGCCTGGGCGTGAGCAGCTGCATCACCTTGGGCAGCAGGTAGACGCTGATCACGCTGGCCCTGGAGAAGTCCGATTCGAACAGGTCCTGCGCCAGGAACTGGGCGCGGTCGGCGATGCCGAGCTTCGCCGCGGATTGCCGGCTGCGCTCGATCAGGCGCGGGTCGATCTCGATGCCATGGCCGCGCGCGCCGAACTTCGTCACCGCGGTCAGCACGATGCGCCCGTCGCCCGAGCCGATGTCGATCAGGTAGTCCGACGACCCGACGCCGGCCAGGTGGAGCATGCGCTCGACCACGTCGATCGGCGTGGGCACGTAGGGGGTATCGGTATCCTCGTCGACGATGCCGCCATCGGCCGTGGATGGGGCGGTCGGCGCCGCGCCGGCCTGGGCGAACGCACGCACCGACAGCAGGGGGGTGGCGGACACCGCGGACAGCAGCAGGGCGGTCCTGCGCCGCATGATGGAGATGGACGACCTCATCGACAGCCTTTCCGGAACGGCAGCCCTGAAGTCTAGCGCGCCTGCTGGCCCGCGCGGATGTGGAATCCGCCGCTGCGGCCATGGGGTGGTCGCCGTACAATCCGCGACCGTCAGGCCTCGGGGCCCTGCCCGGAGGCAGACCGGTCCATGCCGGCCTGCAGACCGCGACCCCGCTCCCCCACCCGCACACCCGGCCGCTGCTGCACGGGCCGACCCGGATCCGACCCCATGTTCCTGCTGCACGCGATCATCTTCTGCACCGGCGGCGCGATCCTCGCGCTCGAACTGCTCGCCTCGCGCATCATGACGCCCTACTTCGGCGTGAGCATCTACATCTGGACCGGCATCCTGTCGATCACCCTGATCGCGCTGGCCGTCGGGTACTGGGCTGGCGGACTGGTCACGCATGCCAGGCGCAAGCCCTCGATCGAGCGCCTCGCGCAGTGGTACCTGGAGCAGCCGGCACTGGCCGGGCTGGCCATCGTCGCAGCCTGCCTGGTCTATCCCTACGCATTCCATTCGCTGGCCGGCTTTGACCTGGTGGTCGGTGCCTTCGTCGCCTGCATCGTGCTGCTGTTCCTGCCGCTGCTGACCACCTCGGCGATGAACCCGCTGCTGGTGGCGATCATGACCCAGGCTTCGATCGCGGCGCCGGGGTCCGACCACGGCCACCGTCCGGCGCCGCTGGAGCAACTCGATGCCGGGTCCGGCCGGGTCTTCTTCGTCAGTACCGTCGGCTCGGTAGCCGGGGTGATCGTCACCGCGTTCGTGCTGATGCCCTACGTGTCGAACTACAACGCGGTACTCGCGGTGGCGCTGGTGCTGTCCCTGCTGTCGCTCGCCGGGGCATTCCGCCCGCCGGTGGCGGTGGCCAGCCGCCGGCGGCTTCTGGTGGTGGGCACGGTGGCGACGCTCGCCTCGGGCGGACTGCTCGCGTTCTCCGACAACTACCTCGACCGCCTGTGGCCAGCACGCTACGGCGACGTCGAGTGGCAGAAGACCGCGGAATACGGTTCGCTGTTCGGCACGGTGAAGGTCCTCGCCGGTCCGGCCGGCGCGGCCCCCGACGACCAGCTGAGGATCTACTTCCAGGACGGCCTGGTGCAGAACACGCTCGATGCGCGCAACCAGTCACAGTCGTTCTTCACCTACGGGCTGGAAGGCCTGGTGCAGGCGTACCGTCCGCAGGCCACGCGCGCGCTGGTGCTGGGGCTTGGTGCCGGCGTGGTGCCGATGTCGCTCGCACGCAACGGCGTCGAGGTGACGGCAGTCGAGATCGACCCGGTGTCCTTCGACGTAGCACGCCGACACTTCGGCTTCGACCCCATCCGTGTCCGGGCGATCGAAGCCGATGCAAGGACCTACCTGCGCCACTGCAGCGGCGAGTACGACACCGTCGTGGTGGACCTGTTCCATGGCGACGGCATTCCCGAGTACCTGATCACCCGCGACTTCTTCCGCGACCTGCGCGGCTGCCTGAAGCCGGACGGCATCGCGGTATTCAACACCTTTGTCGACCTCGACCGGCCCAAGGTCTACGCGAACTTCCTGGTCACGCTGCACGCCGAGTTGCCCGAGATCGTGGTCTACCGTCCCGATGCCGCAGGTGCCCGGCACGTGAACAGCTTTGTCGTCGCGAGCGCAGCCGCGCTGGTGCCGCCGGCGCCACTGCGGCTGCATGACGCCCCGCCCCGGCATGCGGCGGCGCTGCGCGCCATGATGGAGCGCCCGAACAAGCTCGATTCCGACACCCTGCGCCGCGGTGCGATCATCACCGATGCGCGCAACTCGCTCTCCCTCGACATCGCCGACGCGCAGATGGCCTACCGGCGGCTGGTGATAGAAACGGTGCCACGGGCGTTCCTGCTGAACTGACCTTCACCGCTCGACGGGCGTCGGCGCGTCCCGCCCTCTCCTGCCTTCCCCCCTCCCCATGTCCACATCGACCGGCAGTGCACGGCAGGCGGCGACCCCGCGGGTGAGGCTGCGCCTGCCCCGGCCGGCAGTCACGCCGGTGCTGCTCGCCCTGCTGGTCGCGCTGTTGCTCGCCTGCCTGGTGCCGGACGGAGCGACCGCCCAGGGCCTGCCCGGCGGCGGCCAGAACCGGGTGCAGGTCGAACTGCTGCCCGAGCCGAGTACCGTGCGCCCCGGCGAGACGTTCGAGGTGCTGCTGCGCATGCGCCTGTCGCCCGGTTGGCACACGTACTGGATGAACCCGGGCGATTCCGGCCTGCCGACCGCGCTGCAATGGCAGCTGCCGCCGGGCGTTACCGCCGGACCGCTCGCCTGGCCGGTGCCGAAGCGCCTGCCGGTCGGCCCGCTGATGAACTACGGCTACGAGGGTGAGGTGATGCTGCCGGTGCGCCTGAGCGTACCCGCCGGCTTCGCCGCACCCGTGCTGGAAGTGTCGGCACAGGCCGAATGGCTGGTCTGCCGTGAAGTCTGCATTCCGGAGTCGGCACCGATCGCGTTCCGCCTGCCGGTGGCGACGATCGCGTCGCTGCCGGACCCGCGCCATGCCGCTGCCTTCGCCAGTGCCCGGGCCGCGCTGCCTGGCCGCCTCGAGGGCTGGACGATCGCCGCCGCGGTCGCCGACGGGAGGCTGCGCATCGCGCTGCGTGCCCCCGACGGAACGGCTCCCCCCGCGGGAGCGGTGTATTTCTTCAACGCGACCGAGGGCCAGGTCGCGCATGCTGCCGCGCAGGGGGTGTCGCGCCATCGGGACGGACTCCTCGTCGAGGTCCCGCTGCAGCCGCAACCGGTCACGCCGGTGCAGCGCATGGACGGCCTGCTGGTCGCCGCAGGCGGATTCGGAAACGGCCAGCCGGTGGCGGCGACGATCGGCGCCGATCTGTCGGCCGGCCTGCCCGACCTCGGTCCGCTGCTGGGCACCACCACCGTCGCCGGGGCTTCAGGCACGCCATCCGGCGCCGCGCCCGCGGCGGCGGTGGCGCCGGCGAGCGGACTGCCTGCCGGTGGCGCGGGGCTGCTGCTCGCCCTGCTGCTGGCCGTGGCCGGCGGACTGGTGCTGAACCTGATGCCCTGCGTGTTCCCGGTGCTGTCGCTGAAGGCGCTGTCGATGGTCGAGCGGATCCGCTCCGACCCGCGCGGACTACGCATGGACGGGCTGGCCTTCAGCGCCGGGGTACTTGCATCGTTCTGGGCGCTGGCCGCCCTGCTCCTCGCCCTTCGCGCCGGCGGCGAGCAGGTGGGATGGGGCTTCCAGTTGCAGTCACCGCCGTTCGTCGCGGCGATGGCCGTGCTGTTCACGCTGCTTGCGCTCAACCTGGCCGGCGTGTTCGAGGTCGGATCGCGGGTCGCGTCGCTCGCCGGTGCCCTCCCCGCACGCAAGGGAATGTCCGGCGCCTTCCTCAACGGCGTGCTGGCGGTGGCCGTGGCCGCTCCGTGCACCGCACCGTTCATGGGTGCCGCGCTCGGCCATGCACTGGCACAGCCGGCACCTGAGGCGATGGCCGTGTTCGGCGCCCTCGCGCTCGGCATGGCGCTACCCTTCCTGCTGCTGTCGTTCATGCCCGGTCTCGCGCGCCGGCTGCCCCGCCCCGGCCGCTGGATGGAAACGTTCCGCCAGGCCATGGCGTTCCCGCTGCTGGCTACCGTCGCCTGGCTGGCCTGGGTGCTGGGCCTGCAGGCCGGCATGGATGCCGTGTTCGGCCTGCTCGCCGGCCTGGTGCTGGTGGCGCTCGCGGCCTGGATGTACGGACGCTTCGCCCTGCCGACGGCCTCCGCGCGCCGCCGCGCCCTAGCGGCAGCGGCCGCACTGGCGGTCGCGCTGGCCGGAGGCTGGATCGCCTGGCC
>CANHBC010000155.1 GCA_947458835.1 Betaproteobacteria bacterium | reverse complement strand
CCGGCCGCTGGTGCTGCTGGCCGACGAGGCGCCGGTTGCGCGGGCCGCGGCACTGGACCTCGCCGCCGCCGGAGCGGGCAGGGTGGCGCTGCTGGCCGACGGTTTCGCCGGCTGGCAGGCTGCAGGGCTGCCGGTGGAGTCCACGCCCGGGCTGCCGGCCGAAGCCGACTGCATCGACTACCTGTTCTTCGTGCACGACCGTCACGAGGGCAATCGCGAGGCTGCGATGCAGTACCTCGCCTGGGAGACCCACCTGATCGAGCAGCTCGACCCGCAGGAGCGGGCCGGGTTCCGCGTCAGCGCCGGCTGAGCCGGCCGACACGCTAGGGGCAAGGGCGGCGCTGCTTCGACGCCGTCGTTGCCCTGATGCGAGCGTGCGTCAGGCGGCCCGGGTAGTCGTCGGCGCCGCCGTGCTGCCGGTGATCGCGGCGTTCACCCGCGGCATCACCTCGGTGGCCATCAGCTCGATCGAGCGGCGCGCCATCACCGGATCGACCCAGTCCATGTTCGCGTAGACGATCTCGCCGAACGGGCCTGCCTCCTCGCGCAGGGCCAGGATGCGCTGCGCGACCCGCTCCGGCGTACCCCAGAGCACCAGGCGGTCGAGCATGTACTCGATGGTCAGCTCGGCGTCGGACTGGGATTCGGACTCCTTGAAGATGGCGTGCCGCTTCGACAGCATCATCTTCTTCAGCAGCAGATTCCAGTAGTAGCGGTACGGGCTGTCGAGCGACTCGATCGCGTAGCGGCGCGCGGTGGCCTCGTCGTCGGCGACGAAGATCGTGCGCGCGATCCGCCAGTCGGCCACGTCGGCGACCTGGCCAGCGTTGCGCTTGCCCTGTTCGTAGTTGGTCCAGTGGCTCTTCAGGAACCGCGACAGCAGGAAGTTTGCCGACAGCGGGTGGAAATCACGCTCGCCCATCGCGATCACGCCCTTCGAGAACGGCGCGACCACCGTGCCGACGATCTCCGGGCGCGGCAGCTGGTAGGGCTTGTACATCTCGCCGCGCTCGATCTCGGGTACCGAGGTTTTCGCAGTCGTCACCTTGAACCGGTTGCCGGGCAGGTCGATGTCGTAGGGCGCATTGCGCTTCCAGATCTCGAGGATCACGTCGATCGACTCGGCGAACAGCTTGTTCCGGTCCTCCGACAGCATGCCCAGCGCCTCGGCGTCCGAGGACAGCGCGCCCGGCGAGATGCCGAAGATGAAGCGGCCGCGCGCCATGTGGTCGAACATCGCCGCATGGGAGGCGATCAGCGTCGGATGGGTGTGCGACAGGTTGGAGGTGCCGCTGCCCAGGCGGATCTGCTTTGTCGCGTGGATGAGCGTCGCGAGGAAGATAAAGCTGTTGGTGACGTTCTCGCTCTTCTCGGTCAGATGCTCGCCGACGAAGGCATCGTGGAATCCGAGGCGGTCGGCGAGCATCACCGCTTCGCGGTCTTCCTCGAGCGTCACCGAGGGCGCACGGTGGGCCGGGTGGAGCGGCATCATGAACATGCCGAGGCGCATCGGTTTCACGGACATCGTCGATCCTTCGTTTCGGGCGGCAGGCTTGCGGACGGCAGGTTGCCGTCGTTTCGCGCCGTATTCTGCGCGAGCAGCCCGCCGGACGCCACCGCGGCCGTCGCGTTCAGCGCAGCAAGGCGTTGATCGGCTGCAGGTCGTCGTCCTGCAGGTCGCCGACCGCCGCCTGCAGCCGCAGCACGGACAGCAGGGTGGAGTAGCGGGCCAGCACCAGCTCGCGCCGTGCGTTGTACAACACCTGCTGGGCGTTGAGCACGTCGAGCTGCGTGCGTACGCCGACCTTCAGCCCCAGCTGGGTCGATTCCAGCGACACGCGGGCCGATTGCATCGCCGCCTGCAGTGCCTGCACCTGGCTGATGCCGCTGGTGACACCCAGGAAGGCCTGCCGGGCGGCGAGCATCGCGCCGCGGCGGGCGTTCTCGGCGTCCTGCAGGGCGCGCTCGCGGTTGGCCACTGCCTCGCGCACGCGGGAGCTGACCGCGCCGCCCTGGTACAGAGGGAGCGACAGCTGGAGCCCGAGCACCAGCTGGTTGACGTCGGTGCCGATCGAGGAAGTGGCGTTGCCTGCCGCGCGGTTGTTGCCGGCGGTGCCGATCGCATCGAGCGTCGGAAGGTGCGCCGCGCGCTGGCGTTCGATCTCGCGTGCGGCCAGTTCCACCGTGGCCTGCTGCAGGCGTACCGCCAGGGCGTTGTCCCGCGCCTGCGCCGACCACTGTTCGATGTCGGCCGGCACTGGCGCCGCGAGCACGGCGTCGTCGCGCAGCGTGCGCAGCACCGCGGGCGGCGCCCGGCCGATCACCTGCGCGAGCGCCTGCCGGCGCACCTCGAGGTCGTTACGCGCGACGATCTCCTGGGCCGTGGCCAGGTCGAAGCGCGCGCGCGCCTCGTTGGAGTCGACGATGGTTGTCGTGCCGACCTCGAAGCTGGCCTTGGCCTGTGCCAGTTGCTCGCCGATCGCCCGCTTCTGCGACTCGACGACCGACAGCGCCTCCTGGGCGGCCAGCACGTCGAAGAAGGCCTGCGCCGCGCGCAGGGTGAGGTCCTGTCCGGCCAGCAGCAGCTGGAGGTCTGCCTGCTCGACCTGCAGGCCTGCCTGCTCGTACTGCACGCGGTTGGCTGGCCGGAACACCGGCTGGATCACCTGCACGTTCACCGCGGTGGTGTCGAACTGGCGGCGGCCGCCCTGGAAGAACGGGTTGCCGGTGCCGAGCAGGGTCGCATCGGTCTCGTTGCGGTTGGCATTGCCCGACAGCGTCACCGAGGGCAGCAGCAGCGCGCGCGCCTGCGGCACGCGCTCGCGCGAGGCCTGCCAGCTGGCGCGGGCGGCGGCGAACGGGGCGTCGTTCTCGCGGGCGAGCCGCTGTACCTCGAGCAGGTCGGCAGCCGCCGCGGGCAGCGCGCCCGACAGCACGATGCCGGCGAGCGCGACCGCGGCGTGAGCGCGCAGCGTGGTGCAGAGGGAGGTCGACATCGTCGCAGCGGGTCCTGGGCGTGGGCGGCCGGGGGCTTGGCACGCGGGCGCATTATGCCTCGCGCGCGGGCACGCTGCGTGCCTCCGGGGCGCGCGGGTAGACTGTCGTCGGCGGGCGCATCCGGCCCGCTTGTGCTGCCGACCCCCGAACGAGAGCCGACCCGATGCCCGCGACCCCTGCCGCTCCCCCGTCCGCCACGCCACCGGGCCCGACGGCCCGGCTTGCCGGTTTCGTCGCCGGTCTGTCGGTCGACGCCATTCCGTCTCGGGTACGCGAGCGGGTGAAGGACATCCTGCTCGACACCCTGGCCAGCGCGATCGCCGGCCGGGCGGGCGACGAGACCGCGCAGATCGGCGCGCTGGCCGCCGCGCTCGGCCGCTCCGACGAGTCGACGCTGCTGACCGGTGGCGGCAGTTCGCTGGCCGGCGCGGCCCTGACCAACGCCTACCTGGTCACCGCGGTCACGGTGTGCGACGTGCACCGGCCGACCCTGTTCCATGTCACGCCGCAGGTGGTGCCGCCCGCGCTGGCGATCGCCGAACGCGACGGCTGCAGCGGTGCTGCACTGCTGATGGCGATCGCCGCCGGCCTCGAGGTGTCGGTGCGGGTGGCCCGTGCGATGGATTACCCCGAGTTCCGCCGGCGCGGCTGGCATTCGCCGGGCGTGGTCGGCCCGTTCGGTGGCGCGGCTGCGGCCGGCCGGCTGCTCGGGCTCGATGCCGGGCAGCAGTGCCATGCCTTCGCGCTGGCCGGCAGTCAGTCGGCCGGCACCTTCGCGCACTGGGGTACGCCGACGATCAAGTTCCACCAGGCGCGCGGCAGCCTGTCCGGCCTGATGGCGGCGCTGCTGGCCGCCGAGGGCTTCCGCGCCAGCGCCGAGATCCTCGCCCATCCGGACGGCGGACTGTTCAACGCCTACTCGAACGGCGGGCTGCCGGGCGAGGTGACCGATGGGCTGGGCGAACAGTGGAAGCTCGAGGAGCTGGCGCTGCGCCGCTGGCCGGCCGGCAGTTCGCTGCAGGCGATGATCACCGCGCTGTTCTCGCTGATCGAGGTGCATGGGGTGCAGGCCGCCGGCGTCGAGCGGGTGCGCATCGGGCTGTCGAAGACGGTGCACGACATGCACGGCACGCTGCCCTGGACCGACAAGTTCAAGGCGCTGCTGTCCGCACCGTACATCGCCTCGATCATCCTGCACGACCGCTGCTGCTGGCTCGACCAGTTCCTGCCCGCCCGCTACGCCGACCCGGCCGTGGACGCGTTCACCCGCAGCCGGGTGCAGGTCGAGGCCGACCCCTCGCTGGCCGGCAATGCGGCCACGGTGGAGGTCACGATGGTCGACGGCCGAGTGCTGCGCGAGGCCCGCACCGAGGCGCTCGGCGACCCGGGCAATCCCATGGACCGGCGCGCGATCGTCGGCAAGCTGGAGGAAGCCGCAGCGGGCTGGTTCGATCGGGCCACCATCGGCCAGCTCGCCGAGCAGGTCGACCGGCTCGAGGAAATGCCCGACGCCCGGGCGCTGATGGCGCCGTTCAGGGCGGGGCGGCGATGAACTGCCGCGGGCTGCTGGCGGTGGCGCTGGCCACGCCGCTGGCAGGGTGACATCCCGATCCCCCGCCCGCTCTCGACCTGGCGAAACAGGGCGTCAGCCAGCCGGGTCGCTGCCAGCGGCCGGACTGGGTGATAATTCGGGTCCCAGTCGACCCCGGACGAGCACGCCCATGCCCGATCACGCGCACACGCCCCACGCCCCGTTCCAGCGCAAGGAGGACCGCCGCCTGGTCACCGGCAGCGGCCTCTACACTTCCGACCGCAGGTTCGCCGGCGAACTGCACGCCGTCTTCCTGCGCAGCGACCGCGCCCACGCCGACATCGTTTCGCTGAAGACCGATGCAGCGAAGGCGATGCCCGGCGTGCACGGCGTGTTCACCGCCGAGGACAGCAAGGCCGCCGGCATGGTCAAGGTGATGTGCATGCTGGCGCTCAAGGGCACCGACGGTGAGCCGCCGCGGGTGCCGGCGCGCAGCGCTTTCGCCGATGGCCGTGTGCGCTTCGTCGGCGAGACGGTCGCGATGGTGGTCGCCGACTCGGTGGCCGCGGGGCTCGATGCGCTGGAGGCGATCGAGGTCGAGTATCGCGACCTGCCGCACGTGATCGACGCCGGGCAGGCGCTCGAGGCCGGCGCGCCGGTGATCCACGACAGTGCACCCGGCAACCTGTGCTGGGTGGGCGAGGCGGGCGACCGTGCCGCGGCCGAGGCGGCACTGGCCGCCGCCGCGACCGTGGTCGAACTGAAGGTCGAGAGCACCCGGGTGATCCCCAGCCCGATGGAGCCGCGCTGCTGCGCGGCCACCTACGATGCCGCCAACGACCACTTCCACGTGTACTCGGTCACGCAGGGCGTCAACGCGATGCGCATGCAGATCGCGGTCGCCGCGGGCATCCCCGAGAGCAAGCTCACCATTCATGCGCAGGACGTCGGCGGCAGCTTCGGCAACCGCAGCCCGCACTATCCCGAGCACTGCGCGGTGATGCTGGCCGCGAAGACGCTCGGCCGGCCGGTGCGCTGGGCAGGCACCCGCTCGGAGTGCCTGGCGAGCGACTACCACGGCCGCAGCAACCAGATCGAAGGCCGACTGGCGATCGACAAGGATGGTCGCTTCACTGCGATCCAGCTTGACTGGGTGGCCGACATGGGCGCCTTCATCACGCCGGCGGGCATCGCCAGCCACACGCGCAACCCGGTGGTGCTGCTGTCCGGCGTCTACCGCATCCCGGCGATGCATGGCCGCTGGCGCGCCACGTTCACCAACACCTCGCCGATCGCCCCCTACCGCGGCGCGGGCCGGCCCGACGTGAACTACATGATCGAACGTCTGGTCGACGAGGCGGCGGCGAAGCTGGGCATGGACCCGGCCGACCTGCGCCGGCGCAATGCGATCGGCCTGGACCAGTTCCCCTACAAGACTCCCACCGGTACCACCTACGAGGCGACCGACGTGCCCGGTTCGCTCGAGAAGGCGGTCCTGCTCGCCGACTGGAAGGGCTTCCCGGCCCGCCGGGCCGAGGCAAAGGCCCGCGGCCGCCTGCGCGGCATCGGCATGGCGACCTTCATCGAGAATACCGGCGCTGGCGTGTTCCCCAAGGACCAGATCGATATCGAGGTCGATGCCGAGGGGGTAGTGCACGCCTACAGCGTCGCCCATGCGCAGGGGCAGGGCCACGAGACCACCTTCACCCAGGTGATCGCTGATGCGATGGGCATCGACACCGCGAAGGTCCTGCTGCACGAGGGGGCGCCCGACCACACCCTGATCGGCAACCACACCGGCGGCTCGCGCTCGCTGGTGGGCGCAGGCAGCGTCTGCAAGCTGGCCGGACTGAAGCTGGTCGAGGTCGCCAAGTCGGCCGCCGCCGCGATGTTCGACACCGAGCCGTCCCAGATCGATTACGCAGCCGGCACGCTGACCGACCGGGTGAGCGGCAAGTCCACCACGCTGGCCGAACTCGCCCGCCGCCCGGAAGGGCTGAAGACCCAGGCCGAGGCGACTATCGGCTCGACCTTCCCCACGGGCTGCCATATTGCCGAGGTGGAGATCGACCCGCAGACCGGCACGACCGAGATCCTCTCCTACGTCGCGGTGGATGACTGCGGACACGCGGTCGACCACACGATCGTCGAGGGGCAGGTGCACGGCGGCGTGCTGCAGGGCTTGGGCCAGGTGTTCTGCGAGAAGGCGATCTACGACGAAGAGACCGGCCAGCTGATGACCGGGAGCTTCATGGACTACACGATGCCGCGTGCCGGCATGCTCAAGCACATCGTGATCGACGAGAACTGCATCCCGAGCAAGATCAACTCGCTCGGCGCCAAGGGCGTGGGCGAATCGGGCTGCACCGGTTCGATTTCCGCGATGTCCAATGCGATGGCCAATGCCTTGCGCTCGCTCGGCGTGCCGCCGATGGACATGCCGTTCACGTCCAGCCGCGTCTGGCATGCGATCGCCGCTGCCGGTGGGCTGAAATGATCGCCCGCCTACCGACCGTCGGACACAGGGAGCACTGAATGTACGAATTCGAATACGTGCGGCCGAAGTCGGTCGCGGAAGCGGCCGGGTTCCTCGCGGCCAACGGTGAGGCGCGGCTGATGTCCGGCGGCATGACACTGCTGCCGACGATGAAGCAGCGGCTCGCCCAGGCCTCGCACCTGGTGCATGTCGGCCCGCTCGGCGAACTGAAGTCGATCACCCGCGAGGGCGACCTGCTGGTCGTCGGGTCCGCCGCCACGCATGACCAGGTGCAGGACTCCGAAGTCGTGCGCGCGGCCGTCCCGGCGCTCGCGAAGCTCGCGCGCGGCATCGGTGATCCGCAGGTGCGCTACATGGGCACCATCGGCGGCTCGATCGCCAACAACGACCCGGCGGCCGACTACCCAGCGGGCGTGCTCGGCCTTGGCGCGACGGTGGTGACACACCTGCGGCAGATCGCCGCCGATGACTACTTCCAGGGCCTGTTCACCACCGCGCTGGCCGAAGGCGAGATCGTCACCGCGGTGCGCTTCCCGGTGCCGCGCCGTGCGGGCTACGTGAAGTTCGCGCATCCGGCCACCGGCTATGCGATGTCGGGCGTGTTCGTGGCCGAGACCGGCGGCGGCGTGCGCGTCGCGGTGACCGGCGCCGGCAATGGCGTGTTCCGCTGGGCCGAGGCCGAGGCGGCACTGGCGAAGTCGATGTCGGCGCAGGCGCTCGACGGCCTGGCACTCGATGCATCGCATTTCTCCGAAGACATCCATGCCACCCGCGAGTACCGGGCACAGCTGTGCCGGGTGATGGCGGCGCGCGCGGTCAACGAACTGCTGGGCTGAACGACCATGAGCCGAATCGAACTCACCCTGAACGGCAAGGCCGTCTCCGCCGACGTCGAAGACCGCACCCTGCTGGTGAACTTCCTGCGCGATGCGCAGCAGCTCACCGGCACGCATGTCGGCTGCGACACGACCCAGTGCGGTGCCTGCACCGTGATGGTCGATGGCCGAGCGCTGAAGTCCTGCACGCTGCTGGTGGTGCAGGTCAGCGGCGCGAAGATCACCACGATCGAGGGCATGGCCCATGGCGAGGCGCTGCATCCGGTGCAGCAGGCCTTCTCGGAATGCCATGGCCTGCAGTGCGGCTACTGCACGCCCGGGATGGTGATGGCGGTGACCGACCTGCTGCGCCGGCATCCGCAGCCGACCGACGAGCAGATCCTGCACGGGCTCGAAGGCAACATCTGCCGCTGCACCGGCTACGTCAACATCGTGAAGTCGGTGAAGCGGGCGGCCGAGTTGATGACAGGACGCTAGGCCTGGCATATCGTCTGGGTATCAGGGGCACTGTGCTTGACTTGCTGTCCTGTCAGCGGTAGCGTGTTTGACTAAAATTGACGAGTTTTGGCTATCTGATTCAGCCATGGGTCATTACCAACAAGGGGTTGCCATGAAGGCGAAGTCCAAAGTGTCCGCTGCGCTCGCTCTGGTCGTCATGACCGGCGTTTTCAACCCTGCGGGCATGCCTGACGCGTTTGCGCAGGCGGCCGCTGGGGCAGCCGGGGCCAGCCAAGGTGCGGCCACCGGAGCAGCCGGGGCCGGCACGGGTGCGGGCGCAGCCACCGGAGCAGCCGGAGCCGGCACGGGTGCGGG
>CANHBC010000154.1 GCA_947458835.1 Betaproteobacteria bacterium | reverse complement strand
GTTCCGCCCGCCCGGTCCGGCTCAGCCGGTGAACTCGGCGGTCGCGCTGAGCGCCACCGCCCCGCTGTCGTCCTCCGCCCAGAGCTTCGCCGTCCGCCCGTCCGCCGAGGGCTCGCCACACAGAGTGATCGCCCGGTTGACGAACAGCGGCCGCACGTTGCGCGAGGACAGGTGACGCAGCGGGCTGCCAGCGTGGGCACGGGCCAGTTCGAACACCAGCAGCGTAGTCAGGCCACCGTTCATGACCAGCGTCGGATAGCCTTCGGTGCCGGTGACGTACGGGTAGTCGTAATGGATCCGGTGTCCGTTGAAGGTGAGCGCCGAGTAGCGGAACAGCATGACCGGATCCGGCGTCACCACCTTCTTCCAGACCGCCGTTCCCGGCGCCGGCATCGGTTCGACCGCCGGCTTCGGTGCATTCGGATCCGGCTCCTCGCGGTAGACGATGTCCTGTTCCTCGACCACGGCCAGGCCCCGCGGGCTGGAGATCTCGGTACGCACGGTCACGAAGACCATCTGCCCCGACTTGCCGGTCTTCGGCGTCACGCTCTGGATCACCGAATCCCGGCGCACCTCGTCGCCGACCCGCAGGTCGCCCTCGAAGGTGATGCGCTTGCCAGCGAACATCCGTCGCGGCAGCGGCACCGGCGGCAGGAAATCGCCGCGCTGCGGATGCCCGTCGGGGCCGATCTGCGACTGGCGCACCACCCGCGGGAACAGGATCGAATGCCAGCCGATCGGCAGCGGATCACCCGTCTTCGGGCGCGGATCGTCGCGGTCGAGCGTGCAGGACAGCCGGTGCACCGAAGGCACGGTGACATGGTCGGTGTCGGATTCTCGGTTGCCGATCCACTCGGCGAGGCGGCCAAGGTCCTGCGTCATGTGTTCCTCCTGGGTTGCCGACCCATCCGCCCTCGGGGCTGTCCGTGGCGAAAGCCGTAACGGTGGGTAACGGGGGTTGCGGATCGTACACCGAGGGCGAATACTGTCGTCACTGCGGTCGCGGCCAGCGACGCAGGCAGCTTGCAGCCGGAAGGGGCGACCCTCCCGGCTGCTTTTTGGCACCTCGTCGGTGCCGGGCGCGGTGTCAGGCGGCGCCGAGCCGGTACTGGCCGACCGAGGTGCGCAGCGTGTCGGCGGTGCCCGCCAGTTGCTGGGCATCGGTCGCGATCGCGGCGGTCGACTCGCGCGCATGCTCGGTCATCGCCGCAATCTGCGCGACATGGGACGATATCTCGCCGGTGGCCAGCGCATGCTGTTCCAGTGCGGTGGCGATCTCACGCACGCTGTCGCGCGCCAGTGCGGACTGCTCCCGGATCGCCCCGATCGTGGAGCCGGCGTCGCCGGCGTAGGACAGGCCGGCGTCCACCTTGCGGACCGCGTCGGCAATCCGTTCGGTGACCTGTCCGCGCACTGCCATGATCTCGTCGATCATCCGGCTGATCTCGCCGGTCGATCGGCCGGTCTGGTCCGACAGCTTGCGTACCTCGTCGGCCACCACCGCGAAGCCGCGACCGGCCTCGCCGGCGCGCGCCGCCTCGATCGCGGCATTGAGCGCGAGCAGGTTGGTCTGCTCCGCGATGTCCCGGATGATGCGTACCACGTCCTGCACCGCGGCAGACTTTTCGCCGAGCGACTCGACGACGATCGCCGCCTCGTTCACCGATCCCGCCATCGCCTGCATCGACGACATCGCGTCCTCGATCACGGTCGCGCCCAGCGCAGCGCGTTGCGCCGACTGCTCGGCGGCATCGCGCGCCTGCTGGGCACTGCCGGCGATCGAATGCATCGATGCGCTGATCTCCTCGACCGTGGTTGCGGCGGCCATGGCGGCACGCGACTGGTCGCTGCTCCCCTCGGCGATGCGCCGGGCGGCCTCGGCCAGCGACTGCGACGACTGGGCCACCTGCCGGGCGCTGCCACCGGCGGTGTGCAGCGTTTCGACCAGCCGTGCCTGCATGCGCTCCAGCGCTGCGATCATCGGGCTGTCGGACACCGCGCGCCGATCGAACGCATGGTCGAGCCGGCCTTCGGCGACATGACGGGCGAAGGCGACCGCCTGCTGGCTGCGCTCGAGCAGCCGCGCCAGCATCACCGCCAGTCCGCACAGCACGCCGGCCTCGACCACCACGTAGGCCGCGTGCAGCAGCACCCAGCCGAAACCCTGGCTCTGGGCGAATACGTACACGCCGAAGCCGGCCCGCTGCAATGCGTCGAAGCCGAGGTGGTGCGCCGCGATCACCGCTGCGGCGAACACTACCGGGCGCCAGTCGCAGTAGGCGAGCAGGAACGCGAGCAGCACGAAGATGCCGAAGTGCAGCTCGATCAGGCCCTCACCCAGCTGGATCATCAGCGCCGGGTAGACCATCAGCGAAGCGGCGACCGCCAGCCGGACGGCCAGGCTGCCTGGCGCAGCAAGGTACAGACCCAGTGGCACCGCGAGCGCGGGCACGCCGACCAGCAGCGCCTGCACCAGGCCGCCGCGCCACGCCCCCATCCCGACACACAAGGCCAGCAGCAGGGCGCAGGCGCCGATCATCAGCCGGTCGGTGCTCCGCTGCAGCCCCTGCAGCAGGGTGGGTGCGTCGCCGTTCGGGTCATCGGATGCTCGAGTCATGGGCTGGCCTTCAGCGGATGGCCGAGCAGGTGGCCCCGCGCAGCCGGTTGTCGACGTCCATGTGCCACAGCAGGACACCGGTGGTGCCCAGCCAGGCGACGAAGACGGCAACGACGACGTAGGGGGGAATGGCACGAACCGGCGGTTCAGGCTCAGCCATAGGCGTTCGCTCGACGAGGAAGTCGATCCAGTAACGGCAGCCGCCCGCCCGTCTTTAGCGCCACCGGCCCGTGGCGCCCCGCTCCGCCGCCCGCTACTCGGCGGCGATCCCTGCGCTGCGGATCAGCCCGCCCCAGTAGGCGAGTTCCTGGGCGATGGTCCTGGCGAAGGTCGCCGGGTCCTGATACTGGGCGAACGCCCCCTGCGAATCGGCCTTCTCGCGGAACTCGCGGCCTTCGACGATGCGCCGGACCTCTTCGGACAGGCGCCGAACCACCTCGGGCGGCAGGCCGGCAGGGCCGAGCAAGCCGAACCACGACGCCACCTCGTACTTCGGGAAGCCAGCCTCAGCGGCCGTGGGCACCGTCGGCATCGACGGATGCCGGTTGCGGGCCGCGTACGCGATCGCGCGCAGCTTGCCCGCCTGCACCTGCTGGATCACGCCGGGCGGGGTCGTGATGAAGATGTCGATGTTGCCGCCCATCAGGTCGACCACCGCCGGACCGCTGCCCTTGTAGGGCACGTGGATCATCCGGCCGCCGGCCTGCTGTTCCAGGATCTCGCCCGAAAGGTGCTGGATCGAACCGGCACCGGATGAGCCATAGCTGACCTTGCCCGGGTTCGCGCGGATCAGTTCGACCAGCTCCTTCATCGTGGCCACCTTCGTCGAGGGTCCCACCGCGATCACCTGCGGTGCGTAGAGGGCCATCGCGATCGGCGTGAAGTCCTTCACCGGATCCCACTTGAGCCCCTTGAAGAGGTGCGGGTTGCCGACATGGAAACCGGAAAACTGGAGCAGCAGCGTGTGGCCGTCGGGCTTCGCGCGCGCGACCAGCTCGGTGCCGATGTTGCCGGACGCACCGCCGCGGTTCTCGATCAGCACAGGCTGGCCGAGCGCCTTCGACAGCGGTTCCTGCAGCAGGCGCGCGGTGAAGTCGGTCGATCCGCCGGGCACCGTCGCGACGATCAGGGTGACCGGCCGTGACGGGAACGTCTGTGCAGCGGCGACCGAGGACAGGCCGAGCAGCAGGCCGGCAGCAATACGTTTCATCTCGAGGCTCCTCCAGGGATTGCCCCGCGCCGGACGCGGCGGGGGTGGGGGCGGGGGCGGGGGCGTAGCTCAGGCCGGCAGGTACTCGGATATCTCGACCAGGTTCAGGTCAGGGTCGCGCACGTAGACCGAACGGATGCGGCCGGTCGCACCGGTGCGCGGACCCGGCCCCTCCTCGATCGGCACCCCGGCCGCCTGCAGGCGCTCGATCACCTCGTCGAGCGGCACGGCGGCGATGAAGCACAGGTCGAGGGCGCCCGGCACCGGCAGGTGGGCCCTGGGTTCGAACTCGGCCCCCTTCACATGCAGGTTGATCTTCTGGTTGCCGAAACGCAACGCCATCCGCCCCTGCGGCAGCGCTGGCGACACGCCGAACCGCTCGAGCTGCATCCCGAGCACGCGCGTGTAGAAGTCGATCGCCCGGTCAGGATCGGTGGTGGTGAGCACCAGGTGGTCGAGGTGGTCGATCATCGGGCCTGCTCCGGCCGCCCAGCCAATGGCGCGACGGCCCGGTCGCGCGCCTCGGCGACCGAAGCCGGCACCGGATGCAGGTCGAGCCTGCGCCCGGCCTTGACCACCTGCCCGGGCAGCGCATGGCCGACCAGCCCGCCAAGCCGGCGTGCGCAGTCGAGCAGCGCCGACAGGTCGACCCCGGTCCGGCAGCCTTCGAGCGCCAGCATGTGCGCGAGGTCCTCGGTGCACACATTGCCGGTCGCGCCGGGTGCGTACGGACAGCCGCCCAGGCCACCGAGCGAGGCGTCGAAGCGGTCGACACCGGCGTGCAGCGCAGCCAGGGCATTGGCGAGGCCCATCCCGCGGGTGTTGTGCACGTGGAGGGTGAGCATCGCACGCGGGAATCGCCGGCGGTACGCATCGCACAGCGCGGCTACCTGCGACGGATAGGCCATGCCGGTGGTGTCGCACAGCGTCACCCCGCGCGCGCCGGCCTCCACGAAGGTGGCTGCATGGTCGAGCACCACCTCGGCCGGGACCTCGCCCTCCATCGGACAGCCGAAGCTGCACGACAGCGACACGTTCACTGGCACGCCCGCCTGCGCGGACAGCCGCATCACCTCGAGCAGCTGCAGGACCGAGGCCGCCCGCGTCATCCGCAGGTTGGCGAGGTTGTGCGTCTCGGAGCAGGACATCACCAGGTTGAATTCGTCCGGCGGCGTGACCAGCGCGCGCTCGACCCCGCGCACGTTGGGCACCAGGACGGTGTACTCGACCCCGGGCACGCGCTCGATCCGCCGCATCACCTCGTCAGCGTCGGCCAGCATCGGGATCGCCTTCGGCGAGGTGAAGGAGGTGACCTCGATCTTCGCCAGGCCGGTGCGCGACAGCGCATCGACGAATGCCACCTTGTCGTCCGTGGCCACGAAGGCAGTCTCGGCCTGCAGGCCGTCGCGCATCGCAACGTCCTGGAGGAACACCCTTTGCGGCGCCGCGCCGCCCGTGGATACCCTGTTCATGGCTGCCCGGGGCCGGCGTCGATCACCTGCCTTGCCACCAGCTCGGCGATCGCCGACTCGCTGATGCCCAGTTCGCGCAGCACCTGCGCCGTGTGGCTGCCGAGCGCCGGCGCCAGGGTCTGCAGGCGGCCGGGCGTGGCCGAGAGCTTCGGCACCACCCCGGGTACGTCGAGCGCGTAGCCCTCGGCGGTGGTGATCCGCTGGATCATGCCGCGCGCCCGGTAATGCGGGTCCTCGGCGATGTCGCGCGCGGTGTAGATGCGCCCGGCCGGGACCCGGGCGCGGGTCAGCCCGTCCAGCACCTCGACCAGCGGCCGGGTGGCGGTCCAGGCGCCGATCGCTGCGTCCAGTTCCGCCGCGCGCCGGGCACGTCCGTCGTTGGACGCGAGGTCGGGCGCGTCGCGCAGGTCGGGCCGGCCGATCAGGTCCATCAGCCGGCGATAGATGCTGTCGCCGTTGCCGCCGATCAGCACCGCACCGTCGGCGCAGCGGTAGGCGTTGCTCGGCGCGATGCCCGGCAGCGCGCTGCCGGCGGGCTCGCGCACCGCGCCGAAGGCGCTGTACTCGGGCAACAGGCTCTCCATGCAGTTGAAGACCGCCTCGTACAGCGCGACGTCGACCACCTGCCCGCGGCCGGCCTCGCCCGAGGCCTTGCGGTGGTAGAGCGCGAGCAGCACGCCGATGACCCCGTGCAGCGCGGCCAGGGTGTCGCCGATCGACACGCCGACACGGACGGGCAGCCGGCCTGGCTCGCCCGACAGGTGGCGCAACCCGCCCATCGCCTCGGCGATCACGCCGAAGCCGGGACGGTCAGCATAGGGGCCGTCCTGCCCGTAGCCGGAGATGCGCAGCATGACCAGGCCCGGGTTGTCCTGGGCGAGCCGCTCGTAGCCGAGGCCCCAGCCCTCGAGCGTGCCCGGCTTGAAGTTCTCGATCACCACGTCCGCCTCGGCGGCAAGCTGGCGGCACAGCGCCTGGCCCTCGGCGCAGCGCAGGTCGATCGCCACCGAGCGCTTGTTGCGCGACTGCACCTGCCACCAGACCGAGGTGCCGTCCTTCAGCATGCGCCACTTGCGCAGCGGGTCGCCGCTGCCGGGCGGCTCGACCTTGACCACCTCCGCACCGAAGTCGGCAAGCATCTTGCCCGCGAAGGGGCCAGCGATCAGCTGGCCCAGTTCCAGCACTCGAAGCCCCGCGAGGGGCAGCGCGGTCGACGAAGCGCCGGTCGACGGAGAGGGATTGCTGGCTGGCATGCGGGCACGGGTCCGTTGGCAACGGCGGGAGCGTACCACCGCCCGCCCACGGGCTGCGTCAGCCGCCCACGGCCGTCAGCACCCGGTTGCGGCCCCGCCGCTTGGCCTGGTACATCGCCTCGTCGGCCCGGGCGAGCGCCTGCCCCCCCGCCTCCCCCGGCTGCAGGCCCGCGACCCCGGCGCTGAAGGTGATCAGGACCTTCTCGTTGTTGTGCAGGAAGAATTCCCGCGTCAGTTCACGCTGCAGCCGCTCGAGCACCACCGTGGCGTCGGCCGGAGACGTCTCGGGCAGCAGCAGCACGAACTCCTCGCCACCGTAGCGACCGATGGTGTCCGAAGGGCGGACCATCGAACGCACCACCGTCACGAGGTGGCGCAGCGCCTCGTCACCGGCCTGGTGGCCGACCCGGTCGTTCAGCTTCTTGAAGTTGTCGAGGTCGATCACCGCGAAGCACAGCGGCGAGCGATAGCGCTGTGCGCGCGCGGCCTCGCGCTCGACGGCCTCGTCCAGGCCGCGCCGGTTGAGCGCACCGGTCAGCGCATCCTCGCGCAGCGCGGCGCTGACCCGCGCCAGTTCCGTCTCGAGTTCGACCACCTTCGCGCGCGCGTGGTCGGCCTGCTCGCGCACGCCGAACACGTCGTCGCGCGAGCGCGTCGCGTCGACCTGCATGCGACGGATGTCGACCCTCAGCTCGTCCAGCAGGTCCTGCAGCGCCCCGACGTTGTCGGTGGTGCGTACCCGCTCGGTGTACCCGGTGAGCAGGGCCTGGTGGTCGGCCGCGCTCTGCGCCATCTCGCCCACCCGCTCGACGAACACGCCGATCAGTTCCTTCAGCGTGCGCTTCACGTCCTGCAGCGCCTGCTTCAGCGTGCGCTGCCGCTCGGCGGCCTCGCGGAACTGTGCCTGCGCATCGGCCAGCGAGCGCGAGCTGGGCGGTTGTGCGACGGTGCGCTCCAGCAGCTTTACCTGGCCGGCGACCCAGCGGTCGTCGTCCACCAGCTCGGCGAGGTTGGCCACCAGCATGCGTACCAGCGCCATCGAGTCCTCGACGATCAGCCGCTGCTCGAGCTGCGCCAGGTCGACCTCGCGCAGCGCGTGACCGATCGCGGTGTCGATCGCCGCACAGTCGGCCGGCGTGGTCGCCGCGCGCACCAGCGGCGGCAGCCGGGACAGCGCGCCGGACAGCTTCGGATGGTCGGCCACCCGAGGGGCCAGCTCGCGTTCGAACACCCCTGCCAGCAGGTCGCGCAGCGCCCGGGCCAGGTCACCGACCATCGGCAGCAGGGCTGCACCGGCCGCTGCGTTGGGCGCGGCGATACCATTGAACGCCTGCGCCGCCTGCCAGGGCGCAGGGGCGACAGCCGGCCCCCTGCCGGGCTCGGGGATCGGTGGCGCGCCGTCGGCAGCGACCTCGGCGGCATCCACCCACAACGTGCCAGGCACGGCGGGCAGGGCCTCGCCCCAGGCCCTGGTCAGCGCAGCCAGCTTCTCGCCGAGCTGCGGCGAGCGCCGGAAGTTGATCAGCAGGCGCTCCAGGCCCTCGCGTTTCTGCATCGGTGACACGCCGGCGTGGCGCACCTCGATCTGGCGAAGCAGGTCCCGGATCACCTGCGACCAGTCGGTCGCGTCCGCCTCGGCCCACGGCGGCCCCAGCACGGCACCACCGGTCGCGGCCGGCGTACCCCGCGCGGCGGCCCCGGCGATCTCGGCATAGACCCGGGCGTAGTTCTCGGGCGTGGGCGCGATGCGCCGGCCGGCCAGCAGCTTGAGGGTCTCGCGCGCGAATTCGCCAGGCGTACGGGACGACACGGCAGGACGTTGGGGCTGGGGAGACTCGGGCGGCATGGGGCTACGGACGGAACGGGAAGCCAGGCGGCGAAGGTGCCCGACCTCCCGTTATCGGTCGGCCGGCGGGCAAATGAAGGGCGAGTGGCGATCGGCTGCCGGACGAGTGCAAGTCGGACTGCGCGACGGCCTCAACCCCGCGCCTGCCAGCCGCGGGCGCGGACGCCGACGGCCACCAGCAGCCCGTAGCACGCCAGGCCCGCCGCCCGCAGCGCAGCACACTCGGCACGCAGTTCGGCCGTTGCCTGCTCGACTGCGAGGCGGGCGTAGCCTTTGACTGTGGGTCGGGT
>CANHBC010000153.1 GCA_947458835.1 Betaproteobacteria bacterium | reverse complement strand
GGCCCCGTCGAGACGGAGGCCGGCTTCCACGTGATCCGGCTGGCGGCGGTGCGCGGCGACGCGGGGCCGGGTTTCGATCAGGTACGTGCGAAGGTCGAGGACGAACTGCGGCGTTCGCGTGCGGCACGCCGGTTCGCGGAGCTCGCCGAGTCCTTCACCAACACGGTGTTCGAGCAGTCCGATTCGCTGAAGCCGGCGGCCGACCAGATCGGTCAGCCCGTCCAGACCAGCGGCTGGTTCAGCCGGCAGGGTGGCGACGCGCCGAAGGGGACCAACGAGCGGCTCCTGGCAGCCGTGTTCGCCGAGGAAGTGCTGCGCGACAAGCGCAACACCGCCGCGATCGAGGTGGCGCCCGGGGTACTGATGGCAGCTCGCGTGGTCGAGAACCGCCCGGCCGGGGTACGGCCGCTGGCGGACGTGGCCGAGGCACTGGAGAAGCGGCTCCGGCTGCAGCGTGCGTCTGAACTGGCGGTCGACGAGGGCCGACGGCGGCTGGCTGACCTGCGTGCCGGGAAGGACGCAGGTGCCGGCTGGTCGGCGGCCCAGACGATCAGCCGCCAGCAGCCCGGGTCGCTGTCCGAGGCGGCGGTGCGCCAGGTGTTCCGCGCCGATGCGTCGAAACTGCCTGCTTACGCGGGTGTCGAGCAGCCTGGCGGCGGTTTCCTGCTGCTGCGGGTTTCGCGCGTGGTCGAGTCGCGCGGCATCGATCCGAACGCGCGTGCCGGGTTCGCGCGCCAGGCGTACCAGCTGGCGACGCAGGAGCAGGTCAGCGCGTACATCGCCGCGCTGCGGGCGGGCGCGAAGGTCACTCTGGCACCGACGGCTCTGGAACGCGCGCAGTAACGCCGATCGTTTCGCGGGCGGCGCTACCGGTGCCGTCGCCCGCGGTCTGGTCGGATCGACCGGGGCAAGCGGTCAGCGCGGGATGCCCGCGCCCATCACGTTGAAGCCGGCGTCGACGTAGATGATTTCGCCGGTGATCCCGGAGGCGAGGTCCGACAGCAGGAACGCGGTCGCGTTGCCCACGTCCTCGGTCGTCACGTTCCGGCGCAGCGGCGCATTCTCCTCGACGAACTTCAGGATCTTGCCGAAGCCGCCGATGCCGGCCGCTGCCAGCGTCTTGATCGGGCCGGCCGAGATGCCGTTGACGCGGATGCCCTGTGGCCCGAGGTTGGCCGCAAGGTAGCGCACGTTGGCCTCCAGGCTGGCCTTGGCCAGTCCCATCACGTTGTAGTTGGGCACCACCCGCTCCGCGCCGAGGTAGGACAGCGTGACCAGCGAACCGCCGGCTGACATCATCGGGCGCGCCGCCTTGGCCAGCGCCGCGAGGCTGTAGGAACTGATGTCGTGGGCGACGCGGAAGGCTTCACGGTCGAGCCCGTCGAGCAGGTCGCCGGACAGCGCCTCGCGTGGTGCGAACGCGATTGCATGCACCAGTGCGTCCAGCCGGTCCCAGGTCTGGCCGAGGTCCGCGAACAGGCGTTCGATGTCCGCGTCGCTCGCGACATCGCACGCGTGCACTCGGTCACAGCCGAACTCGGCGGCAAGCGTGGTGACCCGGTCCTTCACGCCTTCGCCCTGGTAGGTGAAGGCGAGTTCCGCGCCCTCGCGCGCGCACGCCTTGGCGATGCCGTAGGCGATCGAGCGGTTGCTGAGCATGCCGGTGATCAGGATCCGCCTGCCAGAGAGAAAGCCCATCGAATGCCCCGTGCGCTGTGAAGGTGCGCGGAGTATAGCGCCGGGTTCCGGCCCGGGATCGGCCCGCCCCGACGCACGCCTTTTCGCTACACTCGCGCCGAGATGCCAGCCAGTCGATGCGCCGCCGCGAAAGTCCTCCCGCCGGGTACGCTCCTGCCGCGGATGCTCCGCCTCGCATTCGGCGTGCTGGCGGCGTCGCTCGTGCTCGCAGGCTGCAGCGGTCCCTGGAACGACCCGTATCCGGGCGACCCTCCCCAGTTGCGCGCGCATACCCTCTATTCGGCATTCAACGCACGGCCGAAGCACCTCGACCCGGCGCGTGCCTACACCTCCGATGCGTACGTGTTCGTCGGGCAGGTGTACCAGCCACCGCTTCAGTACCACTACCTCAAGCGGCCGTTCGAACTGGTGCCTTATGCGGCGGAGGAGGTACCGCGTCCGCGCTACCTCGACCGCGACGGACGCGAACTGCCGCCGGGCGCGCCGGCCGCGGCGGTTGCGTTCAGCGAGTACGACGTGCGCATCCGCCCGGGACAGCGCTACCAGCCGCACCCGGCGCTGGCGGTCGATGCCTCGGGCCGGCCGCTGCACCATGCGCTCGGGCCGGCAGAACTCGCGCGCATCCACACGCTGCAGGACTTCGCCACGACCGGCACGCGCGAAGTGGTGGCGGCAGACTTCGTCCACCAGATCAAGCGCCTCGCCCATCCACGGCTGCAGTCGCCGATCCTGGGCAAGATGGCGAACTACATCGTCGGCCTGGGGGCTCTGGCCGAGTCGCTGCGAGAGGAAGCGAAGTCGCTGCCGCGCGATGCGTTCATCGACCTCGAGGCGCGTTCGGTCGAAGGCGTGCAGGTGGTCGACCGGTATACCTTCCGGGTCCGGCTCAAGGGGAAGTATCCGCAGTTCGTCTACTGGCTCGCGATGCCATTCTTCGCGCCGATGCCGCCCGAGGCCGACCGTTTCTACGCGCAGCCGCGGCTGGCGGAGAAGAACATTTCGCTCGACTGGTACCCGCTGGGGAGCGGGCCGTACATGCTGGCCGAGCATGATCCGAACCGGCGCATGGTGCTCGAGCGCAACCCGCACTATTCCGGCCAGTCCTATCCGTCCGAAGGCGCCCCGGGGGACCGGGAGGCCGGCCTGCTCGCCGATGCCGGACGGCCGCTGCCGCTTACCCCGCGCATCGTGTTCTCGCTCGAGAAGGAGCAGATTCCCTACTGGAACAAGTTCCTGCAGGGCTGGTTCGACAGTTCCGGCATCAGCTCGGATGCGTTCGACCAGGCGGTGCAGATGAACGAGTCGGGGGATGTCGGCATCAGCGACGAGATGGCCACGCGCGGCATCCGGCTGCAGACCTCGGTCGCGACCTCCGTGTTCTACACCGGTTTCAACTGGAACGACCCGGTGGTTGGCTCCGGCGGCAAGGCCGACCCGGCCGCACGCGAACGCGCGCGCAAGCTCAGGCATGCGATCTCGCTGGCGATCGACCAGGAGGAGTTCATCTCGATCTTCCGCAACGGCCGCGCAATCCCGGCGCAGGGGCCCATCGCTCCGGGCATCATCGGGTTCCGCGATGGCGAGCAGGGCCTGAACCGGTACATGTACGACTGGGTCGATGGCGCGCCCCGGCGCAAGCCGCTCGCCGAGGCTCGGCGGCTGCTGGCGGAGGCGGGCTATCCGGATGGCCGGGACGCGAAGACCGGCCAGCCGCTGGTGCTCTACCTGGATACCACCGCCGGAGGCCCGGGGGCGCGTTCGCGCATCGAGTGGCAGGTGCGCCAGCTGCAGAAGATCGACGTGCAGCTGGTGCCGCGCCTGACCGACTGGAACCGGTTCCAGGACAAGCTGCGCCAGGGTAACGTGCAGCTGTTCTTCCTTGGCTGGAATGCCGACTATCCAGACCCGGAGAACTTCCTGTTTCTCCTGTACGGCCCTGAAGCCAAGGCCGGGCGCGACGGCAACAACTCGGCGAACTACGCCAACCCGGAGTACGACCGGCTGTTCGAGCAGATGAAGGGCATGGACGACGGGCCAGCGCGTCAGCAGGTGATCGACCGCATGGTCGAGATCGCGCGCCACGATGCGCCCTGGGTCTGGGGCCTGCACCCGGTCGACTACACGCTGCGCCATGGCTGGCTGCTCAACAGCAAGCCCAACTCGATGGCGCAGAACGAGCTCAAGTACCACAGGGTCGACGGTGCGGCGCGCGCCGCCGCTCAGGCAGCCTGGAACGAGCCGGTGACCTGGCCGATCGGCGTCGCGGCGCTGGGCCTGGTCGCCCTGGTCGTGCCTGCATGGGCCGGCTACCGTCGCCGCGAGCGGCGCCTGGGCCGGGTGGACGCGCCCGCCGGCACGCGGCCCGGGGAGCACCGGTGATCGCCTACCTGCTGCGCCGCCTGCTCTATGCGATTCCGATCCTGGTCGGTGTGAACCTGCTCACCTTCGCGCTGTTCTTCATGGTGAACACGCCCGACGACATGGCACGCATGCAGCTCGGCGTGAAACGGGTCACCCCGGAGGCGATCGAGGACTGGAAGCGCGAGCGCGGCTACGACCGGCCGCTGTTCGTGAACGCCTCGGCCGAAGGGGTCGACCGGGTCACCGACACCGTCTTCTTCGACAAGTCGGTGCGCCTTTTCGTGTTCGACTTCGGCTTCTCCGACGACGGACGCGACATCGGCCGCGAGATCCGCGAGCGGATGGGGCCGAGCCTGGCGATCGCGCTGCCGGTGTTCGTGCTCGGGCTCCTGGCCTACGTCTGCGCCGCGCTGCTGCTGGTGTTCTTCCGGCAGACGGCGCTCGACCTCGCGGGGGTCGTGCTGTGCGTGGTGCTGATGTCGGTGTCGGCGATGTTCTACATCATCGGTGGCCAGTATCTGGTCAGCAAGGCGTGGCGCCTGGCACCGATCTCCGGCTTCGCCGAAGGGGGCGCGATGGTGCCCTTCCTGCTGCTGCCGGTGGTGATCGGCGTGGTGGCCGGCCTGGGCAGCAGCACGCGCTGGTACCGCACCATCTTCCTCGACGAGATGGGCCGGGAGTACGTGCGCACCGCGCGGGCGAAGGGCCTGTCGGAACTGCGCGTGCTGTTCGGCCACGTGCTGCGCAACGCGATGATCCCCATCCTGACCGGGGTGGTGGTGGTGATCCCGTCGCTGTTCCTCGGCAGCCTGCTGTTCGAGTCGTTCTTCGGGATACCAGGGCTGGGCAGCTACACGATCGATGCGATCAACGCCCAGGACTTCGCGGTGGTGCGCGCGATGGTGTTCCTCGGGTCGGTGCTCTACATCGTCGGGCTGGTGCTGACCGACCTGTCCTATGCCTGGGTAGACCCGCGGGTGAAGTTCGCATGAACGGCCAGGCCTCGTTCATGCCCGTGGTGCTCTGGACCGACGCGCTGGTGTTCCTGCTGGTCGCGGCGCTGGCCGTGTTCGCCTGGACCTGCTGGCGCAGCGCGCACCTGCGCCAGGGCTGGGGGTGGGTCGCCGCGAGCGGCGCGGGCATGGGTTCGGCGGTCGTGCTGGCGCTGTTCGTCGCGGTCGGCCTGCTCGATTCGCTGCACTTCCGACCGGCCCTGGACAAGCCGGGGGAGGGCGGCAAGGTAGCGTATTCGGTCGACGTACTGAGCGTGCTCGACCTGCTGGTCGCGCCGCTGCGCGAGCAGCGCGAGCGAACCTACTCGGCACCGCTGGCGGCGGTGGCGTTCCAGAAGGAGACGATCGAACGCCCGGACGGTGCACAGGCGCGCGCTTTCCCGAGGCTGCGCCATGGCGGCGCGCACCTGGCCGACCCCGAGGCCGGGCGGGTCGCCGACATCGCACGACGTACCGCGGCCGGGCTGCTCGCAGGCGTGCTCGGGGCTGTCCTGTGCTGCGCGCTGGTGCTGGCGGTGATCGCCCGGCACCGGCGGGTGGCCTGGCGGGCGGCCCTGGTGCAGGTTTGGCGGGGTGAGCCGGCGGGTCCCGACTGGCGGGCGTTCCTGCTCACCGCGTCGGTGCTGCTGGTGCTGGCGGCACCAGTGGTCGTGCTCTCGGCGCACTACCACGTGCTCGGCACCTCGAAGATCGGCCAGAGCGTGCTGTACCTGTCGCTGAAGAGCATCCGCACGAGCCTGGTGATCGGCACGCTGACCACGCTGGTGCTGCTGCCGTTCGCGGTGCTGCTGGGCATCGCCGCCGGCTACTTCAAGGGCTGGGTCGACGACCTGATCCAGTACGTCTACACCACCCTCGAGTCGATCCCGTCGGTGCTGCTCATCGCGGCCGGCGTGCTGCTGATTCAGGTCTATATGGAAACCCGTCCTGGCCTGTTCGAGACCTCGGCCCAGCGGGCCGACTTCCGTCTGTTGATGCTGTGCCTGATCCTCGGGCTGGCGAACTGGACGGGACTGTGCCGGCTGCTGCGCGGCGAGGCACTCAAGCTGCGCGAGCTCGAATACGTGCAGGCCGCCCATGCGTTCGGTGTCTCCCACTGGCGGATCATCGTGCGCCACCTGGCGCCGAACATGCTGCACATCGTGCTGATCTCGGCGGTGATGGGCTTCTCCGGACTGGTGCTGGCCGAGGCGGTGCTGTCCTACGTCGGCGTCGGCGTCGACCCGAGCATGATCAGTTTCGGCACGATGATCAACGACGCACGCCTGGAGATGGCGCGCGAGCCGATGGTCTGGTGGTCGCTGGCGTCGGCCTTCGGCTTCATGCTGGCGCTGGTGCTGGCGGCCAACCTGTTCGCCGATGCGGTGCGCGACGCGTTCGATCCACGCACGACGGTGCGTCGCATCGGCTTCCGGGTCGGTCCTGTGCGTACGGCGCCGGCCCCGGGGACGGCACCGTGAGCGGAGAGATCGGCGCAGACATGGGCGCGGACGCGGCTGCCGGCACCGGACCCGGACCCGCCCGCTTGCCCCTGCTGGCCGTGGACGGGTTGCGCACGTGGATCGACGCCGGAACGTCGATCGTGCACGCGGTGGATTCGGTCGGTCTGGTGCTCGAGCCGGGCGAGACGCTGGCACTGCTCGGCGAGTCCGGCTGCGGCAAGTCGATGACCGCGCTGTCGATCATGCGGCTGCTGCCGGACGCAGCCGAGGTGGTCGATGGCTCGGTGCGCCTGCGGGGCACGGACCTGCTCGACCTGCCTGAGCGTGCGATGCGCGACGTACGCGGCGCGCGCATCGGCATGGTGTTCCAGGAACCGATGCTGTCGCTCAATCCGGTGATGCGCATCGGCGACCAGGTGGAGGAGGCGCTGCGCCGCCACCGCCCCGGACCGGCGACGGTGCTGCGCGCGCGGGCGCTGGAACTGCTGCAGTCGGTCGGTCTCCCGGACGCGGCGCGCCGCCTCGACGACTACCCGTTCCAGCTCTCGGGCGGGATGCGCCAGCGGGTGATGATCGCGCTGGCGCTTGCCTGCGATCCGGAACTGCTGGTGGGCGACGAACCGACCACCGCGCTCGACGTGACCATCCAGGCCCAGGTGCTCGGCCTGCTGCGCGAACTGCAGCGCAGCCGTGGCATGGCGCTGCTGCTGATTACCCACGACCTGGGTATCGTCGCCGAGACTGCACGGCGGGTGGCCGTGATGTACGCGGGCGAGATCGTCGAGGTGGCGGCGGTCGACGCCTTCCTGCACGGTCCGGCGCATCCGTATTCCCGCAAGCTGTTCGACTCACTGCCGGAGCGCGGCAGCCGGGACCGGCCGCTGGCCGTGATCCGCGGCAACGTGCCGCCGCTCGATGGCACCTTCGCCGGTTGCCGCTTCGCAGAGCGCTGCGACCACGCGTTGCCTGCCTGCCGGCGTTCGCCTCCGCCGATGGTCCGGCTCGGCGATGGCCGGCAGGTGCGCTGCCACCTCCATGCCGATCCGGCCATGGCTGCACCGGGCGCGGAGCCGTGGGCGCCTGAAGCGAGCGCGCCTGCGCGGGGATCGGTCGATGCAGCAGCCCCGCAGCACTGCGACGCTGCGCCAGCCGCCATGCCTGCGGCGGTGCCGGACGCTGGACCGGGTGCGCCACCGCTGCTGGTCGCGCGCGACCTGCAGGTGCATTTCCCGCTGCGCGGCGGCCTGCTGCGTCGGTCGCGCGGTGCGGTGCGCGCCGTCGATGGCGTCTCGCTGGAACTGTCGCCGGGGCGCACGCTGGCGCTGGTCGGTGAATCCGGTTGCGGCAAGACGACGGTCGGCAAGTCGCTGCTGCGGCTGGTCGAGCCCACCGGCGGCAGCATCGCGTTCGAGGGGCGTGACCTCCTCGGCCTCGGCCGGTCGGCCCTGCGGCCCCTGCGTGCCCGGATGCAGATCGTGTTCCAGGACCCCTATGCATCGCTCAACCCGCGCATCCGCGTCGGCGATGCGCTGGACGAGGGCATGCGATCGCTGCGGCCGGAGTGGGGCGGTGCGGAGCGGGCTGCGCGTATCGCCCGCCTGCTGGAGCAGGTCGGACTCCCCGCTGATGCGGCCGGTCGCTTCCCGCACCAGTTCTCCGGCGGCCAGCGACAGCGGGTGGCGATCGCGCGCGCGCTGTCGGTGGAGCCGCGCCTGGTGGTCTGCGATGAGCCGACCAGCGCACTCGACGTCTCGGTGCAGGCGCAGATCCTCAACCTGCTGCGCGGCCTGCAGCAGGAGATGGACCTGGCGTACCTGTTCATCACGCACAACCTCGGCGTGGTCGAGGTGGTCGCCGACGACATCGCGGTGATGTACCTCGGGCGCATCGTCGAGCGCGGCCCGGTTCGAAGGGTGCTCGACGCGCCGGCGCATCCCTACACGCGGGCGCTGCTGTCGGCCGTGCCGAGGATCGACCGTGCCGTGCGGTCCCCGTCGGTCCCGACAGCCGCGGGCGATCCGCCTTCGCCGATCGACCCGCCGGCCGGCTGCCATTTCCGCGACCGCTGCCCGGAGGCGATGCCGGCCTGCGCCCTGCGCTACCCCGATCCGGTGTCGCTGCCCGGTGGCCAGGTCGTCGCCTGCCACCGCCACGCGCCAGCCAGCGAGGCTGGCTGAACCAGCTCTGCCGCGGGCGCCCTGCAGGCGCCGCTCAGCGCCGCTGAGGTTGTTGCGCCGCGACGACCGTCG